>JACRAN010000253.1 GCA_016234735.1 Bacteroidota bacterium | reverse complement strand
TGCCGCTGCGCTGTCGTGCGACATGCGCTCAACACTTGAAACTACTTGTTCAAAATGGAAACAAAAAAGCGGGCGGCCCATCGTGGGATGGGCCGCCCGTTCTGCGTTCACTGTTTCACCACCCTCCGCATCCAAACTGGCACACCGTCGTCCATCACCCGCACGAAGTACATCCCCGCCGACAGCGATGCTATCGAGAGCGGATGTGTTTGTCCGCCAGGCGGCAGGGTTTCCGAGTGGAGCAGCCTGCCGTAGAGGTCGATGATTTGCACGGCCCCCGCTTTGGGCGTTGCGCCGGTAAATTCCAGCGTCAGGTCCCCGGTGGTGGGGTTGGGGAAGAGGCGGATGCCTTGCCCTTGCAGCGGGTTGTCTGTCGCATCGGCAGGCGGCACCTCGATGCAGATATTGTCAATCAACAGCGCCGATTGCGTCTCAGGGTCGTCCTCGGTGAAGTCGTTTTCCAAATGTACCGTGAGGAAGGCATTGCCCGAAACCAACTGCGGTGTGAAGCCGCCCGCTGCTTCCACCCACCCACCGGGTGCACCGTCCACCGGGATTCGGAATACCTCCTCGCACTCGCCCACGCAGATGCCTGTGCCCTGCGGCGTCAGGGAAAGCCTGCCAACCAACGTACCGCCCGGCTGCGGCGACGAGGTGCCGGTCTGGTTGAAACAGAGCCGGTAACTGTACGCCGTACCGATCACCACAGGGATGGGGTCGTGGTCAATCACGTCGAGGATGATGCAGTTCCCCTTGATCCGCAGGGCGACCGGGTCCACACATTCCTCGTTGGTGAGCACTTCGGGCGTGCCTGCGTTGCTGCCCCACGCCGTTGAACTGCCGCCCAGACCGAGTACGCCCGGTTGGGCACCTTCGGCAAAGCCGGGGTTGTCAAGGATGGGCGCTTCGCAAACCAGGTCCGGTATCCCGCAGTTGACTTTCACCATCCAGCACCGCCTGAACATGCACATCGTGCCATCGGGCAGGGTGCGCTTCACTTTCATGCAAACCTTGTAGTCGCCAGAACCCGGGAAGTTGAACTGGAACGGCGCATCGCCGAGGCTGAGACCTCCTGTCAACAAAATGCCAGTGGTGTTGCTGATGTCCCAAAAAACGGAATCGCACTCCGTCAAAGTCGCAGTGGAGTGGATGTTTTTGATGCAGCCGCCAACCCCGGTCAGGTAAATGCCCTGGCTGACCTGCATTTCCAGGTCGTTGCAGGTGCAGTTTGGCCCGCAACCATCAAACAGCAGGTTGAGCTTGCACTCGCAGGTGTCGCCGTCGCAAATGCCCTGTATTTTCACCATGTACAGCCCGTTGACGGTTACCGCCGTGCTGGGGATGGCGATGCTGAACCACGGCCCCGGTGCACTGCCGGACAGCACCGTCGTCCCGTTCGGGTTCATCACTGTCCAGGTCATGCTGGAAGCGGTACAGTTGCCGTTGCACACCAGTTTGCCAGTGATGACGTGCGGCTTGCCCGACGGCGGGCAGGGGATGAACTGGGGAGGCTGGTTGTTGCAGGTGAGGGTTTGGTTCAGGCCCGTCTTCTTGTTCTTGATTTTGATTTGTTCAAACGACCCGCATGCGCAGGACGGGCAATCCGGCTGCACCCAGTTGACTTCGCAAACACAAGGTTCAAGCTGACCGGGGCAAACCGTTTGCAAAATCAAGGAGTACGCTCCCGGCGCACTTACCTGCGCAGCGAGGAAAGTCAACGAAATCAATGGCGTCGAGCCACCTCCACTACTGATGACCCCGCCGGGGCCGGTCAGCACCCACGAAATGGGTGAGTCGGGGCAGTTGGTTCCCGGCACGGTGGACAGACAGCCGAAGAAGCCTGAAACCGTCACGTCGGTTGCCGGGCAGCCGAGCACAGGCCAAACGGGTGGCGGCAAATTGCAGCCCACCGGGAACGCTACGCCGCCTGCCGTCAGTGTCAGGTCGGGTGTGGCGCAAACACAGGATGGGCAATCCGGCTGCACCCAGTTGATGGTGCAAACACAACTGTCGGGATTGCCGGGGCAAAGACTTTGCAACACCAATTGATAGTTCCCCGGTGTGCTCACCGATGCGGCAGGGAAATTAATGTTGATGGCACCCGCCGAAGTCGTGCCGCTCTGCGTCCCCGTCGGCGTGAACAGCGTCCAACTCACAGGCGAAGGCTCGCAGCCAGGCACGGGGCCCACACAATGGAACGACCCGCTGATGTTGATGTCGGTGACTGGGCAGCCGAGCATCAGGGGCGGTTGGTTGTTGCAAGACAAGAGGTAGCTCGCTCCGGCAGTGGTCAGGGCCAATGCCCAATCGCCGCACTCGCAGGCTGGTGGGCATTGTACCGTAACTGTATCGTGCAGCACTTTTTCAAAGCAAATCAGTCCGTTGTCGTTGAGTTCAATCGCCAGGTAGGTGAGGATGTACGTGCCGCTTCCAGCGAACGTGTGCATCGGCATCGACCCGGAGGGGAACGGCCCGAAGTCTGTCTGCCCGTCTCCCCAGTTGACCGACTCAATGTAATCGTCGCAGGGTAGGTCGCCAATGTTGAGTGTGACTTTGCAGGGGGCAGGGCCTATCGTGATGGTGGTGGCGTTTTGTACGGCCTGGCAGAAGGCATCGTAGTCGGTGCAGCAGGAGTCTAAGCAATCCACCACCACAGTCGTACACATCAACTTTTGCCAGCAGATGCTATCGCCATTTTCTTCGAAAACGGTGACGCAAATCTGGTACGTCCCATTTTGGTCGAACATGAACATCCACATCCCACTGGGGTCGGTGATGACTTGAATTACATTGGTGCCAAGCACGTATGGCGGCGTGGAGAACCAGTGGCAGGAGTCGAATTGCGGAGCAGTGACAATCACCTTGCAACTGTCAGTGATGGCTACTGTAAAACCTTGGCCTACCAGGGCGCAGAAGGCATCGAAGTCGGTGCAGCAGGAATCCTCGCAGGGTGGCTGGATCCACCGCATTTTACAAATGCAACTATCCACAGCGCCCGGGCAAAGCGTGGTCAACGTCAGGCAGTACGTGCCGGGGTCGTCCACCTGGGCAGCCGGGAAGGTCAGGGAGGGGAAATTCGTCGTGGTCCCGCTGGTGGAAGACCCACTGGGATCAATCAGCACCCAATTGACCGTCGTTTCCGGGCACGGTACACCCGTCAAGGATTGACAGCCAAAAAATCCTGAAATATTCACGTCCCCGGCGGGACAGCCGAGAACGGGCGTGGCCGCTCCCTGTGTGCATGGCAGCGGATAGGCAACGCCGTTTTGCGTGAGCGTCATGCCATCGGTGTGGCAGACGCAGTCGCCGCAGGGCGGAATGAACACGCAAACCGAATCGCCCTCGAAGCAACACCAGTTGTCGCCGCTGAACGAATCGTGCAGGCGTATCTCGAATGTCAGTTTGTCGCCGACGTTCAGCCCTGAGCCAAAAATGTTGGTGGTGATGGTGGTGATGCCGCCAAACGGCAACGGGCTGATGAGTACCGGATTGGGAAACACCGTGACCGCCGGGCCTCCCAACTGCGTGAAAATCACCTCGTTGGCGGTGTGCGGCGGCGACGAGACGTTCTGGATGGTCATCGTCAACTGGTAGTAAACATTGCCGTTCGCATCCTCCACACATTCGATGTGTTGTTCCAAAACTTCGACGCATTTGTTGTCCACGGCGGGGCAGTCGAAAATCAGCGTGTCGGAGCAAGCGATGCTGTCCTTGCCGTCGGAGCCAATCGTTATCCAGTTCAAAACCACCACCTGCGGCACCTCGCTCGGCATGTTGATTCCATCGAGGCAAAAGTTTATCAACCCCAGGGTCGTGCCGTTCGGCACGAAGCCGCTGATGTGCTGCCACTGGATCAGGGTGTTGGTGGAAATCGGGTTGAACCAATCGCCAGGCATCGGGCCGCCCGTGTAATGTGAGCCGAAAATCACGCCCGGCGTGAGCAGCTCCAGTTCCAGTTTGGTGAAAAACTGGAGGTCGCAGTCGTTCGTGATGTCGAGCGAATGGCAGCAACTGTCCTGCGGCGGCACGGTGTGAACCGCCACGCCCCTGTCCTCGCAGGGGTCGCAGCAGGGCAAGAGTGTGATGCAATGTTTCCTGGCGGAATGGCAGCAGGAATCGTTGCTCGACAGGCCCGCCTCGAAGCAGAACGTCGTGGGCGAGAGCACCGGAGCAGTCGCCACGATTTTGACGCAAAGCGTCGGCGAACAGGAGTCCGGTGCGATGCCAGGATTCAATGCCGGGTTGGGCAGGGCAATGGTCGGGCTGGTAATGTTGATGTTCGGCGGCGGGCAGGGCTTGAAGGCGAAACCTGGTGTCGGGTTGCTCAACACCACCTGGCTGGCCGTAAAATCGCTCAGATTTTGCACCTGAAAATAGTAGCAGTATTCGAGCGGTGCGTCTGGGTTGCAGGCGACCGAATCGTTTTTCACCACGACGCAGGTGTCGCCAAAAATCGGCGGCGGGCAGTAAAAATAGCAGGTGTCGGTGCAGGCGAGGTACGGGATGTCCGTCGGCCCGAACACGTACCAACGGAAGACGACGCACTGCGTGTCCTGCGCGGGTGTCAAAATATTGCCGAGGCAAAAAGTCAATGCCGAGTTGTAGTCGCCGTTGGGAATTCCATGCCCCGGAAGGGCGTAGGAAATGGGCAGCAGCGTCCCCGTTGGCGTACCGCCCCACTGGAAACTACTGCTCAGGGCGGGGTTGTTGAAAATCACGCCAGGTGTCAGCGATTCCACTTCCAGGAAGGCGACCGGCCCAGCGTGGATGTGGAAATCCACGTCCCAGCAGCAGGTGTCGGGCATGGTGCCGGGGTCGAAAATCAAGGGTTCTTTCGTCACCCAAAGCGAGTCGCAAGGGAAGTCGGGGTCCGGCTCGATGCAGCCGCACCTGAAAATCTCCACGTCGCCCAGCAGGATTTTGTCGTGCGAGCAAACGTTGTTGTCGAAATCCACCAGCAGGCTCGTGTAGTTCGTGCCACCGGTGGCAGCCGTGCCCTGCATCCCGTACACCCAGGTGGTGCCGGGCTGGGAGCAGAAAGTGTTGAAGCCGGTGGGCGGGTGGAGGTTGTCGCCGGTGTTCCAAACGAAGCGGTCGCAATCGGGCTGCGTCGTGGTGGCGGGGTCGAAGCTGTCGTAACCGTAGTCAATGCCGCCCGCACTGTTGTCGGTCACTGCATTGGCTGCGCCGGTGGTGAATTTGAGGTTGGTGTTCGTGCTGCAAAGCGGGGTCGTGTGGCCCGGTGTCAGGCTCCAGGCAGTGCCGTTGAACTCGTATTCGAGCACACGGGAGCTGTGGGCATAGCTGAACCAGTTGGTAGAGAACGCACCGCCGCAGTCGCTCCCCATCGTCCGCTCGGCGAGCAGCATCAGGCCTGTTTTTGAAAAAGCAATGTCTGAGACAGGATTTGAAAAATTGGCATTGACCGGAAAGCACGGCAATGTGATTTCCAGCACCTCGCCGTCTTCCCATTTTTGTCCACCACCGTTGAAAAACGTTCCCTGAAACTCGCCCGCTCCGTCCAGCCCGATGCTCCAGACTTCATTCGCTGCCGTAGCGCTTTGCCTGCCGATGTCCTCCCGCCAGGTGGCGAAATACACCCTGCCGCCGAAGTACGCAACGCCCCAGGTCCGCTCTGTCAATGCGACAAAACTGGGGTCGCTAAAATTACCGCTGGAAGGCGGATTGAGGGTGCCGAAGGGGTCGAAGCGGCTCATCACCAGGCCATTTTTTATCCGGTAAATCATGCCGTCGGCGTGGTTGGTCACAAAAAACTGGTCGTTGGTGGCATCGTAGCCGATGTCACCGAGGGCAGAGCCGTTGTTCGGAATCGTCGTGCCGCCGGGCGAAAAAGCGCCGGTGGTCGTGTAGTTGGAAATGGCGAAAGTCGAGCCGTCAATTTTGTAAATCGCCCCGGGACCGCTTGCCGTGTAAGGATTGTAGGTGTAGGGTGAGGTAGTGGCGCAAGTGTAAATCGAGGAGGCAGCAACGAAAATGTCCTCATTTCCGTCAATGGCGATACCGAAGACCTGCCCCAGGTTTTGGGGCGTCCAGGTTGGGTCGCTGAACTCGGTGGAACTGGCTTGCACCCAAAGCGTGCCCGGTGTCGCTGTGCTGTGGTCGCGTACGTCCACGAGTGCCATGACCGGGGCGTTTTGGTTCACCCCTGACAAATAATTGGCAGGGCTGTTGAAGCCGGAAAAACAAGTGACCACCGCCTGTCCGCAATGCTCCGGCGCACTTCCGCAATCCACCGTCACGGTGAACGAGCAAGTCGCTGAATTCCCGCAATCGTCCGTGGCCGTCCACGTCACTGTCGTAGTGCCTTGAGGATAATTTCCGCTGGCATTGGCTGTGTTGTTGAAGCTGTTGGTCAACGTGACGGACAGGTCGCAGTTGTCCGTCGCCGTCGGGCTGGCCACCTGCACGTCGGCAGTGCAAAGTCCAGCAGCGTTGAACATGCCAGTCACCGTCACGTTGGGCGGGCAGTTCGACAACACGGGCGGCACATTGTCGAACACCAGGATGTTCTGCACACAGGTTGACGAATTGCCGCAGTTGTCATGCGCTGTCCATGTTCGCTGAATGAGACCGTCGCAAGGCATCACCCCGGACGTGACATCCGAGGAAGTGATGACCGGGTTTGGGTCACAGTTGTCGGTGGCCGTTGCGAAACCCGTGAAGTTGGGGGTCAGGTTCGTGTTGCAGTCCTTTTGCACATTTGGGGGGCATACGATGACGGGGGGCGTACTTTCAATCGTCTGTACCGTCGTGGAGCAGGTGCCCACATTGCCACACCAGTCAGTGACGGTCAGCGTCACCGGGAAGTCGCCACAGCCGGTGAGGACAGCCGGGCTGACGCTCAAGGACTGAATCTGGCAATTGTCGGACGAGCCGCCGTCAATGCTTGCAGGGGTAATGATGGCCGTGCAGTTGGCATCCAAAATAACGCCGATGCCGAGGCAAAGTGCCACCGGCGGCACCTGGTCGGCGATGACGATGGATTGCGCAGCAACGGCCTGCGTACCATCGGCGCAAGTGACCGACACGCAAAAATCGTGGGTGCCGCAGGTCAACTGGGTGGTCACGCACTGGGTGGTTTGACCACCGCACCATTGGTAGGTAAATGGCCCAGGGCCAGTGGCGTTGGCACATGCCACCACGAGGCCGCAGTTGTTCACTTGTGTGAGGGTGATGGAAACGTCACATGGCGCGGTGCTGCAAACTTCCTGCTGCTGCCAGTTCAGTGCGGAGGATTCCTGCAAATTCACGCCCGTCGGCAGCGGGAACGGCTCGGCGAAGGGCAGGATGGGGCCGTCCGGCAAAGGGTCGGTGAACAGCAGGTCGGTATTGGATGTCGAGACTTCGCAGGTGTTGAGTTCCGAATCGCTGACGGAAATGAAGGCGCAACTTTGCCCAAAACCGCCGGGAATCGTCCTTGCATCGGTGTAGGCGAGGCCGAAGGGCGGCAGGTACCACGACGAACCGCCGATGAAGCCGGTGCCGGCAGTGAGGTATTTTACCCATACGACTGAGGGTGAGCCAAAGTCAGTCAATTTGATGACTACCGTGCGGAGTAGCCCGCCGAAGGTGCCCATCCCGGTCACGTACACCTCGCCGGGCAAGCCCTCCCACACCTGGCTGATGTTGTTCAATTGCGGGAGCCTGACTTCCCATTGCAGTATCAGGCTTGCGTCGAATTTCTGGAGGTACGCCTCCGAATTGCCAAAATCGGTGGCTGCAGCGTACATCCCGCCCGCACTTTCGGGTGCTACATCCCTGTAAACCCGCTGGGGAATTTGCACTCCGCCAATCATGGTACCCGCATTGTTGGCCATGAAAATCAGTCCCGAAGTGGAATTGCCGGCCATCATCAGATTACCACCAACCACTTCGAAGTCCCGGAAGAATTCATCGTCCCCCCCACTGATGTACAGTTTTTTCCAGTTTAAAACGCCGTTGGCATCCAAGTTCAGCAAGGTAACGTCCTCTGTCGTGGGGGTGCCGCCAGGCTCAAACTGTGCGCCCAACACGTAGTACGGGAACGCCGGGTTTTGTGGTGTCGGGTGTTTGACGATGCGGTAGAAGAAGTCACGCCCCGTCACGTCGTAGCTGCGGAGCAAAGCGAAAGCACCGGCCTGTGTGACCCGCCCTATCAGGCTTTTGGCGGTGGCATCTGCGGGCAGGGTCAAGCCGACGACCAGGAGGTCGCCCGACGGCGTCAGCACGGCATCGTTCCAGACGGAAGGGATGTTCAGGCTCAAGGTCCACTGGTGCAGCCCGTTGGCATCGAGGCGGGTGACGGTCGCCCGTTGCGGAGCGCCGTTGACCGCTTCGTCCTGCCCCAGCACGTAGTAGTTCGTGCCGTCCTGGATGACTTTTGAAAACGAGTTGTCGAGGCTGGTGCCGTAATCCCGCTGGAAGTCCTGGGCGAGGTTCCGGGTGGAAGGCAGCAGCAGGAGGAATGTAAATGCAAAGGTCAGCGAAGCAATTTTGTAAGAGGAGTATTTCATTTGACGAACTATTGTTAGGGTGAAAAATATTGATTTACAGGATTAGGTGCCATTCGTATGCAAAACTGGGGCAACAAAACAGTAATTATGTGCCACTTGTCTCAGAGAAAAGGACTGCCACAAGAGCGTGTGTAAGAAGGGCAGTAGGGTAGGATATCAGGCGTTAACAGAATTTGACCGAAATGTAAATAAAGTTTGGCAAGTTTTGATTTCTTGCCATCAGAATTTTACAAGGATTGCCTTTCTTGTTTTTTATTTCGGACTTTTCAGGTTTGGGAGGTCAAATCTTTTGTGGTGTTTCTTGAAAAAACAAAAGCCCTTGCGCAGAACTTGCAAGGGCCTTTTTCGATTGGAGCGGAGAGGGAGGGATTCGAACCCCCGGTACCTTTCGGTACAACGGTTTTCAAGACCGCCGCATTAAACCGCTCTGCCACCTCTCCGGGAAAAGGGTTTGAGAGCTTGAGAGCTTGAGAGCTTGAGGGTTTGAGAGCTTGAGGGTTTGAGGGTAGCTCAAAACGCAAGTTTTCCAAAAGCGGTCGCAAAGGTAAAATCCTTTGTGAAAAATGGAAATCCTGCTGCGAACAGAATTGAAAACGTTGTCCGGTTGAAATGGTTCCTGCCAACCACAATGCTCCTCACCCCGCCTGCGCCTCTCACTGTCGAACCTCCGCCATCCTCGGTTTCATGGGCTTGAGGTAAACCGCTTTGGACAGCACTTCCGGGAACTCGGCCCTGCCGACATCCAGATCGATGAAGGCGGGGAAATAACCTTCCCGGCTAACAATCAGGCGGTATTTTTTATCAGGTTCAAAAGCTAAGTTGACGGTGTTGTCTTCCATTTTCAGCAGCGTCATTTCGATGGTGCCGGTGGCGGTGTCTTCCAACTCCACGTTGCAGCCGTAGAGTGGGGTTTGGTTGTCCGCCAAGAAAATATTCACCAGCAGGCCACTTTGCATCGTGGACGTAAAAATGGAGAACCGGCCATTGCCAACGGTGGTATTGCGGCAGTTATTACAGGGGCGGTTTGAGCTGAAGTAGCCCGTTTGACTGGGCTGGTGGTAGGAAAAATACAACTCGTCGAATTCTGAATTCAGTTGGGCTTCCATGCCGCCTGGTGCCTCCCAGACGTTGCCCGTTTTCTTTGCGGAGCGGTAAATATCGAACCCGCCGAGGCCGCCGGGCTTGTTGGAACTGAAAAAAAGGATTTGCCGGTGGGTGTAAAAAAAAGGCGTCATTTCGTCGTCCGGGGTGTTGACGGGCAGGCAAACCGGGTCGCCGAAGCTGCCGTCCCGTTCGACGGTGCAGTACCAGATGTCGAATTTCCCCTGCCCGCCGGGCCGGTCGGAAGCAAAAAACAGGAGTTCCTTGTTGGCCGCCAGGTCGAAGCCACAGGCGGGTTGGGTGGTCACGGAGCCGGGCAGGTTGATATGTTTGGGCAGTTTGACCATGTGCCCCCAACTGCCATCGTAGGTTTTTTCACGATACCAGATTTCGCTTTGCCCCTGTTTTCCGTCGGGGGTTTGCTTGAAAAGGGTGAAATACATCCGGTCAGCGCCAATGCTGAGGGCCTCATGGGCGGCGTGGAGGTCGTTTTCCCTGGGGTTGACGGGCAGCATTTGCGCCGCTTCGCCCGGGCGGACCGAAAAAATCCGGCTGATGTTTTTGATGCCCTTCGCATCGGGGACAGTGGCGGTGAAAAATATCCGGTCGCCGTAGCGCAGTGGGGCCAGGGCGGAAGAACCTGTGCTGAAATCACCTGCTGCCGGTTGAATATCGAAACGGGACGGGTAAGAATGGCCCTGATAGCCTGCGCTGATGGCCGATTGGGCCTGTATTTGTGCGGCAAAAAACCATCCCAGCACCAGCGTTTCCAGCAGTGGCAGTCGTTCCATAAAATCCTGTTGTCAGAATGTAGTAAATGTGCCTTGGATGGGTAAGACCGAATTGTATCGTTTCAAAAGCAAAAGTAAATTTCCAGCCCGAAGATAACCTGTTCCTGGTTAAAGTTTATCCGGCGGTTGATTGTTTGGTAAATTTGAAGGCCGTATTTTTTTACCTTTGGCCATCCTGAAACGAATTTCCATTCCGTTATTTCAAAAGGCTAACCATTTTCAAGATGAAAAACAACATCACAACATCCACCTTGATTTTCCTCCTGGCCGCACCTGCTTTCCAGGCTTGCAAAAACGACCCGCCGAAGGAGCCGGAATCTGCCAAACCCGTCACGCTCGAATCGTTGGCCATTGAAAAGAAAACCGGCCCCGACTGCGACAAAGTGGATTCCCTGCGCCTGAACTGCGTGGAAATCAGCCTCCGTTACCCGAAAATCAAGGAGGGCAGCGAGGCCCTGAAACCCATCGTAGATGCCTGGGCGACTGATTTTATGACGGGCATGGTCGGTTATGCCGAGGAGCCGGACAACCTGCCGCCCCTCGAAGAAGCCATCCAGGCCTTCGTCAACATGCACGACGAAATGGTGAAAGAAATGCCCGATGGCCCGTTGTACTACACTGCCGAAACGAAGGACACCGTGCTGCTCAACGACGGCAAGCACCTCACGCTCCGCATGGACGGGTACACCTACGTCGGTGGCGCTCACGGCAACTCCACCTCCATCGTTGCGACGTGGGACGTGGCAACCGCCCAAAAAGTCACGCTCGACCAACTCGTGACCGACCTGGGTGCCTTGCAGCAGTTGGCAGAAAAGAAATTCCGGGAGGTAAAAGCGGAGGTTTTCAAGCCAGAAAGCGAAGGCGGCTGGGGCTTTAATTTTGATGAATCGAACCCGTTCAAACTTGCCGACAACACTGGTCTCGTCAAGGACGGTATTTACTTTTGCTACGTGCCCTACGAGGTGGGGGCGTATGCGATGGGGTCCACGGAATTTGTCATTCCGTTTGCCGAAATCCAAAACATCCGAAAATAAAAATTGGCGGGGCGGACCCGTGTGTCCGCCCCGCCAATGGATTTTTTATTATTTTTGTCCCGTTAAAAGACATCCTACCACTATTCCGAACTGCAAAACAACGGTCTGGTAAAACGAATCGCTCCTGTGTGAAACACAAGCACCCGAACTGCGTACATCCGGGTTTAAAAAACACGGGATATTGGTTCCCCGGCTTTTGTTCAACCGTTATTGTCCCATAATCAGATTTAAAATTTATGAAAAACTTCCTACTCTGCACCACACTTGTGTGTTGCATGCTCCAAGCCGATTTCCTACTCGCCCAGGCCGATGGCATACCGCTCAACGGTATTTCCGCCAAAGTCCTGTTCATCGACTACAACACAGCGAACTCCATCGACGGCTTCAAACCGACCAATGGATTGGAGCTGGCCTACATCCGAAACCTGAACGAGAACATCGGCATTGGTTTGCCGGTAAAAGTCGGCCTTGCCAGCCTCGCAGGCAGCGAAGACAAAACCACTTTTGTCAGTGTGGATGCCATTGCCCAGTACCAGTTTGGCGCCAACGAGAGCATCGTTCGGCCCTATTTGTTTGCAGGGTTTGGGATGGCTTTCGAGCAGGGAGGGCAAAGCAATAACCAAATTCCCGCAGGGCTTGGCCTCTACGTTCGGGCGGGCGGCAGTTCCTATTTTACGCTCCAGGGCGAGTACCGCAAGTCGTTCGACGACAACCGGGACAACCTCCAGTTGGGTATCGGTTGGCATTTCAAACTAAAACCGACACCCCGTGAAGCTGGCCCGCTCGACTCCGATGCCGACGGCCTGCCCGATGCCCAGGACTACTGCCCCGATGAGGCAGGCACCCTGCTCGCCAACGGCTGCCCTGATGCCGACGACGACGGCGTGCCCAACGGCGAGGACGATTGCCCGACCGTGCAAGGCCCTGCCGACAACCGGGGATGCCCGACCACGCCTGCTACTCCAAGCACGCCGCACGCCGCCACGCCGAAAGACCGGGATGGCGACGGCATTGCCGACAACCTCGACCAGTGCCCCGACCAGCCCGGCACCATCGCGCTGAAAGGCTGCCCGCCCAAAGCGGTGGAGCAACCTGCCACCACGCAACCAGCTACTCAGGTGCCTCCGGCAACGCCCCCTGTCACAGCGCCAACCGTACCTGTCACTGCACCTGCCAGCAACATCGACTCCGACAATGATGGCCTCGTGGACAGCCGGGACCAGTGCCCCGACCAGGCTGGCCCCATCGTGCTGATGGGCTGCCCGGACAGGGACAACGACGGCATCGTGGACAAAGACGACCGCTGCCCCGACCAGCCCGGCGTGGCCCTGCACAGCGGCTGCCCTGACACCGACAAGGATGGCATTGCCGACGACAAAGATGACTGTCCGAATATTGCAGGTGCCTACTCTGCCGGGGGCTGCCCCGATGCCGACGGCGACGGTACGCCCGACCGGAGCGACGATTGCCCCAACGAAAAAGGCAGCGCCAACAACAAGGGCTGCCCGGTGTACGACGCTGACAACGACGGCATTGCCGACAAGGACGACCTTTGCCCCAACGAAAAAGGCCGCTCTGCCACGCAGGGCTGCCCCGATGCCGACGGCGACGGCATTGCCGACCGCAACGACCTCTGCCCCGGCGAGCCGGGCGTGGCCGGTGCCAATGGCTGCCCAGACGAAGACGGCGACGGTACGCCCAACCATTTGGACAAGTGCCCCGGCCTGAAAGGCACGAACCAGGGCTGCCCCGATATTTCGATGGAAGACAAGGAAGTGCTGGCTTTTGCCGCCAAAAACGTGCAGTTTGAAACGGGCAAGGCCACGCTGAAGGCGCAGTCCTACGCCAATCTGGACAAGATTGCCGACATCATCGCCAAGTACCCCCGGTACAACCTCAGCGTGGACGGCCACACGGACGATGTTGGCGATGCCACCGTCAACCGCACCCTCTCCGAGGACCGTGCGCAAAGCTGCTACCAGTACCTGATTGCCAAAGGCGTTGACCTGGCCCGGATGCAGTACAAGGGCTACGGCGAATCGAAGCCCATCACCAGCAACAGCACCCCCGAAGGCCGGGAACGCAACCGCCGGGTGGAGTTTAATATGTACATCAGGTAGGAGGAGTTGGCAGTTCGACAGTGGGCAGTTGGCAGTCAACTGCGGATATGCAAAAGAAAAATCCCGGTGCTCCAAGCGCCGGGATTTTTTTGTTCGGGACTGCCAACTGCCCACTGTCGGACTGCCAACTAACCTCACTTCCCCCGAATATGATTGACGACCCGCCGGACGGTTTTGCGGCGGATTTCCCGCTCCAGTTCCCGGTTGATTTCCTTGAGCGTGTACTGGAATTTCAGGTTCAGGCTGTCTTTCAGGATTTCCACGATTTTTAACTTGAAAGAACCCGCTTCGATGTTGTCGTGATAATCTTTCAGGCACTCGACGAGGTCTCGTTCCAGTTCCTCGATAGTGTCGATACTGGCTAAGTTCACCTGGAATTCGATGCTCACCCGGCGGATGCCTTTCTTCGTAAAATTGATGATTTCGCTGGTGAAAACGGTGTTGTTCGGGATGAAAACGATGTCGTCGTCGTCGTTCAGCAACGAGATGCGGGAGATGGAGATGTCGGTGACTTTACCCTTGTGGGTGCCGATTTTCACATAGTCGCCGATGGAAATTTCATCCGAAAAACTGATGGCAATGCCGCTGATGATGTTGGCGATGTAGTCCTTCGTGATGATGGCGATGGCTGCCCCCACGATGGTGAGGCCGGTGAACAGGCTCTTCACGTCGATGCCGAAAAAGCTGAGGGCCGTGATGATGACCACTGCCGTCGTGACGATGATGTACACGTTTTCCAGGCCGAGCAGCACGTTGTCTTTTCGTCCCAAAGGCAGTTTTTGTCGGCGGCGATAGACGGAGGAGAGGAAAATCCTGAGCAGGTTCAGCCCCAAAACCAGGATGAGGAAATTGAGCAGGATGTTGGTCGTTGCCAGGAACTTCACCCGGTCGGGGCGGGTGAGCGAGAAGATGGTCCTGCCCCAGTAGTTCAATTCCTGTTCCCATTCATCCGCCCGCACCTTGGCGTAGATGAGCAGGCAAAGCAGCAGGAATTTATTGAAAATGAAAATGTATCGTGCCATTGCTGAGGGTTTGAGGGACTGAGAGTTTGAGGGCTTGAGAGCGTAGTTTAAAACACAAATCCTCAAACACCCAAGCTCTCAAACCCTTCCGTCTTCATATCCATTTCTTGTTTTTGAAATAATAAATCAGGGCCAGCGTGAGTGCGACCATGAGTCCCAGCAGGTAAAAATAGCCGTATTTCCAATGAAGTTCGGGCATGTTGTCGAAGTTCATCCCGTACACGCCCACCATGAAAGTGAGCGGAACGAAAATGGTGGTGATGATGGTCAGCACCTGGATGATGTTGTTCATGCGCAGGCTGAGTTCGCTGAGGTAGAGGTCTTGCAGGCCGTTGAGCATGTCCCGGTAAGTCTCGATGAGGTCGGCGATGCGGATGACGTGGTCGTACAGGTCACGCACGAAAACGCCGGTGCTACCCTCCACCGCCTGGCTCTCGCAGCGGGAAAATTTGCCCACCGCCTCCCGCAAGGGCATCACGGACTTTCGCATGGCCAGCAGCTTGAACTTCAGGTGGTGTATGTTTTCCTTTGTTTCCCTGTTAGGTCTCCCTTGAATTTCCAGTTCCACCTCTTCCATGTTCGCTTCGATGCCGTCGAGCACCCCGAAGTAGTTGTCCACGATGCCGTCGATGATGGCGTAGGCTAAGTAATCGGGCTTGCGGGAGCGGATGCGGCCACTGCCCGCTTCGATGCGCTCCCGCACGGCAGCGAAGGTATCGTCTGCTTTTTCCTGGAAAGTAATGATGAAGTTTTCGCCGAAATAAATGGCGATTTGCTCTTCGTTCAGTTCGTGGTTGAACCCATCGTATGTGAGGGACGAAACGATGATAAAAACGTCGTTGCCGTACTCCTCGAACTTGGGCCGCTGCTGCGTGTGCAGGATGTCCTCCAACACCAGCGGGTGGATGTTGAACTGCTGCCCGAACCGCTCGATGAGCGCCACATCGTGCAGCCCCCGCACGTCGTACCAGTTGATGCAGCCCTCCGCCAGTTCCAAGGGTACATGATTGGAAAAAGTTTGGCTGTCCACCGTCTCCTGGTTGAAATTGACCCGCATCAGCATCGGGGTCTCCAAGTGGCGTTCGCCGGTAAATTCGAGGGTGCCCGGCGGTGCGCCGGGCCGTTTCACCTTCCGTTTGTGCGGCTTTTTTGTTTTCATGCGGGTAAAAGTAAAACAGCGTCGCCAAGTTACGCCTGGCGACGCTGTTTTTGCTGAAAAAATGTACTCCGGAAGTCCGTTCCGGCGTACAGACCTACCGATTGGTGCTCGTCACCTTCCGGTGGTTTTCGATGATCTCCGGCAACTGCTTCACGCCCACCCGGTTGGCGATGATTTTTTTGTTCTTGTCCAGGAGGTAGAGCTTGGGCAGCGAGGTGCCGAAGTAGTATTGCAGCGCACGGGCACGGGTGTAGGGGTCGGCGGTGATGATCCAGGGCATCTTTTTGTCGTGGATGTCCTCGACGGCCTTTTCCAACTCGGTGTGATTGGCGGAGGTGATGGAAAAAACCTCCACACCCTTGCTTTTCCACTCCTCGTAAAACGGCTTCAACTCGTCGGAGGTGTGCTTGCAGTGGCCGCATCCCGGTTTCCACAAGAAAATCACCATGTAGTCGGCCTGCACGTCGTAGGGGCTGATGAGGTCGTCGGTGAACTTGTCCTGCACCGGGTCGTAGCGCTGCACCCGCACATCGGGAGCCTGCTTGCCGATGAGCACCCCGCTCAGCATCAGGGCATCGTCGGTGATTTTTTTCAGGTTCTCCGGCGTCACCCAATCTGCTATGCCGGACTTGTAATACTTGTCGGCCAGATGCACGTACACCGCATCGAGGCCCATGATTTCGGGAGTGTAGTATTTGTTGAGGAGGTAGGGCAGCAGGTAGCGGAACACCTCGTCGTTGGCCCTCGATTTTTCTACCAGAAAATCGACAGCGGCGTTCACGCTGTCGGACGACTGCACCGTCATTTTATCCAAGTAGCGGTCGGTTTTTTCTTTGAGGTAGGGCGTGTTCACGAAGATTTCATCCGAGAAATCGAACCCGTCCCAGAAGTGCGCCCGGTAGTAGCGGAACTTGAACGTGCTGTCGATGCTGCCGTCGGGGTTCTTCGGCGGCTCCGGTATCTCCGGTTCCTGGAAGGCCATCACCAGTTTCGAGGAGTAGGTGCCGGGGTGGTCCTTCACGAGTTTGTTTTGGTAGTTCCTGACTTCCTTCGGAATGTCGTCCGCCTGTTTTTGCAGTTTGGCCTTCTTCTTTTCGTCGGTTTCGGCGGCTACCTGCTCCAGTAATTTCTTCGAAGCATCCACCCGTTCGCCCATGAAATGCTGGTAGTCGAGCAGCAACTGGTTATCGGCGGTGTTCCTGAATTTCAGGTTTTCGTAAAAATCGGGCACCTTCGATGCCACCGAAAAATGCTGCTCCCGCTTCGTCACCACGAACTCGAAAAACTTGTTCTCCGGCGGCATCAGGATGAGGTAGATGCCCGGCGGCAAGGCCTCCTGCCCCTCGAACGTGAACTTGCCGTCGGCGATGGCCACGGTGTCCTTGCTGTACACCTTGTCGGCCCGGCGATAGCCGAGGAACACCTTGTCGCCGGGGTAGCCGTCGAGGGTCACGTCGATTTTGTAGCCCGGGGCTTGCGCCGAGGCGGTAGAACCGGGCAGTAGAAAGTAGAGGAACGAAAAGAGAAAAACGGAAAACTTCATGTTGTCGGGAAGATTTTTGAATTCAAGCGGCAAATTTAGCGCCTTTGCCGGTTACAGGCACGATTGGGAGGGGCATTATGATTTTGTTTGGAAAAAAGCAGTACGGATGTCGCTTTGGGCAGCAGTTGCAACCATTCCATTGTCCGCCATGTCGTTGACTTGGGCAGTAATGCCCAATATTTGCGCCACGCCCAATCCATCACCACGTAATTTTACTTTTCACTAAATACTCATCATCATGAAAAAACTATTGACCATCAACCTCTTGTTGGTAATGCTGGCCACCCTGGCGTCCGTTCCTGCATGGACGCAAGGCATTACCCTCCCTACCACGCCCAGCCCTGCTGCCAAAGTGTCGCAAAAGGTGGGCATTTCGACCGTCACAGTAGCGTATTCAAGGCCCTCCGTAAAAAACCGGGCGATTTGGGGCGAACTGGTGCCCTACGGCTGGAATTCGCAAGCCTTTGGCAACCAAAATCCGGCCCCCTGGCGGGCAGGTGCCAACGAAAACAGCGTAATTGAGTTTTCGCACGATGCGAAAGTGGCGGGCCAACCCGTTCCGGCGGGCCGCTACGGTTTGTTTTTTGTCGTCAACAAGGACGACAGCGGGGAGGTGGTTTTGTCAAAAGACAGCCGCTCTTGGGGGAGTTTTTTCTACGAACCCATGCAGGACCAACTCCGTGCAAAAATCCAATTGCGGAGCATCCCGATGACCGAACTGCTGACCTACGATTTTATCAACGCCACGAAAAACTCCACCGAACTGGTACTGAACTGGGAGAAAAAACAGTTCCCGGTGCCCATCGAGTTTGCGGTGGACGACATCGTGCTGGCCAATGCCGAAGAAGAACTGAAAGGGCCTGTCGGCTTCAATTGGCAGGGGTACGCCTCGGCGGCCAATTATTCCATGCAGAACAAGGTCAAACCAGAAATGGGCCTCCAATGGGCTGAAAAGGCTGTCACAATGAACAAGAGTTTCAACACCCTGATAGTGAAGGCCGGCCTGCTCCAACAAGTTGGCAAGACTGCCGAGGCCGAAAAAACCAAGGCCGAAGCCATGACGCTCGGCACGGAGGCGGAACTGAACCAATACGGCTACCAATTGGTCAACCAGACCCTGTACGACGATGCCATCCATATCATGAAGCTCAACACGGAAAAGCACCCGGAAAGCGCCAACGCCTGGGACAGCCTCGGCGAAGCGTACGCGTTGAAAGGAGATAAGGAAAATGCGGTTAAAAACTTCAAAAAGTCGCTGACCCTGAACCCGCCGGAAGCGACCAAGCTCAATTCGCTTAAATACCTGAAGCAGTTGGGGGTGAACAACCCTTAAACAAGCAGGGCTAAGTGAGGGCGTGGCTTTGGGTCGAATGTCGTCAACTTAAGCGTTTTAGAGTTTCGCAGAGAAAATTGAGTTGTATTTTTCCTTAAGTTGACCACATGGGCTTGAAGCATGCCCTCACTTGTCCATGCTACTGCTTCCGATTCCTTTCAAAATCACCTTCACCCCTCTCGCCACCTCGTCCCAGGCATCTTCCTTCCGCTCCCATTCGCTGACGGGCTTTCCTTTGGCGGGCAGGGCATTGAGTTTGGCGGGTGGGAAAATGTATTTGTCCGCCTGGTCTTTTTCCGTCCAAAG
>JACRAN010000255.1 GCA_016234735.1 Bacteroidota bacterium | reverse complement strand
TTTTGTTGTCGTAGGTAACGCTGCCGGTGCGCTTGTCCCAATCGGAGGCCAGCAGCACGAAGCGGTCACTGTACTTGGGGCTTGGCCCAAAAATGAGGTAGCGCTCACTGCCTTCCTCGAAGCCAATGGCGAAACGCTCGTCCTTCGGACTGAAAAGAAAAGCGCCGGGGGTGCCTTTGCGGATGACAACTTCCTCGATTTGCCGACCGTCTTCGATTTTGATTTTCCCCGAAACGATGTCCGTGGAGCCGCCGGTTAGTTCCCGCTTCAGCACAATGTCCTGTGAGACGTAAAACTGGATTTTTTTCAGTTCATCGTCTCTCCAGCGGTAGCGTTCCTGGAGGTCCTGCGTGAAGTAACTGAGTTTGTTGCTGCAAGAACTGAGCAACGTGAGGCCGAGAACGGCCATGACAACCAGATGCTGTGTTTTCATAAAGTAACTTTAGATGTTTTGTGAAATTCAGATGCCGGGCCGGAATGCCGACCCCTATGCAATCCGGCGGAAAATTTAAACACCTTTTGAGGGGAAGTGCCAGCTATTTAAGGCTTTTTAACCGAGACTTAACGAAGTTTAACGTCACAGTCTTTTGAAAACGGGGTGTACGCCTCCCGAAAACACCCTGCATCTTTGAACCGTATTTATGATTTGGTCTCACGGATAAAAAAACTGGTCTCACAAAAAAGAAACACGCCTTTTCACATTCCCAAATGAAAGGCCGAACATCTGCCC
Organism: Bacteroidota bacterium; assembly: GCA_016234735.1. Lineage (GTDB taxonomy): Bacteria > Bacteroidota > Bacteroidia > Chitinophagales > Saprospiraceae > UBA6168. Next base: position 43,953 of record JACRAN010000255.1, on the reverse strand, counting down.
GGAGTTGGGAAAAGCGGTGACTGCAATGCAGCGCCGCTTTTTGTTTTTTTGACGATGACCCAATTTCAAAATTGCTCAATTTCCCAATCGTCCCGCCACCACGCAGGTCTTCTTGAACTCCCGCACCGTTCCGTCCGGGTTGAAAAGTTCCAGCCAAATCACGTAAATCCCGATTCTTGCCTTCGCCCCGTCGTCCGTGTCGCCGTCCCAGCGCAGGAAGCCCTCCGTCGAGAGCAACTCGTTGTTCGCCAGCGTTTTCACCGGCCTGCCTTCCGAGTCAAAGATTTTGACTTTGGCAGCGTAGCCGGGTTGATCCACTTCGTAATGGATGGTCAAAAAATCCTTGTAGCCATCGCCATCCGGGGAGAAAGTCGGCTCTGGTATTTCAAAAAAATCATCCACAACTCCCTGGTTTTCAAAGAATTGAGAATTTTTATACGTCGGCGTGGCCCATCCGGCAGCGGCGGCAGCGGAGTGCCAGTTGGCCGGGTTTTGCGTGAGGCTGGCAGGGCTGAGGCGCTCCAACGACACCCCCTCCGGGTCGTCGAGCAGGGGGTGGTGGAAGTCCTCCGAGTAGTCGAAAGCATCGATGATGACGGCCTCGGCCGTGCCTGCCCGGAAGATGGTCACGTTCCCGGCATCGTCATTGAACGAAGGTAAATCGTTGAAAATCAGCGCTTCATCATTCTGAACTGTGTAGCGGCTGAGGATGTCGCCGGGGTCTTCGGTGAAAACAGCGTACTCGCCGGGGAAAATGAGCCGGTCAATTTTCACGTCCGCCGTCGTTGTATCGATGCCCACCCGCAGGTTGCCGATGACGAGGTCGCCGAGGTTGAAAATCTTGGCCGAGCGGTTGAAAACCTCCACAAAATCAGCGCCGCCGGTGGCGGGGTTGAACAGGATTTCATTCACCACCAGGTCCATCGGTTGAATCGGTTCGGGCAGAGCGAACGATGCCGAGCCGGAGTTGGTCAGCAGGTTGCCGATGCAGTCGGACAGCGCCTTCAGCCTGACCTCGTAAATTTTGCTCGGCTCCAGCGGCGTTGCCAATTGGAGCAGCACCGCATCGTTGCCCGGCGGCAACAGGCTCGCTGACGCAATGCCAATTTCGTTGATGGTGTAGCTCGCCGGGGTTTCGGCAACCGCCGGGTCGAGCGCCTCGTTGAAAAAAAGCTGCACCTCGGAGGGCGAAGCGGGGCTGGCGAAGACCCTCAGCAGTTCTGGCACCGTGTTGTCGGGCACGGCTGACAGCACGGAATTCGGCTGGCCGGGCGTGCCGCCAAGCAGGTTCACGCTGGCCCGCCAGTTTGCTTCGCCCTCGCAGGGAGCGAGCGGGTTCACGAGTTCGAGCGTCCAGCCGCCGTCCTGTTTTTGGGCATCCCGGTAGCTGTCGAGCGAGTAGCGCACGTAATGGACGGCGTTGCCGGAGGCATCGGTCAGCGTGAGGTCGTCGCCGTCGTTGGTGAGGGCGGGGAAGGTGGGCAGCGCCAGCACGTTGCCGAAGGCAGCCAAAGAATCCACATCGGAGCCGTCGCAGACGAGGAGGTAGCTGCCGGGCAACATTTGAAACGCCGGAAAAACCTGCGGCGTACTGCCGCTCGAAAAACCAAACCCGGTGAGGTCGATGACCTTGCCGCTGCGGTTGAAAAGTTCAATGAACTCGACCTCCTTCAGTGCCACGGCGGGCGTGGGGTCGGCCATGATTTCGTTGATTAAAATATCGTACACCGCTGCCTGCGCCACTTCGACGTAAGTGAAATCGGTGGTTTGCGCTGGCGCAATATTGCCGCTCAGGTCGCTTAACCCATTGATTGTCAGTGTGTAATCTGTCAGGTTTTGCAACGGCAAGGCTAACGGGAGATGCACGAGCGTTTTGTTCACCCCGTCCAAAAAAGCGGCGGCGGGCTGCCCGATGCCGTTGTCGAAGGCGAAATTGGCGGGGTCAGTGGCGGTGGTTTCATCGAGGTTTTCATTGAAAAAAACATCCACTTCGGTGGCCGAAACGGGCGTGGCGGAGAGCAGCAGCGGCGGTTCGGTGTCGGGCAGCAGGGGCGCCACGTTGATGTCGTCGAAGAAAAATTTGTCCCGCCGGGTGGCCGTGTAGGTGCAGTGGAAGCCGAAAAACTGGCCGCCTGCGCCGTAGGTGGCATCGGTTGTCTCAAATTGCGGCGCAAAATTTTGCCCGCCCGTGTAGTCCGCCGAGAGCTTCCACAGGCTACCGACTTCCCGTGTCACCCGCAGCCGCACCTCCGGCGAAACGGCCACGCCGCCTGTCGAAGCGGAGGCCAGCAGCATGGCCGTGCCTGCGTCCTGCCGATAGAGTTGGATGGCGTCAGCACTGCCGTCGGCCCCGGCGAGCAGGTAGTAGCCGCTGCCGGTCAGCAGGTTTTCGGAGTCGGATTGCAGGTAGATGCGCAGCCGGTTGGCGTTGGAGGGGTCGAAACCGAGGCGGAAGTAGAGTTCCCACACGGCGCTGTCGGTGATGGCGGTAGGGGCGTAGAGCGCGGAGGTTCCGGCATCGGGGGCGTTGAGTTGGAGTTCGAGCGAAGTGTTCACCTGGAAATTGGCGGCATCGCCGAGCCAGGCAGGGCTGGCGGTGAGGTCGCCGTCGGAGAAGTTGTCCTGCACCTGGGCGGATGCGTAATGGGCCAAAAAGAGGAGCGGAACAAGGAAAGCACCTTTCGCCGCGTTCAAAAAACGGTTCGCAGGCAGCATGGTCGGTTTGTTTTGTGCGAAAGGTAGCGTTTTTTAAAAAACAAGACGGGCGGTCGCTTTTGACCGCTACTTTATCCACAATGTGTTGATTATTTTTACCTGCTTTTCTATATCAAAGTTTACTTTTGCGGAAACACAACATAATCAAAGCGTTTTATGAAATTCAGCGTTTCCTCCTCCGAATTACTTAAGCAGTTGCAAATTGCCAGCGGTGCCATCGCCACCAGCCCGGTGTTGCCCATCCTCGACGATTTTTTGTTTTCCATCAAAAAAAACCTGCTGACCATCGCTGCCACCGACCTCGAAACTTCCATCACCAACCAGGTGGAAGTCATGTCCGACGGTGACGGGTCGGTGGCCATCCCCGCCAAGATTTTGCTGGACACACTGAAAGCGCTCCCCGACCAGCCCATCACCATCGCCGTGGACGACGAAACGTTCGGCATCACCATCACCTCGGCCTACGGCAAGTACCGGCTGGCCGGTGAAAACGGGCAGGACTATCCCCGCATCCCCGACTCGGAACGGGTCGATTCGGTGAACATACCCGCTGCCACGCTCGTGAAGGCCATCAACAAAACGCTGTTCGCTACCAGCAACGACGAACTGCGCCCGGCCATGACCGGCGTGTACGTCACGCTGGATTTCAACAAACTGACCTTCGTGGCCACCGATGCGCACAAGCTGGTGCGCTACACTTTCAGCGGTATTTCCGGCGAAGTGGCCACCTCGTTCATCATCCCGAAAAAGGCGCTCAACCTCCTGAAAAACGCACTGCCCGCCGAGGCCGACGTGAAGATGTCGTTCGACAAGGCCAACGCTTTTTTCACCTTCGGCAATACGCACATCGTCTGCCGCCTCATCGATGCCCGCTACCCGGACTACAACGCCGTCATTCCGGTGGACAATCCGAACACACTGGCCATCAAGCGCTCCGACCTGCAAAGCTCGCTCAAGCGCATCGCCATCTACGCCAACAAAACGACCAACCAGGTCATCCTCGACATCTCGCCGGACAGCCTGACCGTGTCGGCGCAAGACCTCGATTTCAGCAATGAAGCCAACGAACAGCTTTCCTGCACCTACGACGGAAACCCGCTCACCATCGGTTTCAATGCCAAATTCCTGGTGGAAATGCTCGGTGTGCTCGAAGCCGACGAAGTGAAACTGGAACTCTCCACCCCCTCCCGTGCAGGCATCCTGCTGCCCGTGGAAGCGACCGAGGGCGAGGAAATCCTGATGCTGGTGATGCCGGTGATGTTGAGTAATTGAGTGGGGGGAATTATTGCTCCTTTTTTCAGCGCAAAGATTCAACCAAGCCAGTTGATGTAACAAATCAGTGTGCGTTTGACTTTTGGCAATGATGTAGCTGCCCGAAGTTGATGGCTATCAAAAATTTGCTACTGAATTCCTACCTTCGCACCCTTTCCGCCCGAACGTACATGCCGGATTTCCGCTAATTTTTCAATCACGGCAAACCCAGTTTTTCATGGCAAAGAAATCATCCGCAAACGGCACTCCCAATTCCCAATACCCAATACCCAATACTGTCGAAGACGACGTAATCGAAATCATCGGCGCACGGGAGCACAACCTCAAGGACATCTCGCTGCGCATCCCCCGCAACAAGCTCGTGGTCATCACCGGCATCAGCGGCAGCGGCAAGTCGTCGCTGGCCTTCGACACCATCTACGCCGAGGGGCAGCGGCGCTACTTGGAGACGTTCAACGCTTACGCCCGGCAGTTTTTGGGGGAAATGGAGCGGCCCGACGTGGAGCAAATCACCGGCCTCAGCCCCGTCATTTCCATTGAGCAAAAAACGACCGGGCGCAACCCCCGCTCCACCGTGGGCACCATCACCGAGGTGTACGACTTCATGCGCTTGCTGTTTGCACGGGTCGGCGAGGCGTACTCGCATATTTCCGGCAAAAAAATGGTGCGCTACACCGAGGAGCAGATGATGGACGAAATCATGGAGCAGTTCAACGGGCACAAGGTCATGCTGCTCGCCCCGCTCATCCGGGGGCGCAAGGGCCACTACCGGGAACTCTTCGACCAGATGCGCAAGCAGGGCTACACCAAGATGCGAGTGGACGGCGAGGTGCTCGACATCAAGCCCGACATGCAACTCGACCGCTACAAAGTTCACGACATCGAACTGGTGGTGGACAAACTGACGGTGGCCAAAGAGCGCCGGGAGCGCATCGTTTCCTCCATGCAGACGGCCGTCAAAATGGGCAATGGGTTGATTTTTATCCTTGAAATTGATTCCGAAGAAGTCAAGGCATTTTCCAAACATCTGATGGACGCCGAAAACGGCCTCAGCTACGAGGAGCCGTCGCCCAACTCGTTTTCTTTCAACTCGCCCTACGGCGCCTGCCCAAACTGCAACGGCCTCGGCCAAATCAACGCAGTGGACATGGCCAAGGTCATCCCCGACGATACCAAGAGCATCAACGAGGAGGGCATCGTGCCCTTCGGGGAGGTGCGGGACAACTACACCTTCAAGCAGTTGCGGGAAATTGCGAAGCAATACAAATTCACCTTCGATACGCCCATCAATAAAATTCCGAAGGAAGGCCTCGATACCATCCTCCACGGCGGCGGCGAACCCATGAAACTGCCGTCCATCAGCAGCGACAACGAATGGGTTTTCAGCTTGGCACAGGAGGGCCTTGCGAAGCAACTCAAGCGCTGGTACGAGGACACGTCGAGCGAAAAAATCAGGCAATGGGCCGAGGATTTCATGACCGTGGACACCTGCCCGACCTGCAACGGGCAGCGCCTCAAGGTCGAAAGCCTGCACTTCAAAATCGCCGAAAAAAACATTGCCGAACTGGCCGACATGGACATCCAGGCGCTGGCCGACTGGATGGGCGAACTCGACAACAGGCTGACACACAGGCAGTTGACCATCGGCAAAGATGTTTTGAAGGAAATCCGCCTGCGCATCGGCTTCCTGCTGCACGTAGGGCTGGACTACCTCTCGCTCAACCGCACGGCCCGCACCCTCAGCGGCGGCGAGAGCCAGCGCATCCGCCTCGCCACACAAATTGGGTCGCAGCTCACGGGCATCACCTACATCCTCGACGAGCCGAGCATCGGGCTGCACCAGCGCGACAACCGGCGCCTCATCCAGGCCCTGCGGGAACTCGCCGACATCGGTAACTCGGTGCTGGTGGTGGAGCACGACAAAGAAATCATGCTGGCCGCCGACTACCTCATCGACCTCGGCCCCGGTGCCGGCAAGCATGGCGGCGAACTCGTCGGGCAGGGCGTACCGGAAACCTTCGCCCTCATCAGTACCCTCACTGCCGACTACCTCAACGGCAAGCGCCAAATCGAAGTGCCCAAAAAGCGCCGACCGGGCAACGGTAACTTCCTCCAACTCACGAACGCCACCGGCCACAACCTGAAAAACGTGACGCTGCGGCTCCCGCTCGGCACTTTCACCTGCGTGACCGGGGTGAGCGGAAGTGGCAAAAGTTCGCTCATCAACGAGACGCTGTACCCGATTTTGCGGCAGCATTTTTACAAAAGCGTGCAGCGGCCATTGCCCTTCGGTAAAATAGCGGGGCTGGAGCACTTGGACAAGGTCATCGAGATTGACCAATCGCCCATTGGGCGCACGCCCCGCTCGAACCCCGCAACGTACACCAATCTTTTCACCGAAATCAGGAGCTTGTTCACCAATTTGCCGGAGGCAAAAATCAGGGGCTACAAGGCGGGCCGTTTCAGCTTCAACGTGAAGGGCGGGCGCTGCGAAACCTGTCAGGGCAGCGGCCAGCGTGTCATCGAGATGAACTTCCTGCCCGACGTGTACGTGGAGTGCGAAACCTGCCTCGGTCGCCGCTACAACCGGGAGACGCTGGAGGTTTTGTACAAAGGAAAAAGCATCAACGACGTGCTGAACATGACGGTGGAGGAGGCGACCATTTTCTTCGAGCCGGTCCCAAAAATCCACCGCAAACTGAAGACGCTGAACGACGTGGGCCTCGGCTACATCACCCTCGGCCAACAGGCCACCACCCTCAGCGGCGGCGAAGCGCAACGGGTGAAACTGGCGGAGGAACTCTCCAAAAAAGACACGGGCAACACCCTCTACATCCTCGACGAACCCACCACGGGCCTGCATTTCGAGGACATCCGCCACCTGCTTCGGGTGCTGAACAAGCTGGTGGAAAAGGGCAACACCGTCCTCGTCATCGAGCACAACCTCGACGTGGTAAAAACGGCGGACTGGGTGGTGGACATGGGGCCGGAAGGTGGCGGCCGGGGCGGGCACATCGTCTGCGAAGGGACACCTGAGACGATGGCGAAAGCGAAGGGGAGTTTTACGGGGGAGTTTTTGAAGGGGGAACTAAACTAAAATATTTTCCCGACATTTGTCAAAACTACAATCCATGAAAACGCAAGAACAAGGCGGCCTACTTTTCGCAGACGAGGTGCTGAACGGGGAGAAATTCGATATTGACGAAACAAGCTTTTCGCCGCAAAAACCGCAATTGGCCTATGCGCACAAGAACGGCCAATTATGGGCGGGTGATTCCATCGAATGGATGAAAACGCTGGAAACAGCCTCGGTGGACTTGGTTTTTGCCGACCCGCCTTACAATATCAAGAAGGCAGATTGGGACGATTTTGACTCGCACCAAGAATATGTGGATTGGTCTGTCAAATGGATTGTAGAAGCTGCCCGGTTGTTGAAGCCAACAGGCACAATGTATATTTGCGGTTTCTCCGAAATATTAGCCGATTTGCAAGCGCCCGCCATGCAGTATTTCAAGAGCGTCCGGTGGATAATCTGGCACTATAAAAACAAGGGGAACCTCGGCAACGATTGGGGGCGCTCGCATGAAAGCATCCTACATTTCCGCAAGTCGAAGCAGTTCGTCTTCAATACAGACGATGTGCGCATACCTTATGGAAACCACACTTTGAAATACCCCGTTCACCCGCAAGCGGAAACGAGCCAGTACGGGAATGGGAAACGCAGCAACGATACATGGGAACCCCACCCCAATGGCGCAAAACCCAAGGATGTCATCGAAATTCCGACCACTTGTAACGGCATGAACGAAAAAACGCCGCACCCAACACAAAAACCGGAAGAGTTGCTGCGCAAAATCATACTTGCCTCCTCCAACCCAGGCGACCTCGTGCTCGACCCATTCAATGGCGCTGGTACGACGGCAGTTTGTTCAGAACAATTGCAGCGAAAATGGTTGGGTTGCGACCTGTCGCCACAGTATCTTGAATGGTCAATTCAACGTTTGGAATGTGTCGCTCAAAAGCCATTGGAATATTGGGTAAAGTTTGATTCGGATAACGTCAAACGTAGAACCTCCATCAGATGAACCTGAAAACATTGCTTTCCAACGTCACAGACAAATCTCGTTTCCAAACGCTTCAAGGGTATGTTGACTTTTGTCGTGACTACCTGGAATACATAGCTGTTCCTGGTAATTTACAGGCGACCATTGTGTCTCAAAACGAAAACCACTACTGCTTCTATCAATATGCCAAATCGGCGGGTTACCAGATTACACGCCCAATCAACAACCGACTTATGTTTTCGGCAGAAGAATTTGAGAAGAATAGGAAAGAGTTTTTGAAAATGCTACGGGATGCCAATAACACAAAAGCACCATCGGCCTATCAAAGAGATAATTTGAACAATTCCGTTTATACTATTCAGCAGTCAATTGGAGCAGCTCTTGATGCACTTCCAGCAGGGAAGTCGAACACAGCCCGTAAGCTGAACGGTGATTTGTTTGAGCGTTTCATTCGATTGATTGTAAAAGAATTAGGTTTGAAATGTGAGGCTGGAATCGTACAAGTCCCTGTGGAGGTGGATGGAGAAGTTGCTTTCAAGATGAGCTACCAACACGACTTGATTATTTCAAAAGATGAGCAAATCAAGATACTCGGTTCGGTGAAAACATCCAGCAAAGACAGGCTCGACAAGATTTTCGTGGACAAATTTCTATACAACAGGCTGACTGAAACTGCCATTCCGCACATTGCCATTTTTCTCAACGATGTGCAGCGTAAAAACACAAAAAAGGAGAATGAGTATGGCATCAACTCGACATTCTTGCCTGGGCATTTCAAAGGTTACACGGTTAAGTTGAACCCTTTGGACGGTGTTTATTACTGCGATATTCGGCCCAATATGTTGGCGGAAAACATTTTAAAAGACCACATCAAAACGTTTGACAAATTGGTTTTTGAAGATATTTGGAGGTTTATGGATTAGCACAATCGTCGAGGAATCTACAAATCCTACTTCATCTTTTGCAACACTGATTTTGAAGTCATTTGAAACACCCAACCTCATTTTTTCCCTACCTTCCCCCCATATTTCATCACCAAAAAAAACACTCGCCATGCCCATCAGAATGGAAGAAGACCCCGAAGCACCGAGAAGGGGCAACAACTCCGGGCAAGGCCGCAACACAGGCGGTGGCGGTCTTGGAGGCATCCTGCAATTTGCTCCCCTTCTCCTCGGCTTTTTGTTCAAAAAACCGAAACTGCTGCTGCTCGTGTTGGCTGTGGCGGCCATTTGGTATTTCTTCGGGGGTGGCTGCGGGTCGTCTTCCGGCGACGGCGACCTGTCGGGGGTTGGCGATACCGAAACGGGGCAGTTTTCGTTCGGGGCCACGTTGAGCGAAGCGGAATACGACAAAGCCGACGTGTTCGAACCGCTGGCCACGAGCTACGGAGGTGCGGAAAACCAGTTGCCCGCCTCTATTTCCCTGCTGAAATATGCGCCCCAACGCATGCACCAGGGCAACCAGGGTTCGTGCGTCGGGTGGGCAAGTTCCTACGGTGCCCGCACCATCCTGCAAGTCAGGGCTACCGGTGCCGACCCAAACAATGTGACATTCAGCCCGGCGTACCTCTACAATCAAATCGCCCTCGACGGCTGCGAGGGTGCCTACATGAACAATGCGATGGAGACGCTCCTCCAGCATGGCGACCTGCCTTTTTCAAAATTCGACTACGACGACAGCTCCTGCGACCGCCAGCCTACCCAATCGCAGGCGACGGAGGCTGCGCAGTTCCGCATCAAAGGTTACAACCGACTTTCGCAGGGCGGCGAAGATTACAGCCTCGACCTGCAAGGCGTGAAGCAGCACCTGGCGCAGGGTGCCCCGGTGGTCGTCGGCATGATGGTCGGCGGCTCGTTCATGCACCAGATGGTGGGACGGGGGACCTGGCAACCCACCCAGCGCGATTTGCAGGGCTACGGTTTCGCCGGCCACGCCATGTGCGTCATCGGTTACGACGACAACCGCCAGATGGTGCAAATCATGAACAGTTGGGGGCCGGAGTGGGGCGACAACGGCGTGGCCTGGGTGCCCTACGATGCGTTCGAGCATTTCACGAAAGAAGCCTACGGCCTCTACCCGATGGGCAATGTGGCCAAGTACGATGCGAACAAGCTGGCCGTGAAATTCGGGCTGGTGGAGAACACCACGAAGACGCTCGTGCCATTGCAGGCGGCGGGCGACCGCACCTTCCGCACCCGTGCCCCGATGAAAGTCGGCACCAAATTCAAAGTGGCCATCACGAACTCCATCGAGTGTTACGTGTACGTGTTCGGGCAGGAGGTGGACGGGTCGAGCTACGTGCTGTTCCCGTACACCGAAAAACACTCGCCGTACTGCGGCATCACCGGCACCCGGCTCTTCCCGAAGGACCATTCCATGACCCCCGACGACAAGGGCAAACGGGACTACATCGCCGTGGTGGTGTCGAAATCGCCGCTCGACTGGAACGCACTGAACAGCCGCATCAACACCAGCCGCCAGAGCAGCTACCTCGGCAAAGTGCGGGAAGCCATCGGGCCGGAGGAGGTGCCGAACGTGAAGTTCAGTGCGCCCGATGCGGTGGAATTCAGTTGTGATTTGAACGGGAAAAACATCGTGGCGACGGTGATTGAGATTGACAAGTAACGTGTTTCAAAACATTGTTTTCAACAGGTCGAATCAGTTTGGAGTGGCTGATTATCAGATAATTGCGTTGGTTCAAACCGATTTGGCCTGATTCTTTTCCGGCTTAAACCAAATCCCGCCTCACAGTTTTGCAACCTTCTTTTTACTTTTACAAAAAATAGATGCCCCCGTTGCACCGCTGGCCAAAAAATTGCAGCGAAGGGGGTGGTTTTCAAAATGTCGATTTTACGTTTCAACAAAAAAGCAGAGATTCGCAGGCTTTTTGAAAAAAACGACCGGCAGCAAGCGACAGCCCTGCCATCAGGAATCAGCCATTTTTCAACAAAACACCTATGGCTTCGATGAAAAAAATTGAACTGGATATTGTCGCACTTTCGCACAGCGTCACGCAATCGCACAACTACGCCGTGGTGCTGGGCGAGCAGCAGGGCACGAGGCGGCTGCCCATCGTCATCGGCGGCTTCGAGGCGCAGGCCATCGCCGTGGCCATGGAGCGCATGGCCCCCAACCGCCCGCTGACCCACGATTTGTTCAAAAACGCCTTTGAAACCTTCAACATCGACCTCAAGGAAGTCATCATCAACAACCTGCTCGATGGCATTTTCTACGCCCGGCTGGTCTGCGAAAAAAACGGCGAGATTTACGAAATCGACTCCCGCACCTCCGATGCCCTGGCGATGGCGGTGCGTTTCAACTGCCCGATTTTCACCTACGAGTTCATCCTCGATGCTGCCGGGGTGGTACTCGAAGAACCCGAAGGCACCGGCAGCGCTGCCCGCAAGTCGGTCAGCCGCACCGCTGCCAAGCAGCGCCCTGCGAAAGGCGCTGCACTGACCTCCTACTCGGTCGAGGAACTCAACAAGCTACTGGATGACGTACTCAACAAAGAAGACTACGAGCAAGCTGCCAAAATCAGGGACGAACTCACCCGGCGGCAGGCGGGCGGGTAAAGTAATTTACGATTGCGGATTTACGATTTACGATTGGGGGCGAAGCTGCTGTTGCAGCTTCGCCCCTTGCCTTTTGAATGGCTTTTTTGTTTGAAAACCTTGTGGCTACCTTTGACCCCGTCAACATTCATTTTTATGAACAAAAAACTGGAACTGCTGGAGCAAAAAACAGTCGAAGCAAAACTCGGCGGCGGCAAAAAACGTATCGTTGCGCAGCACCAAAAAGGCAAACTCACGGCACGGGAACGCCTGCACTTCCTGCTGGACGAAGGCTCCTTCGAGGAAATCGGGATGCTCGTCACGCACCGCAGCAGCGACTTTGGGATGCAGGAGCAAATCGTGCTGGGCGACGGCGTCGTCACCGGCTACGGCACCATCGGCGGGCGGCTGGTGTACATTTTTGCACAGGATTTTACCGTGTTTGGCGGCTCGCTCTCGGAGACCCACGCCGAGAAAATCTGCAAAATAATGGACCTGGCCATGAAAAACGGCGCCCCCGTCATCGGCCTGAACGACTCCGGCGGCGCTCGGATCCAGGAGGGCGTGAACTCGTTGGGCGGCTACGCCGATATTTTTTATCGGAACGTGCGCTCCAGTGGCGTCATCCCGCAGATTTCGGCCATCATGGGGCCGTGCGCTGGCGGTGCGGTGTACTCCCCGGCCATGACCGACTTCACCATCATGGTCGAACACACGAGCTACATGTTCGTCACCGGCCCCAACGTGGTGAAGACCGTGACCAACGAGGAGGTGAGCGCCGAGGAATTGGGCGGTGCGCACACCCACGCCACCAAGTCGGGCGTGACGCACCTCACCGCCGTGAACGAACTGGACTGCATCGAAAAAATCAGACGGCTGCTCTCGTACATCCCTCAAAATTGCGAAGAAAAAACGCCCCGACTCACCTTCGAGGTGGGGGATGAACTGCGCCCGCAACTCACCGACCTGATCCCGGAAAACGCCAACCAACCCTACGACATGCGGGAGGTCATCGGTGGCATCGTGGACGACGGTTCTTTTTTTGAAATACACGAGGAGTGGGCCGAAAATATCGTGGTCGGGTTCGCCCGGCTGGCAGGCCGCAGCATCGGCATCGTGGGCAACCAGCCCATCAGCCTGGCCGGTGTGCTCGACGTGAACTCCAGCCGCAAGGGTGCCCGCTTCGTGCGCTTCTGCGACTGTTTCAACATCCCGTTGCTGGTGCTGGAAGACGTGCCCGGCTTCCTGCCCGGCACCGACCAGGAGTGGAAGGGCATCATCGTGAACGGTGCCAAGCTGCTGTACGCTTTCTGCGAGGCCATCGTGCCGCGTGTCACGGTCATCACCCGCAAGGCTTACGGCGGCGCTTACGACGTGATGAATTCCAAGCACATCGGTGCCGACATGAACTTCGCCTGGCCCTCCGCCGAGATTGCCGTGATGGGTGCCAAGGGCGCTTCGGAAATCATTTTCAAAAAGGAAATCGAGTCAGCCGACGACCCCGCCGCCCTGCTCGCCGAGAAGGAGCGGGGGTACCAGGAGACCTTCGCCAACCCCTACCGGGCGGCGCAGCGGGGCTTCATCGACGAGGTGATTGACCCGAAGGATACCCGGCGGAAACTCATCAAGGCGTTTGCGATGCTGGAGAACAAGGTGGAGAAGTTGCCGAGGAAAAAGCATGGGAATATACCGTTGTAGAGAACCCTCTGAAAACAAAATTGGGCATCCTGGGCACAATGGACAGTATCTATCTGTTAATTTAGTTCTTCCAAAGACGCTCTTTGTCAATGAGCGTGATAGTTTGAGGGGGTTTTGGTGCGATTTTTTAATGTGGGTAAGTTAAAATTGATTTGATGTTGAAATAATTTCAACTTTTTTCCACTTTTGTGCATTCATTCAATGTGGAACATTTTTCTACAACTTCCAAAAAAAATCCTTGCTATGCCCGGTACTATCAAAAAAACTCGCCGCCAAAACCGGATTCAACGACGGTATACTAACGAATACAATAAAATAGTTAAGCAAGAAACCGAAGCTATTCCAATAGTTATTCCCATAATCCCTACCCCCCCTTTACCCCAATGGGTTCATCCTAAAGATGCGTTCATTAAATTTTCAATGTATGATGAAAGCTTAGTCAGCGTACCAGAGTCCGGGACAGTTTACCTCGCCTACTAAAAAATCATCTCAAATGCCAAATTGGAGTGAAGTTCTGCAAGAAATCCAGCAGGAAATCCAAACAAACCCAAACGCACTGGACACAGTCAGACGAAAATACCTTAAAGAGGTATCCATTAAGACTGGAAGGAATGTTATCGCCTACTATTCTGGTTGGCTTCAAAAGCCCCTGCATCCTGACAATGCTATAAATGATAAGGACAAATCAGCCTTTATGGTGAACATCCACAAAATGGATAGAAGTAAAGGACTGGATTTGATTCTCCACACACCAGGAGGAGATCTAGCAGCAACCGAAAGTATTGTAGATTACTTGCACTCGATGTTCAAAAACGACATCCGAGCCATTATACCACAGATTTCCATGTCTGCAGGAACTATGATTGCTCTTTCATGTCGGGAAATAATGATGGGGAAACAGTCAAATTTGGGACCAATAGACCCTCAAATGGGCGGAGTTGCCTGCCAAGCAGTTTTGGAGGAATTTGAAGTAGCAAAAAATGACATTCGGGCAAATCCACACGCAGCAGTTTTGTGGCAGGTTATCATTTCAAAATACCACCCAACTTACTTGGGTGCCTGCCGAAAAGCAATAGATTGGTCTGTAGAATTAGTGGAAGAATGGCTTGTGAGGAATATGTGTAAAGGTAACACCCAGATGGTTAAAACCATTTTAGACGAGTTCAATGATCACACAAAGAACAAGTCCCATGCTCGACATATTTCCAAAGAAAGATGTAAAAGCCTTGGCTTGACGGTACTGGACATGGAAGATGACAACGACTTGCAAGACAAAATTTTAACAACCCATCACGCTTTCATGCATTCCTTATCCCATTCAAATGCAGTTAAGATAGTTGAAAACCACCTAGGAGTGACGTACGTAGAAGCAGTTCCTCTTCCAAATAGACCAGCCAATTAATTTCCCCTAAGTAATTTTTATATCATCTTATATCCTTGTCATGGATTTTTAAAACAAAAAACGGGCTTCATCAACATTGACGAAGCCCGTTTTCTTTTATCGTAAACTGCTGATTTACAGTTCTTTTCTCAACCTCGCAACCGAGATATTCAACTGCTCCCGGTACTTCGCCACGGTACGCCGGGCGATGTTGTAACCCTTTTTTTGGAGCATACTTTTCAGCTTTTCATCGGAAAGCGGCTTCCGTTTGTTTTCGGCGCTGATGATGTCGGTGAGGATTTTTTTCACCTCCAGCGTTGACACCTCCTCGCCGTCCTGTGTCTGGAGACTTTCCGAGAAGAAATCTTTCAGGCGTTTGGTGCCAAACTCCGTCTGCACGAACTTGCTGTTGGCCACGCGGGATACGGTCGAAATGTCGAGGCCGGTGATGTCGGCAATGTCCTTCAAAATCATTGGGCGGAGGCGCTTCTGGTCGCCGCTCGTGAAGTACTCGTACTGGTAGTTCATGATGGCGTACATCGTATTGAACATCGTCTGCTGCCGCTGCCGGATGGCATCGATGAACCACTTGGCGCTGTCGATTTTCTGCTTGATGAACATGATGGCTTCCTTCTCCCTCGATGTCGCCCGCCTGCCGGTGACGGTGTTCTTGTAAGCCCTGAGCATGTCCCGGTAATGGTTGTTGATGTGCAAATCGGGGGCGTTGCGGGAGTTCAGCGTCAGTTCAAGCTCGCCGTCGTTGTTGATGATGATAAAATCCGGCACGATGTAGTGCGGGTTGCGGGTGCTGGAAACGTAGCCGCTGGCGGGCTTGGGATTGAGTTTCAGGATTTCGTCAATGGCTTCCTTGAGTTCTTCTTCTATCAGGTTCAACTGCCGTTGCAGCCGCTGGTAGTGCTTTTTCGTGAACTCATCAAAATACTGGGCAATGATTTTTTTGGAAATCTGAAGGACGAGTTTCTCATCGTAGGAGGTTTCGACGCGGGTCATTTTGTTCTCGATTTGCAGCAGGAGGCACTCCTGAAGGTTCCGGGCACCGATGCCCGGCGGGTCGAAGCGTTGGATTTTGCTCAACCAGAATTCAACTTCTTCGGGACGGGCACTCACGTTTTGCGAGAAAACCAAATCGTCGAGGATGGCATCGTTCTCGCGGCGCAGGTAGCCGTCGTCGTCGATGCTGCCTACAATTTGCCGGGCGATGATGCGCTCGCGCTCTTCCTTGAAATCGAGCATGCCCAATTGCTGCTCCAAGTATTCATGGAAAGTATCTTCCACTGCGATGGGCAAGGTCTTGCCTTCGTCTTCCTGACCGTTGCTTTCCGCCTGATATTTGTAGCTGGCCTCATCGTCGTCCATGTAGTCGTTGAGGTAGTCGTCCAGAGGGACTTCTTCTTCAGGTGGAGCTTCATCCCGTTCTATTTCTTCGGAATCGCCCTCTCTTTCGCCTTGTTCCTGCTCGTGTTCGTGATCCTCTTCCGTTTTGGCCTCCTCGCCGTTCCGCCCCATTTCCATGAAATCGTCTTCGAGTAAATCCCCTTCTTCGAGCGCAGGATTCGCTTCCAATTCCTCCTTTATCCGTTGGTCAAGAATGGCCGTTGGTATCTGCAACAGCTTCATCAATTGGATTTGCTGCGGCGATAATTTTTGTTGTAATTTTTGAGCGAGATGTTGTTTCAGCATCGTTTTTACGTGGTTTGTGTTCTCTAAACTAGCCTTGTACACAGTGAATGCCGGGGGGAAATTTTTTTCAAAATAATACAATATTTTTGAAAAAATCCAGTCGGTGCGTGAATTATTTCTAAAAAACTATCCTTGTTTGATTTGTAAATAAATTTAATAAGATAAGTAAAATAAGGACTTCCCTATTGCTTCCAGAGTGGCAAGAGATTGACTAACCAAAAATATGCCATAAAAAATTGATTTATATTCATCTTGTTTACCAAGTCCTTGAAGCACATCTCGTCCGCCTTTAACCCCGATTGGCTGGCGGCCACAAAAAACAACCCGGAAGACGCAAACTTTCTAAATTTGCCTTGAAAAAATCAGCCACCGCACCTTCCAATGATTAAGCAAACCGAGTTTTCACTCCCAGCCTACCCGCGAGGGTTTCATTTGGTCACAGAGGAGGTGCTTCACCAAATCGGCCCGCTTCCGGTTGAAGGTTTGTTGCACTTGTTTATCAAACACACTTCCGCTGGCCTGGCCATCAACGAAAACGCCGACCCGTCGGTCAGGGTTGATTTCGAGGCTTTTTTCAACCGGCTCGTCCCGGAGAACCTGCCGTTCCTGACGCACACCACCGAAGGACCGGACGACATGCCTGCCCACGTCAAATCGGTGCTGTCGGGCACCTCCGTCACCATCCCCATCACAGGTGGCCATTTGAACCTGGGCACCTGGCAGGGAATTTACCTTTGTGAGTTCAGAAATTACGGAGGCAAGCGTAAATTGGTTGCGACGGTTTACAGTTAGCGTACCCCAAGCAGAAGCCAAATGAGTTCCAAACAACTGATTTTCAACGACTTTAAGATTAAACAAAAAATATTTTAAACAGGGGGGCCAATCATTCCCCTAAAACATGGAGCTATTCTGGAACGGCATCAAACTTGGGCTGGCACTCAGCATTCTGACCGGGCCTATCGTGTTTACGATACTGCAAACCAGCATCGAGCAGGGGTTTCGGGCAGGCTCGATGGTCTGCATGGGCATCTGGGTCAGCGACCTGATTTTCATCTCCGTCACCTACCTCGGCCTCTCCTACGTGGTGGAATTGTCGAAGTGGGACAACCTCGAATTCACGCTGGGCCTGGCCGGTGGCATCATCCTGCTGGTGTTTGGTGCCGGGGCATTACTGCTCAGACCGCCCGCAATGGAGGGATTTGGGCAAAAAGCCATCCGGTTCTCCTCATGGTTCTCCCTCTGGCTGCAAGGTTTTTTAATCAACACCATCAACCCCTTCACGTTTTTTTTCTGGATAGGCGTGTCGGGGATGCTTTTCACTGAAAAAGCATTGCAGCCACAGGAGGCGCAGTTGTTTTACGGCGGGCTGATAGGTACCATCGTCGCCACAGATTGCACCAAAGTCGGGCTGGCCAAGTTCATCCGCCGATGGCTCAAACCTTCGTTCATCCTCTGGATGCGGAGGGTGGCAGGCCTGGCGCTGATTATTTTCGGAATCGTGCTGCTGGCCAGGGCCGGGAACGTCATTTAAAACACTGAAAATCAATCTATTGCCAACATGAAAAACAAAGAAATCATCATTTCCACCACCGACTTCATTCCCGGCAGAGAGGTGGTCGAAGTCATCGACATTGCCAGGGGGAACACCGTTCGGGCGAGAAATATTGGTCGCGACATCGTGGCCGGGCTGCGCAACATCGTTGGGGGCGAGATACCGGAATACACCAAGCTGATGGCGGATTCCAGGGAACACGCCCTGGACAGGATGGTGGCCGACGCTGAACGAATTGGCGCTGATGCCGTTATCAACGTACGTTTCATCACTTCGATGGTGAACCAGCACGCCGCTGAGATTTTGGCGTATGGAACTGCGGTAAAACTGAAATAGTTATGAGTTATGGGTTGCTCCAAAACAACTCATAACCCATAACTCATAACCCGATAAAACATGGCACACACCAAAGAAATCGTCAACCGCCGGGCATCGCACGAATACCACTTCCTCTCCAACTACGAGGCCGGTATCGTACTAGCGGGGCCAGAACTCAAGTCCATCCGACATGGCCATGCAGGCTTGACGGATGCCTACTGCGTGTTCATTCACGGGGAACTTTGGGTGAAAAGCATGTACATCAAGGAGTATGAAAACGCCACCTACAACAACCGCGCATCGCGCCGCGACCGCAAGCTGCTGCTGCATAAATCGGAATTGCGCAGGCTCGAAAAACGGGTGAAAGAAAAGGGCCTGACTATCGTGCCCTACAAGATTTATTTCTCCGACAGGAATCTGGTGAAACTCGAAATCGCCCTCGGCCAGGGCAAAAAATCCTTCGACAAGCGGGAATCCATCAAGGAAAAAGACACGAAACGGGATATTGACCGGGTGATGAAATCGAAGTTGGGTTAATCGAAACTATTCCGGCAAGCTGACCCAGAAATTGTTCATGCCGAGGCCCTGCGTGATGGCCAATTGCTGGAGGTTCAGCAATTCGAGCAGGGCGAGGAAGGTGACGATAGCCTGGATGCGGTTTTCGAGCCTTGAAAACAGTGCTTTGAAATCTGCTTTTTTTCCTTTTTTCAACTTTGAAAAAATGTACTCC
Organism: Bacteroidota bacterium; assembly: GCA_016234735.1. GTDB lineage: Bacteria > Bacteroidota > Bacteroidia > Chitinophagales > Saprospiraceae > UBA6168. The sequence continues at coordinate 24,968 of JACRAN010000255.1, read as the reverse complement.
TGCTGCCCGTCAATTGTGTAGTCGAACCTGACAATCGTATGCACGGCGTGTATTTTCCCCTCGTCCTCCATGCGCTGCACCAGCCGCTCGAACGTTTTCAGCAATTTGAACAAGGTGAGGCTCTCCAGTTCCACGTCCACGAGGGCTTTGGAGGCAATCTGGCGGAGTTCCCGGCTCACGTTGCCCCGGTGTTCCCGCAGGGCACGGCCTTCTTCGAGTTGGCGCATCTCGTCCAGCACACTTTTGTAGCGCTTGTATTCGAGCAGGCGGTTCACCAATTCCTCACGGGGGTCGATCTCGTTGCCTTCCTCGTCCACAGGCTTGCGGGGGATGAGCATCTTGGCCTTGATGCGGCAAAGCGTGGCCGCCACGAGGATGAACTCGCTGGCGAGGTCAACATCCAACTCCTCCATGTGGCGGATGTACGCCAAAAAATCTTCGGTGATGTTGCCGATTGGAATGTTGTAAATATCCAGTTCGTCCCGCTCGATGAAGAAAAGCAGCAGGTCGAATGGCCCCTCGAACTGGGGGAGTTTGATATTGTAGGTGGCTGTGTTCATCTTCAGTTCGGCAGTTGGCAGGAGGAGAGAACGGCCTACTGCTCACTGGCAACTGCCAACTGTTCATACAGCGGAAACTGCTCCATGAAACGGTTGATTTCCCGGCTGGTTTCGATGATTAAATCTTCATTTTCCACGTCCATCACGAGCGCATCAATCCAGTCCACCACCCTGCGGCAGTCGGCCTCCCGGAAGCCACGGGTCGTGACCGCCGCCGTGCCGATGCGGATGCCGGAGGTGACGACCGGCGATTCCGTGTCGAACGGCACCATGTTTTTGTTCACCGTGATGTCGGCGCGCACCAGTGCTTCCTCGGCCTGCTTGCCAGTCACGCCTTTCGAGCGCAAGTCAATGAGCATCAGGTGGTTATCCGTGCCGCCGGAGATGATTTTGTAGCCTTTTTCGATGAACGCCTGCGCCATTGCCTGCGCATTTTTCATCACCTGGGCAGCGTACCGCTTGAACTCTGGCTGCAATGCTTCCCGGAAAGCGACCGCCTTGGCCGCAATCACATGCTCCAACGGCCCGCCCTGCATTCCGGGGAAAACACCGCTGTTGAGGATGGTGCCCATTTTTATCAGACTGCCGTTTTTCAGGCTGCGCCCCCACGGGTTGTCAATGTTTTTGCCCATCATGATGATGCCGCCACGCGGCCCCCGCAGGGTTTTGTGGGTGGTGGAGGTCACGATATGGCAGTGTTCCATGGGGTTGTTGAGCAGGCCCGCAGCGATGAGGCCCGCCGGGTGTGCGATGTCTGCCATGAGCAGGGCACCGACGTTCTCCGCAATTTCGCGGAAGCGGCGGTAGTCCCAGTCCCTGGAATACGCCGAAGCGCCGCAGATGATGAGTTTGGGCCGTTCTTTCAGCGCCAGTTCTTCCACCCTGTCCATGTCGATGGTGCCAGTGGCTTCCTCCACGCCGTAAAAAACGGGCTGGTAAACTTTGCCGGAAAAATTCACCGGGGAGCCGTGCGAGAGGTGGCCGCCATGCGAGAGGTTGAGGCCCATGATTTTGTCGCCGGGCGACAATACGGCCAGAAAAACCGCCGCATTGGCCTGGGCACCGGCGTGGGGCTGCACGTTGGCGTATTCCGCCCCGAACAATTCTTTCAAACGCTCGATGGCCAACTGCTCCACCTCGTCCACCACCTCGCAGCCGCCGTAGTAGCGCTTGCCAGGGTAGCCTTCGGCGTATTTGTTCGTCAAACAGGAACCCATCGCCCGCAGCACTTCGGCGCTGGTGAAGTTCTCGGATGCAATCAGTTCGATACCTTTGCGCTGGCGCTCCAGTTCCCGGTCTATCAGGTGAAAAACGGCAGTGTCTTTTGTCATAATTTTACGAAAATTAGGAAGTTCGGGCCGTCGGGCCGTCTTGTTGAAAATGCGCTGTGCAATCAGCGGGAACGAATCTTGCACAACCTTTTCTGCGTAAGCAGGTTTTTTTCTTTTAAAATAAAAATTGCCTGCCCGAAAAGAGGGGCGAATTTACAATAAAACCCGGTGAAAATTCTTTTTACATCGAGCAATGTAATGGCAAATTGCAGGTTTGCCGACAACCCTACGGATTCCCCGATCCACAATAACTACACCGGCTTGCCGTTCGATAAGCCACCAAAATGACGTTGAATGTTTAAGAAAGAAGCCAAAATATTTCAATTGACTTTGCTCCTGGTCTTGCTGGCCTTGGGTGCTTTCGGACGTGCGAACAAGTTCAGGGTCATTTGGCAAAACGACCCTTCCTCCTCGGCCACCATCGCCTGGAACCAGGCATCCGGCACCGACCCCGTGCTGTTGCTTGACGTGAACGATTTTGGACAAAACGCCGACGAGTACGGCCTCGGCAAGCGCCCCGACCGCATCCAGTTGGCCGAAGGCATGAGCAACCACTTCGTGCGCTTAGAGGGCCTCATCCCCAACATGACGTATTATTTTTTGGTCAAGGACAGCGAAGGTGCCAGCGAACGCCTGTTTTTTACCACTGCTCCCAATACTCCCGACCGCAGGCTCTCCATCATTGCAGGCGGCGACTCCCGCAACCACCGCGATGCCCGCCGCGATGCCAACTTGCTCGTGGGCAAATTGCGACCGAACTGCGTCATGTTCGGCGGCGATTTTACCGAAAACGACACCCCGAAGGAGTGGCAGGAGTGGTTTGACGATTGGGAACTCACCATTTCAAACGATGGGAGGATGACCCCCATCATCGTCACCCGCGGGAACCACGAAGAAAGCAACAGGTCGCTCATCGACCTCTTCGACATGCAGCGGCCCGGGTTGTTTTACGCCCTCTCGTTGGGCGGAGACCTCGTGCGGATCTACACCTTGAACACGCTCATCCCCGTTGGCGGGGAGCAACGGGATTGGCTTGAAAACGACCTTCGCACCGAAGGCCGGCGCAATGCCTGGCGCATTGGGCAGTACCACTTCCCCATGCGCCCGCACACAGCCCGGAAACCGGAAAAAAACGACCAGGTAGCGTTTTGGGCACCGCTTTTTTTGAATTACGACATGGATGTCGTCGTGGAGTGCGATGCGCATGTGGTGAAAAGCACCTGGCCCATCCGTCCCGACAACGGGCCCGGCAGCCAGGAGGGCTTCATCCGTGACGACGAGAGTGGAACCGTGTACGTCGGGGAGGGCTGCTGGGGTGCGCCGCTTCGCAAAAACGACGACGACAAAAACTGGACCCGTGCCAGCGGCAGTTTCAATCAGTTCAACTGGATTTTCATCGACCGGGAGAAAATCGAGGTGCGCTTTGTGCAAACGGACGGAGCCTCTAGGGTAGCCGACATTGACCCAAAGAACATTTTCAAAGCCCCCATCGGGCTGCGCATCTGGAGCCCACCGACGGGTAACGTCATCACCATCGCCAATAAAAATGTGGGCATCCCGGAACCCTACGAAGAAATCCTTGCCTCCCGTGGCGGCCTGACGGGAGAGGCTGTTGCCAAGGCAACGGTCAAAGAACCTCACCCGACCACCTCGGTTGCCGACGAAACCGCCAACTGGGAAGCCTGTCCGGTCATCACAGCGGATGCTGCCACCGGCGATGCCCAAATCAAGTACACCGTCGAAGACCAGGGCAATGTGGTCATCAGGGTCATCAACCCAAAATTGCAGGAAGTCACCCGCATCGAGTTGAACAACCAGTCGCCCAGGGAATATCTCAAAACGCTGAAAATGAGCCACTTGCCGCCCGGCAAGTACTTGGCCATCGTGAAGGGGGACCGGAAGGTCTTGCGGAGGTACCGGGTGGTGAAACGGTGAGTTCCCTGCCCGTTGCCATTTTCCCTGTTCAAAAAAATAGATTCCCAAGTGCTTGTAAAAAGTGTTCGGACTATTGCCGGACACCGTATGAAAATTTTCTATCTTGCCCCTGTTTCACAAAAAAAACAGCACGATATGAAAATCAACTTTTTTACCTTGCTCATCACGGCACTCCTGTTGGCATCCTGCCAATCCAACCAACCCACCGAAACGGCTGACCAAGTTGCTGCTCCCGCCAACACGCTGACGGAAGCGGAGAAAACCGAAGGCTGGAAACTGCTCTTCGACGGCACTACCCTCACGGGGTGGCGCGGCTACAACCGCCCCGACCTGCCCAAACTCGGCTGGTCAGTGCAGAACGGAGAACTGGTCATCGCAGCCACGCCCAAACCGAAGCCGGAAGACTTTGGCGGTGACCTCATCACGAACGACAAGTTCGGGAACTTCGATTTTTCGGTCGATTTCATGCTCACCGACTCGGCCAACAGCGGCATTTTTTACTTCGTAACGGAGGAAAAAGACAGCGCCATCTGGCACAATGCGCCAGAATTCCAACTCATCGACTACGAGACTTGGGCCAAAATGGACCCCACCTTCAATATGGACATGCACCGCGCCGGCGACAACTACGACATGGAAGCCAGCGCTGGCCGCTACATGAAGCCGGTCGGCGAGTGGAACACTGCCCGCATCACCCACAACAACGGCAAGGTCGAGCATTGGCTCAACGGTGCCAAGTGCCTCGAATACCAGGTCGGCTCCGCCAAATGGAAGGAGCAGCTTGCCAAATCCAAGTTCAAAGGCTACCCACAGTACGGCCTTACCACTCCGGGCAACGTTGGCCTGCAAGACCACGAACACGAGGTGCGGTTCAGGAACGTTAAGATTCGTAATTTGTAATTTGGTATTAGGTATTGGTAGCCGCAAGGCCGCTAATACCCAATACCCAATACCCAATTTCCAATTTCAAAAACATGAAACGGAAGATAAGAATGGGCATGGTCGGCGGGGGCCGGGGTGCTTTCATCGGCGGGGTACACCGCATGGCCGCTGCCCTCGACGGCGAAATCGAACTGGTTTGCGGGGCTTTCAGCTCTGACCCGGAGAAGTCGAGACTCTCCGGCGAAGATTTTTGCTTGAACCCGAAACGGGTGTACGGCAGCTTCAGGGAGATGATTCTGAAGGAAAAAAAACTGCCCGAAGGCACCCGGATGGACTTCGTCTCCATCGTCACGCCCAACCACATGCACTACGCCCCGGCTCGCATGGCGCTCGAAAACGGCTTCCATGTGGTGTGCGATAAACCGCTGTGTTTCAACATGAAAGAAGCCCTGCACCTGCAAAAATTGGTGGAAGAAACCGGGCTACTTTTCGCCCTCACGCACAACTACACGGGCTACCCGATGGTGAAACAGGCCAGGGCGATGGTGAAAAACGGCGACATCGGCCAGATCCGTAAAATCGTGGTGGAGTACCCGCAGGGCTGGCTGACCACGAAGGTGGAGGACACCGGCAGCAAGCAGGCTGGCTGGCGCACCAATCCCAAGCAATCCGGCATCGCCGGGGCGATGGGCGACATCGGCACCCACGCCGAGAACCTCGCCGAGTACATTTCCGGCCTGAAAATCAAGGAACTCTGCGCCGACATCAGCACTTTCGTGGAGGGCCGCCTGCTCGACGACGACGGCAATGTGCTGCTCCGCTTCGACAACGGGGCGAAGGGCATCCTCCACGCCAGCCAGATTTCGGCGGGCGAGGAGAACAACCTCAACATCCGCATCTACGGCACCAAGGCAGGCTTGCAGTGGTTCCAGATGGAGCCTAACTCGCTGTATGTCAAGTGGTTGGACAAATCGATGGAGGTCATGCGTACCGGCATTGGGAAACTCTACCCGGAATCGACTGCCCACACCCGCATCCCAGGCGGCCACCCGGAGGGCTACCTCGAAGCGTTCGCCAGCATTTACCGCAACTTCGCCCTCTGCGTCCGGGCCAGGCTCGACGGCACGGAGGCTCCCGCCGTTTACCAGGATTTCCCCTCCGTCCACGACGGAGTGCGGGGGATGCGTTTCATCGAAAAAGTGATTGCCAGCGGCAGAAGCAAGCAGAAGTGGGTGGGGATTTGATTCATGGCTTCACTGTTTCATGGTTTCATTGCCGCGTTGTTGACAATGAAGCAATGAAACCATGCAACAATGCAACAATGTCCAATTCCGAAAAAATAATTGCAACTGCCGCCCCCAAACCTGTCGGCCTCTACCCCCACGCCCGCCGGGTGGGCAACCTGCTGTTCCTCTCCGGCATCGGGCCGCGTGATGCGGAGACAGACGGTATCCCCGGCCTGCAACGCAGCGCCAGCGGCAACTTCACCGAGTTCGACTTCGAGGCGCAGTGCCACTCCGTTTTTAAAAATGTGCGGGCGGTGCTGGAAGCCTCCGGTGCCACCTGGGATTCGCTGGTGGATGTCACGGTTTTTCTCACCAACATGCAGCGGGATTTTCACACCTACAACCGCATCTACGCCGAGTATTTCAAAGACAACCAGCCCTGCCGCACCACGGTCGGCATCGACTCACTGCCCACGCCGATTGCCATTGAGTTGAAATGTGTGGCGGTGGTGGGGAGTGAATAGTTTTTCATTTTTTCAGGAAAAGAAAATTCTCCTACCTTTCAGCCCGATTTTACAAAAAAACTCAATCACAAAATGAGCGACTTCCAAATAAAAAAGAAGCCTACTGTTTATGATGCCATCATTGTCGGCTCCGGTGCCGGGGGCGGCATGGCGGGCTACGTGCTCGCCCACGCCGGCCTGAAAGTGCTGATGCTGGAGGCCGGGCCGTTTTACGACCCCAGGCTGCACTCCCACCAGATGCTGCCGCCCTGGGTGTCGCTGCGGCGGGGGGCAGGCACCCTGCGGCCCTTCGGCGATTTCGATGCGGCGATGGGCGGCTGGGAAATCGACGGCGAACCGTACACCAACAAAGACGGTACGCAGTTCGACTGGTTCCGCTCGCACATGCTCGGTGGCCGCACCAACCACTGGGGGCGCATCTCGCTGCGCTTCGGGCCGCTCGATTTCAAAGGGAAAAGCTACGACGGCGTGGGCGACGACTGGCCCATCAGCTACGAGGACGTGAAGCCGTACTACGACAAAATCGACGTGATGCTCGGCATCTACGGCACGAAGGAGGGCCTGCCCAACGACCCGGACGGCATTTTTATGAAACCGCCCAAGCCCCGCCTCCACGAGCTTTTTGTCAAAAAAGCCGGGCAAAAAATCGGTGTGCCGGTCATCCCCGGTCGGGGTTCGGTGCTTACCGAAGAACTCAAAGACAACAAAGACCGCCAGAAATGTTTCTACTGCGGCCAGTGTGGCCGGGCCTGCAAGATTTACGGTGACTTTTCCTCCTCCTCCTGCCTCGTGATTCCGGCGCAAAAGAAAACCAACTTCGAGTTGGAGTGCAATGCGATGGTGCGGGAGGTGCTGACCGATGCCGAGGGCAAGGCCACCGGCGTTTCCTACGTGAGCAAAGACGACGGGCAGGAGTACCAGGCGATGGGCAAAGTGGTGGTGCTGGCCGCCAGCGCTTGCAGCAGCGCCCGCATCATGCTCAACTCCAAGTCCACCCGCCACCCCAACGGCATTGGCAACAGCAATGGGGTGGTCGGCAAGTACCTCCACGATTCCACCGGCGTGGCCATGGGTGGCATCATGCCCCAACTGCTCGACCGCAAGCGCTACAACGAGGACGGCGTCGGCAGCGTACACATCTACTCGCCCTGGTGGAAGGACAACAAAAAAGAACGGCTCGACTTCCCCCGTGGCTACCACATCGAATACTGGGGCGGCATGGGCATGCCTTCCTACGGCTTCGGCTTCGGCGTGTCTGGCCTCAACGGCAAGTACCCCGCCCGTGACGGCTCCACGAAGGAGGCAGGCGGCTATGGCGCTTCGCTCAAGGACGACTACCGCCGCTTCTACGGTGCCAGCGTTGGCATGGCAGGCCGGGGTACCGGTTTGGCTTACGAAACCAATTACTGCGAAATCGACCCGAACAAAGTGGACAAATGGGGCATCCCAGTGCTGCGCTTCCACTACAAATGGAGCGATGCCGAAGTCAAGCAGGCCAAACACATGCAGGAGACCTTCCAGGCCATGATGAAGGCGATGGGTGCCGACATCACCTGGGGCATTCAGGGGCCGGAAAACACCTACGGCCTCGAAACGCCAGGCCGCATCATCCACGAGGTAGGCACCACCCGCATGGGCGACGACCCCAAGCGCTCCGTGCTCAACAAGTGGTGCCAGTCGCACGAGGTGGACAACCTCTTCGTGGCGGACGGCGGTCCCATCGTGCAACAGGGCGACAAGAACTGCACCTGGACCATCCTCGCCCTCTCCATGCGCACGGCAGAGTACATCGTTGAACAGAAAAAACAGTTGAATATCTGAAATTGGGTATTGGGAATTAGGTATTGGGTATTTGTGACCTGCTGCCAATTCCTCAATACCTAATTCCCAATTTCTAATACCCAATCCATGAAACGCAGGGAATCACTTAAATTCATAGGCGTAGGCTCCATCACGGCGGGCGTACTGTGGGAGGCTTGCAAAACGGACGGGAAAGATGCCACCACGTCCACCGGCACTGATGCGTCAGCCGACATCATCACCGCAGGCAGGGAGGCGTTTGAAATCGAGCACGACAAAAAAATGCTCGGCGAAAAATTCTTCGACGAACACGAGATGGCCACCATCGCCGTGCTGGCCGACATCATTATTCCGAAGGATGAGAAATCGGGCGGCGCCACCGATGCCGGGGTGCCCGACTTCATCGAGTTCATCGTGAAGGACATCCCCGACCACCAGACGCCCATGCGGGGCGGCCTGCGCTGGCTCGACCTGGAGTGCTACGGCCGCTTCGAAAAAGCCTTCGTGGACTGCACCCCGGAGCAGCGCCTCCAAGTGGTGGAAGACATCGCCTACCCGAACAAGGTGAAGCCCAGCCTGGAACAGGGCACCGCCTTCTTCAACCGGATGCGGGATCTGACCGCCACCGGCTTCTTCACCACCGAAATCGGCTTTGCCGACCTCGGCTACGTGGGCAACACCCCCGACACCTATGTCGGTGTGCCCGACGACGTGCTGGAACACTACGGCATGAAGGAGTGGAATTGGGGGTGAGGAAGGTTGGGCAGGGAGAAGGAAACAGCCCGTTGCAGGTGTTGGCTTGCGGCGGGCTGTTATGATTTGAATGGGTCCCACTGCCCGGATAAGCACGGTGTGTGCCATGCCCTCCGGCCCGGCGGCCACGTTGGAGAGGTGGTGGATGCCGTAGCAAAGTTAAACAGAAGCCCGACCTCCTTCGGCAAACATGATGGGGGGTGCGGCGGTTGTCGAAGGCGTGGCTGGCCCGGTCTTCGGGCGCACGGTAGGCTTCCGTCTCCACGATTTTGCCAGCGGTCAACAACCCGTCAAAGCAGATGACGAGGTACTTGCCGAGCAGGTCTTTGGCGACTTGCACCACGTCCGGGTTGGTGTAAAAATGGACAGGGAGGACTGGCATTGGAAATTGACCCAAAATGAGGCGACATCTTTTCCCATGGCATGACTTGGTAAAATCGCAGGTTCAGCCAGGGAAAAGGTGTCGTCTCATTTAAGCAGGTTTTTATAAAAATTGCTCCCCTCCAGATACTCAAACACCGCATCCGGCACGAGGTACTGCACCGATTTTCCCTCCTTGATGCACTGGCGGATGTAGGTGGCCGAGATGTCGAGCAGCGGTGCGTCGAAATGGCGGACATTGGGGTGTCCGGCAAATTCTCCCAACTCGCAGTTGGGGCGCTTGTAAAGGTAAATCTCATAGTCCCGCAACAGGATTTCGTAGTTTTTCCATTTGCGGAGCGTGGCGAGGTTGTCGCCGCCCATGACGAGCACGAAGTTTTTCTCCGGGTATTTTTCTTTCAAAAAAGCCAGCGTGTCGATGGTGTAGGAAGGCTTCGGGAGGGTAAACTCGATGTTGGAGGCCCGCAGCAGTGGGTTGTCGCCGATGGCTAACTGTACGAGGTGCAGGCGGTCGTGGTCCTTGGCGAGGGTGGCTTTGGGCTTGAGCGGGTTTTGCGGACTCACCACCATCCACATCTGGGCGAGGTCGGTTTGCGTCGCCATGAAGTTGGCAATAATCATGTGCCCGGTGTGAACGGGGTTGAAGGAGCCGAAAAACAAGCCTGTTTTCATGAAAAATTAGCCAATAAGTGAATGACGGAATGAGCGGATTTTCGTGCGCTGGAAAACCAACGCTGCGAGGGAAAAGATGAAAATCGGAAACCCAAAATCCGAATTTTCCTTACCTTGCGCCGCTTTTTAAGGTTGCAAGATAGCAGTTTCCTTTCCCTTGAAACATTACAAACTAAATAACAAACAGCAAGAATCTATGACGAATATCCGAGCAGCAATTACCGGAGTGCATGCCTATGTCCCCGATTACGTTTTGACCAACGCCGAGTTGGAGAAAATGGTAGATACCAACGACGAGTGGATTGTGAGCCGCACCGGCATCCGGGAGCGCCGGATACTGAAAGGGGAAGGGCTGGCCTCCTCTGACATGGGGGCCGAGGCGGTGAAAGGCTTGCTGGCAAAAACCGGCACCTCGCCCGAAGAAATAGAGCTGGTCATCTGCGCCACCGCCACCCCCGACATGATGTTCCCCGATACCGCCAACCTGATTGCCTACAAAACGGGGATAAAAAACGCCTTCACTTTCGACTTGGGGGCGGCCTGCTCCAGCTTCTTGTTTTCCGTAGCCACCGGTGCGAAGTACATCGAATCGGGCATGTATAAAAAAGTGGTAATCGTTGGGGCCGACAAGATGTCGTCCATTGTCGATTACACGGACAGGGCTACCTGCATTCTCTTCGGTGACGCTGCCGGGGCAGTGCTCCTCGAACCCTCAAAAGACGGCAACGGCATCATGGACGCCATACTCAAGTCAGACGGTATTGGCGCTGAACACCTCTACCAGCGGGCAGGTGGTTCGCTCAAGCCCGCCAGCCACGAGACAGTGGACGCCAAAGAACATTTCATTTTTCAAAATGGCAGGCCGGTTTACAAAGCAGCGGTGGCGGGCATGTCGAGCGTGGTAAAGGAAATGATGAAACGCCACGGTCTTTCCGCCGATGACATTGCCTGGGTGGTGCCGCACCAGGCCAACCTCCGCATCATCGAATCGGTAGCCAGCATGGCCGATTTTCCGATGGAAAAGGTCATGGTCAATATCCATAGATACGGCAACACGACCTCCGCAACTTTGCCCCTCTGTCTTTGGGAATGGGAAAACCAATTGAAAAAAGGCGACAACCTCATCCTCACCGCCTTTGGCGGGGGCTACACCTGGGGGGCCATTTGGGTAAAATGGGCGATTTGATGGTTGCATGGTTTCATTGCTCATAGTTTCATTGTCTGGCCGTGAGTCCATGAAACAATGAAGCAATGAGACCATGAAACAATTTTTCTACCTTTGCGCCGCTTTTTAAAAACCCCTGTCCGCCAACAGGGAGGCATTATTTTTTCATCAATCAACTTAGCATCCAATGGCAGATACTTCAGATATCCGAAACGGTTTGTGCATGGAGATGGACAGCGACATCTGGTCGGTAGTGGAATTCCAGCACGTCAAGCCCGGCAAAGGCCCCGCCTTCGTTCGCACGAAATTGAAATCAGTGACCAAAGGCAAAGTGGTGGACCGCACCTTCCCATCCGGCCACGCCATCACCGAAGTCAGGGTAGAACGGCGTCATTTTCAATACCTTTACAAGGACGACATGGGGTACAATTTTATGAACATGGAGAATTATGAACAGATTGCACTGAATGAAAATTTGGTCACCAATCCTCAGTTCCTCCAGGAAGGCATGAAGGTCGAAGTGCTTTTCCATGCAGCAAACGACATACCGTTGACCTTGGAGATGCCTACTTTCGTCGTCGTGGAAGTCACGTACACGGAGCCGGGCATGAGGGGCGATACGGCCACTAATACCTTGAAACCGGCTACTGTAGATACGGGCGCAGAGGTGCGGGTACCACTTTTCATCAGCACAGGTGAAAAAATCAAAGTGGACACTCAAACAGGCGACTATCTGGGACGTGCTTAAAAATTCGGGTTTCGGATTTTCAACTTACTTTTAGGAAAATCTGAAACCCGAAATCGCAAATCGCAAATCCAACAACATGACCTTTCAGGAAATTCAGGAGCTGATCAGGCTCCTCAACAAATCAAACCTGGCAGAATTCAAGCTGGAAAACGGCGACTTCAAGCTGGCCATCCGCACTGCCTTGTACCGCGAAACGAAAACTTCGCACGTAGCAGCCATGCCTGTCAGCGCACCCGCATTTGCGCAGGAGGCACCGGCAGCACCCGCCGCGCCGGCACCCGCCGCTGCGGAAAAACCCGCCGAAGCGACGGCCAAAAAAGATGCAACTGCCGGGCAGCAATACAAAGAAATCAAGTCCCCGATGGTAGGCACTTTCTACCGTTCTGCCACACCGGAAAAATCAGCCTACGTGGAAGTGGGCCAAAAAATAAAAAAAGGCGACGTCGTTTGCATCATCGAAGCCATGAAGCTGTTCAACGAAATTGAAAGCGAAATTGGCGGCACCATTGTCAAAGTGATGGTGGACAACGCCCTGCCGGTCGAATACGACCAGGTGCTTTTCCTCGTCGAGCCAGACTGACCTTCAGGGATGAGGAATGTGGGGTGAGGAATGCAAATCGTCACCCCTCATTCCTCCGTCCTCATCCCTCATTCCTGAAACTATGTTCGATAAAGTTCTCATAGCCAATCGCGGCGAAATTGCCTTGCGAGTTATCCGTACCTGCCGGGAAATGGGCATCAAAACAGTGGCCATCTATTCCACTGCCGATGCCGACAGCCTGCATGTGCGCTTTGCGGACGAAGCCGTGTGCATTGGGCCGCCCCCATCGAAAGACTCCTACCTGAACATCCCCCGGATTATGGCAGCCGCCGAAATCACCAACGCCGATGCCATCCATCCCGGCTACGGTTTCCTGGCTGAAAACGCCGATTTCGCTGAAATCTGCGGCGAGTACGGCATCAAGTTCATCGGCCCAACCCCCTCGCAAATCAGGTCAATGGGAGATAAAATCACGGCCAAAGCCACCATGATCAAAGCCGGAGTGCCCGTCGTGCCAGGTTCCGGCGGCCTCGTCAACGACTTGAAAGAAGCCATCAGCATGTCCAAAGAAATCGGCTACCCGGTCATCATCAAGGCGACGGCAGGCGGCGGCGGCAAGGGCATGAGGGTGGTTTGGGAGGAAACCACTTTCGAAGCCAACTGGAACATGGCCCGCAACGAAGCCAAGGCTTCCTTCGGCAACGACGGCATTTACATCGAAAAATACATCGAAGAACCCCGCCACATCGAATTCCAGATTGCGGGCGACCAGTACGGCAAGGTTTGCCACCTCTCCGAGCGGGAGTGCAGCATCCAGCGCCGCCACCAAAAGCTGGTGGAGGAAAGCCCCTCGCCGTTCATGACGCCGGAACTGCGCCAAAAAATGGGTGAAGCCGCCATCAAAGCCGGTGAGTCCATCCGCTACGAAGGCGTCGGCACCATTGAGTTCCTGGTGGACAAGCACCGCCATTTTTATTTCATGGAAATGAACACCCGCATCCAGGTGGAGCACCCGGTAACGGAGGAAGTCATTGACCACGACCTCATCAAAGAACAACTCAAAATCGCCATGGGCGAGCCGATTTCCGGCAAAAACTACATCCCGGAAATGCACGCCATCGAGTGCCGCATCAACGCCGAAGACCCCTACCACGACTTCCGCCCCTCGCCCGGCAAAATCATCTCCCTCCACACCGCCAAAGGCCATGGCGTTCGGGTGGACACTCACGTGTATGCCGGCTATGTCATCCCGCCCTATTACGACTCCCTGATTGCCAAGCTCATCTGCCGTGCCCGCACCCGTGAGGAATGCATCACCAAAATGGAACGTGCCCTGGAGGAGTTCATCGTGGAGGGCGTGAAAACGACCATTCCGTTTCACAAAAAACTGATGAAGGACGAAAACTTCCGGGCCGGGAATTTCCACACCGGGTTTTTGAATGATTTTGACATGGGGACTGAAGATTGAAGAGTTATGAGTGTTGAGTTATGAGTTAGAATCGCAACAACTCATAACCCATAACTCATAACCCATAACTCCTGCCATGCAAGAAGAATCCTACCGTCACAAGGGCCTGCGCCAAAAGCTCGTAGCGTCCCTGCGAAAAAAAGGCATCACCGATGAGCGGGCGCTGGCCGCTATGGACGTGGTGCCCCGCCATTTTTTCCTCGACAGCGCCTTCGCCGACCTGGCTTACGATGACAAAGCCCTGCCCATCGAGCGGGAACAAACCATTTCACAACCCTACACGGTGGCCTTCCAGACGCAATTGTTGGAGGTGAAAAAACGGGACAGGATACTCGAAATCGGCACCGGCTCCGGCTACCAGGCTGCCATTTTGGGAACAATGGGGGCCAGGGTTTTCACGGTCGAACGGCAGGAACAACTCTACCACCAGGCGAAGAAATTGCTGGCGGAAATGAACTTCTCCAATATCCGGTGCTACTTCCGGGACGGCACGAAGGGCTTGCCGGAATTCGCCCCCTACGACAAAATCCTCGTGACGGCGGGTGCCACCGAAGTGCCCCAAGCGCTGCTCGACCAGTTGAAAATCGGCGGGTGGCTGGTCATCCCGCTGGGTAGGCGCTCGCAGAAAATGATGCGCATTATAAAAAAAACGGAGAACGAGTATGTGGAGGAAGACTGGGGCGATTTTCGTTTCGTACCCTTCATCGGGGGCACGGAGCCGGAGTAGCCGGAAGTTGTACTTCCAGCTACAAATTTCCTACCTTTGCGATGCGTTTTCCCTAACCAATTTTTCCAAAATCCGTTGCAACGGCCAGTTTCACTGGCCTGCAACGAACAATGACAACAACATGGCCCAGGTAGAACTGATAATGCCCAAAATGGGCGAAAGCATCATAGAAGCCACCATCCTGCGGTGGGCAAAAAAGGTCGGCGACCAGGTGGAAGCCGATGAAACCATCCTCGAAATTGCCACCGACAAAGTCGATTCCGAAATCCCTTCCCCCATTGCCGGGGTGATTTCCGAAATTTTGTTCAAAGAAAATGACGTGGTGCCTGTCGGCAAAACCATCGCCATCATTGCCACCGAAGGGGAAGCCACAGCAGCAAAACCCTCTCCGGCAGTGAGGGACGAACCTGCTCCCGCCGCTGCCAACCCCGAAGGGGCAGGCACCACAGGGGCGAACGGCCAATCCAACGGTGTTGCCCGACCGGCACCAGAACCCATGCTCGCCGAAGCCGCCCCGGCGGCATCTGCCATTGCAACCACCGCCGCCAGTCCCACAGGGAGAAGCGAGCGTTTTTATTCGCCGCTGGTGAAAAACATCGCCAAAACAGAAAACATCAGCATCGCAGAACTGGACCGGTTGCCTGGCACGGGAGCGCAAGGCCGGGTCACGAAGCAGGATATTTTGGCATACGTTGGGAACCGTAGTTCAGTTGACAGTTCGACAGTCGGCAGTCGGCAGTCGGCACCTGCTCCCACCCAATCCGCAATCCACAATCCGAATTCCGAAATCATCGAGATGGACCGGATGCGCAGGCTCATCGCCGACCACATGGTAATGTCGAAGCGGGTGGCCCCGCACGTAACTTCCTACGTGGAGGTGGACGTGACGGACCTCGTCAATTGGCGGGAGCGCAACAAAGTCGCTTTTGAGAAAAAATACGGGGAGAAAATCACCTTCACGCCCATTTTTATCGAAGCCATCGCCAGGGCCATCGGCGACTTCCCGATGGTCAACGTCTCTGTGGACGAGACGAGGATCATTGTGAAAAAAGACGTGAACATCGGCATGGCCACAGCGTTGCCGAGCGGCAACCTCATCGTGCCCGTCATCAAAAACGCCAACCTGATGAACCTCCCCGGCCTCACCAAAGCCGTGAACGACCTGGCAGGCCGGGCACGCCAAGGCAAACTTAAACCCGAGGAAATCCAGGACGGCACGTTCACCCTCACCAACGTCGGCACCTTCGGCAACGTGATGGGCACCCCCATCATCAACCAACCGCAGGTGGCCATCCTGGCAGCCGGTGCCATCCGCAAGAAGCCCGCTGTGGTGGAAACGGAGTACGGCGACCTGATTGCCGTGCGCCAGATGATGTTCCTCTCCCTCAGCTACGACCACCGGGTGGTGGACGGTGCCCTCGGCGGCTCCTTCCTGCGCCGGGTCGGCGACTACCTTGAGGCGTTTGACGGGAAGCGGGAGGTGTGAGGCAGGAATAAGGGACGAGGAATCAGGGATGAGGAATTTTCAAATCATTGAAATGAAATTGGCAAAAACAAAACTACTGCTGTTCAGCCTGCTGGTGTTCCTGTCCATCGGGTGCGACCGGGTGACGAAGGGCATTGCGAAGGAACACCTCGAAGGGCAGGGGGTTCGGTCGTTTTTGAACGACACCTTCCGGCTGGTGTACGTGGAAAACCCGGGGGCGGCGATGAGCTTCGGTGCCGACTGGAACCCGGCGGTCAAATTCTGGTCGCTGACGCTGCTGCCAACCTGCGTGTTGCTGCTGGTTTTGGGATTTGCCCTCAAAAATATCCACCAACTCAGGCCAGTGCACCTCGCCGGGTTCGGTCTCATCATCTCCGGTGGCTTCGGCAACCTCTTCGACCGTTTTTTCAACGACAGCCTCGTGCCTGATTTTATGAACCTCGGCATCCACGACCTCCGCACCGGCATTTTCAACGTGGCCGATGTGTGCATCACGGTGGGGATTTTAATCATGCTGGTGTTTTACAGGAGCATGGGCAGGGCTGCTGCCTAACTCCTACCGGAGCAGTGGGAAAAGTAATACCTTAGCCTCAAATAAGGCAAATGAAGGGTACTTACCATAAAATAATCAATGGCGACAGCCGCCACTTGGGGGAGTTGAAAGACGAGAGCATCCACTTGGTGGTGACCTCCCCTCCCTACTGGCAACTGAAAGATTATGGCACGGAGAACCAGATTGGCTTCCATGACGATTATGAAACCTACATCAACCACCTGAACCTGACCTGGGCGGAATGTCATCGGGTGTTACACAAAGGCTGCCGCCTGTGCATCAATATCGGCGACCAGTTTGCCCGCTCGGTTTACTACGGGCGGTACAAAATCATCCCCATCCACAGCGAAATCATCCGGTTTTGCGAAGCTGTTGGCTTCGACTTCATGGGTTCCATCATTTGGCAAAAAACCACCACCATGAACACCACCGGCGGTGCCAGCATCATGGGCAGCTTCCCGTATCCCCGCAATGGCATCGTAAAATTGGATTTCGAATACATCCTCCTCTTCAAAAAACAGGGAACAGCGCCCAAACCAACTCCCGAACAAAAGGAGCAATCGGCCATGACCACCGAGGAGTGGAACACCTACTTCAACGGGCATTGGTACATCAGCGGCGTACGCCAGGACAACCACCTGGCCATGTTTCCCGAAGAATTGCCAAAACGGCTGATTAAAATGTTCTCATTTCCAGGAGAGAATGTGCTGGATCCCTTCCTCGGCAGCGGCACGACTTCGTTGGTGGCAAAAAGTCTTGGCCGAAATTCGTGCGGGTACGAGATCAACCCTGATTTTATTCCCATTATCAAGCAAAAACTTGGCGTTGATAAAAACATGCTGTTCGACGGTGCAAGGTTTGATTTCGTGAAACAAGCCCACCCATTGCCGGACTTCAATGCCAAAATCAAGGAACTGCCGTACGTGTTTGTGGATACACACAAGCTGGATAAAAAGATAGATGTCAAAAAATTGCAGTTCGGCTCGAAGCTGGATGCCAACGGAAAAACCCAACGGGACGAGTATTTCACCGTCAAGGAAGTCATCAGCCCGGAGTTGATCCGGTTGAGCAATGGTTTGACGGTAAGGTTGATTGGCATCAAGCAAGACCGTCGTAAAAACGGAAATGCCAGCGAGTTTTTGGTATCAAAAACAAAGGGGAAAAGGGTATTCCTGAAATATGACGTGACCAAACATGATAGCGAAAACAACCTGATGGCATACCTGTACTTAGAGAACAAAACCTTCCTGAACGCCCACTTGATCAAGGCGGGGTTGGTTTTGGTTGATAACTCGTTTGAGTACAAGTACAGGACAAAATTCAACTCTTTAAAAAATGGCTAAAAAGCAAGCCCAAAAATACTCGTTGGAATTTGGCAAGAAAGAGAAAGTCTTAAACTACGCCTGCCAAACCTATCAACTTTCAAGACCCAACAAAGTAGGTACGGTCATGGCACTCATCCGGCAATGTCAACCAAAAACCATTCAAGAATGGGAGCAGTGGTACTTTGAAAATGCCCACACCGACGGAAAAAATACCTTCAAAATCACCAAAGAAAGTTTAATTGAACTTGGTATTCGCCTGCACGAAAAAATCACCGAAGTCGTGATACCCGAATGGCAGGAAGCCTTTCACCAACTCACGTTGCAAGATTGTATCGACTACATCCATAACCTCACTATCAACCGCACTTTCGACGGCTATGTTCGGGAAAAATCGGTGGTCAACGACGGGTTGGCCCAGATATATCCCGCAGTAAGATTTGAAGAAAGCCCGGCTGAACTCGACCATGCTGGCGATATTGATTACCTCGGCTATGTCGGTGAAAAAGCATTTGGCATACAAATCAAACCAGTAACCGCAAAGTCAAACTTTGGCAACTATTCGGCTTCCGAAAGGATGAAAGCAAGTTTTCGGGACTTTGAAGCCGAGTTTGGAGGCAGTGTTTTTATCGTTTTCAGCCTTGACGGCGAGATAGCCAACAAGGATGTCCTGAAAAATATTGAACAAGAAATCGAACGGCTTGGCAAGCTGTAAGCGTAACAGTTCACCGCCCCCTCACCCACTCCCGAAACACCCCCTCCACCTCCGTCCCGTTCCATTTCTCCTCCAAACCTTTGATTTTCAGCATCTTTCCAAAAAGCCGCTCGTGAGCGGCCACCGCTGCCAGCGCCTCGCTGTACGGGATGTGGCTGAAACTCACCATCGAATACACCGACTGAAATTCCTTCGGGAAACGCTCGTGCAGGTGCTTCTCGATTTTTTTCCAGAGCAAAAACTGCGGGTCGCCCACCTTGTCCCGCATTTCGAGGAAGTTGCCGAGCGCCAGGTCGGCGATGGCGTTGGTATCCTCCGGTCGGCTGGCGTTGAACTCCTCGATGATGGCTTCCCAGTCCTCGTCGTACTTGTCCATCAGCGCATCGAGGATGGTGCAGTCCTCGAAACCGGCGTTCATGCCCTGCCCGAAAAACGGCACGATGGCGTGGCTGGCATCGCCGATGAGCAGCATCCGGTGGCCGTAGTGCCAGGGCGAGCAGCGGATGGTCGCCAGTGCCGAGGTCGGGTTTTCAAAAAAAACCTGTGCCAGCGAGGGCATCAGCGGGAGGATGTCGGGGAAATATTTTTCAAAAAAAGCCAGCACCTGCGCCTCGGTTTGGAGGTTGGCAAACGACTCCTCCCCCTCGAACGGCAGGAACAACGTGCAGGTGAAACTGCCGTCGAGGTTCGGCAGGGCGATGAGCATGAACTGGCCCCGGGGCCAGATGTGCAGGGCGTTGGTGTGCATCCGGTGGCTGCCGTCAAGGTTGGGCAGGATGCAAAGTTCCTTGTAGCCGTGGTCGATGTAGTGCTGCGAGTAGTTGAAGCGGGGCAGGCGCTGGAGGCTGCTGCGCACCGCTGAAAACGCCCCGTCCGTGCCGAAAATCAGTGCATTTTCGATGGCGTATTTGACCCCCGTTCTTGTGTCCTCAAACTGAATGGTGCCGTTTTCGAGGTCAACGCCGAGGCATTTTTGGTTGAAATGAAAGCGCACCCGGTCGTGGCTGTCGGCGATTTTCACCAGTTCGATGTTCAGGCCGCCCCGGCTCACCGAGTAAATCGCCTGCCCCTCTTCGCCGTAGGGCTGGAAGGTCAGCGAGCCATCCAGCCCGTGCATCATGCGCCCCGGCATGGGGATGGCCACCGCCTCGATTTCGGCACGGATGCCTGCGATTTCAACGGCCTTCCAGCCCCGCTCGCTCAACGCCAGGTTGATGGAGCGCCCCCCGGCGTAGCCCGCCTGCCGAAAGTCGGGGCGCTGCTCGTACACATTCACTTCGTAGCCCCGCCTGGCCAAAATGACCGCCCACAGTGCGCCGACCAAACCGGCCCCGGCGATGACTGCTTTTTTTTCGTTTGTCATAAATTTTTCAACTGGCTTTTTTTCGAAGCCGCATCAACTTTTGATGCTGCCCCGGCAAAACCACAGCGTAAAACTATGTGGTTTTTGGTGAAAAAAGCCCGCCCAATCGCTAATCTTGCGCATGTTTAAACTTCCGCTGAACGGTTACGATATTTTCATCGGTGAAATGGGAGCGCCGCTCCGGGAACTGGTGCAGCAAGGCCGGTACTCGAAAATCGCCGTGCTCACCGATGCCAACACCCGCCGACATTGCCTGCCGTATTTTTTACAACGCATTGATTTTGAGGTCGTTGAAATAGAAATTCCCGCCGGGGAACTGCACAAAAACATCGACACCTGCCGCCACATCTGGGCGGAGATGATGCGCCTCGGCCTCGACCGCCGCTCGCTGCTGCTCAACCTCGGCGGCGGGGTCATCGGCGACATGGGCGGTTTTTGCGCCGCCACCTACCAGCGGGGCATCGATTTTATCCAAATCCCGACCACGCTCCTCGCTCAGGTGGATGCCTCGGTGGGCGGCAAGCTGGCCATTGATTTCAACTTCGTGAAAAACAGCATCGGCGTGTTCCAGAACCCGAAGGCCGTGCTGGCGGACCCCGTTTTTTTGAAAACGCTGCCGGAGGACGAGCTTCGCAGCGGCTTCGCCGAGGTGTTCAAACACGCCCTCATCGCCGATGCTCCGCAATGGCGGGAACTGCAAAAAATCACCTCGCTGCGGGAAGTGGGCTGGCCGTCGCTGCTCGCCCCGTCGCTCTCCATCAAAAAACGCATCGTGGAAGCAGACCCCACTGAGCAGGGCATCCGCAAGGCGCTCAACTTCGGCCACACCATCGGCCATGCGGTGGAAAGCCATTCGATTGCGGATTGCGGATTGCGGATTGCGGCGGGTGTTCCCGAAATCCGAAATCCCAATTCCCAATTCCTAATTCCCAATTCCCAATTGACGCATGGTGAGGCCGTGGCGCTCGGCATCGTTTGCGAGAGCTGGCTGTCGTGGAAAGTGGCAGGGCTGCCGGAGGTTGATTTACAAGAAATCGTGGCGTTCGTTCGGCGTTTTTACCCGCATTATCCGCTGAGGGTCAACGACTTATCTGCTGTTTTCGATTTGATGAAAAAAGACAAAAAAAACGTGGGCGGTCGCATCAACTTCACCCTGCTGCCTGTCATCGGGCAGGCGGTGATTGACCAATTTGTAGAGGTGGGGTTGATTGAGGAGAGTTTGAGATTCTACATGGAGCAGCGGTTGGGGTGAGCGTTGCTCCACTTCCTCCGCCTCCCCGACTGTTTGCAAGGCAGGACACAATTGTTGGGAAAAATCGCCTGAATAATGACGGATTTATTTTTTTAAATTATGTTTAAGCCCCGTTAGCAACTCCTGCAAACCAGCCTTCACTCAATTTCTCAAAAAAGAATGCCCGTATGAAAAAGACGATTTTACTTCTTTTGCTCGCCTGCCAGATGGTTCCGGCGTTTGCCCAATTGAACATGACCCTGACCGACCAGATTGACTACACCCAAAACCTGAGCAGCCTCTGGGGCTACATCGACCCGGAAGACAGCACGGAATACGCAGCCGTTGGCACCTCCACCGGCCTGGCCGTGGTGGACCTCACCGACCCGTACGACGTGCAGGAAATCGCCTTCGTGCCGGACGTGAACTCGTCTTGGCGGGAGGTGAAATCCTGGGGCCACTACATCTTTGCCGTGACGGAAGGTGGCGGCGGCATGTTGGTGGTCAACATGAACAACCCGGCCAACGTCACCAGCACCCACTGGGCACCGAACATCCCCGGCCTTGGCGTACTGAACAAAGTACACTCCATCACGGTGGACGAGTTCGGCTTCCTCTACCTCAACGGCTCGAACCTCAACGGCGGTGGCCCACTCATCGTGGACGTTTCCGCAGATAACGGCAACCCCGTTTACGTGGGCAAAATGCCAGCGATTTATTGCCACGACAGCTATGCCCGGAACAACATCCTCTTCACCTCCGACATTTACGCTGGCAATTTTAAAGTGTACAACATTACGGACAAGGCGAACCCGGTGCTGTTGGCCACGCAGCAGACGCCCTTCAACTTCACCCACAACACCTGGCTGAACGATGCCAGCGACGTGGTTTTTACCGCCGATGAAAAAGCCAACGCCCCGGTGACGGCCTACGATATTTCTGACCTTGGCAATATCATGGAACTCGACCAGTTCCGTCCGGAGGCTACCATCGGCATCGGCACAATTCCCCACAACGTACACGTCTGGAACGACTGGGTCGTCACGGCGTACTACACCAACGGCACCATCATCATTGACGGATCAAGGCCAGAGAACATGATTGAGGTCGGCAATTTTGACTCCTTTGTTTCCAATCCGGCTGGCTTCTTCGGCGTCTGGGGCGTTTATCCCTACTTCCCTTCGGGTATCGTGATTGCTTCCGACATGCAAAACGGCCTGCTGGTGTACGATGTGAACTACGTGCGGGCCTGCTGGCTGGAAGGCAAGGTCACGAACGCCATCACCAGCGCTGCTGTGTCGGGGGCAACGGTGAGCATCTCCAGTCCACAGGCGAACGCTGGCACGAGCGACTTGCTGGGGAATTACGAGACCGGGCAGGCGATTCCCGGCGTTTTCGACGTGACGTTCAGCGCCACCGGCTACTTTCCGAAAACCGTTCCGGCAACCCTCGAAAACGGCGTACTGACCATCCTCGATGTAGCGTTGGAGCCGTTGGTCATCAACCCGTTCCCGCCCTTCAGCTACACGGCCCCGACTGCTGGCTGCGCACCGCTGACCATTGATTTCTTCGAAAATACTGGCGTGGTGGCCTCGTGGTCCTGGACTTTTGAAAACGGCAACCCTGCCACTTCCACCGAGCAAAACCCAATCGTGGAGTTCACCGTGCCCGGCTTCCACGACATCAGCCTACAGCTGGTGACGATGGGCGGCAACACCTACAACCTCGCTGCGGACGACCTCGTTGTCATTGCCCCGTCGCCAACGGCAGCCTTCACCAACAGCGTTGACAGCCTCACGGTTAGCTTCGCAAATGGCTCCACCAATTACAACAACCTCCAGTGGGACTTCGGCGACGGCAGCACCAGTACGGATGCCAACCCTCAGCACAGCTACCATGGGGCGGGCACCTACACCGTCACGCTGACTACCTACGGCGACTGCGGCAGTGGCGTTTTCACGCAAGACATCACCATCGGACCGTTCGTGCCGGTAGCCGGTTTTGAGGCAAACATGGCAACGGGTTGTGCGCCGCTCACGGTGGCCTTCACCGACCAATCCTCCAACTCGCCAACCGATTGGGCGTGGTCGTTTCCCGGTGGCAACCCTGCCAGTTCCACCGAGCAAAACCCGACCGTAACGTACAACAGCGGCGGCAGTTTCGATGTGCAGTTGACCGCCTCGAATTCGGCGGGTAGCAGCCAATCATTTCAGGGCAGCCTCATCTCTATTGGTGAAGGCCCGGTGGCGGGGTTTAGCGCTACGATTAATGGTCCGGAGGCGCAGTTTTCAAATACCTCGACTGGGAGTGGCGTGACATATACCTGGGATTTCGGGGATGGCGGAATTAGCGGTGAGCAAAACCCGTTGCATACGTTCGCCGCACCGGGCACTTATAACGTGTATTTAACGATAAACAATAATTGCGGCACGTCCACTTTTTTGGAAAATATAACCATATCGTATTTTTTGCCAGTAGCAGGTTTTAATGCCAATATAACGGCTGGTTGCGCACCGTTGTCGGTCACATTTACCGACCAATCATCGGGACAGCCGGATACCTGGCAGTGGTCATTTCCCGGCGGCGACCCGGCAAGCTCAATGGAACAGAATCCAGTCGTAACTTACAGCATTTCAGGCACTTACAGCGCAACGCTTGTCGTGGAGAACAATTGGGGCAGCGCGGAATTGGCCCAATCGAATTTAATCACGATAAATAGTGCGCCCACGGCTGATTTTAATTTTAGCATAAATGGAACGGAAGTTTCTTTTGTAAATAATTCAAATAACGCCCTCACTTATGAGTGGCTATTTAATGACGGTTCAGGCAATACAAGCACCGAATTTAATCCCGTCCATAATTTCCAAGGTGCTGGCACTTATGAGGTGGTTTTAATTGCGACCAATGATTGCGGCACCGCAACATATAGCGCCAACGTGATAATATCCGCCATAGCGCCCACGGCCGCATTTACCCTAAACAACATGCAAGGTTGCGCCCCGGTGCAAGTCCAGTTCACCGACCAGTCGGCGGGCGGGCCAACGGCCTGGGCGTGGTCGTTCCCCGGAGGCAGCCCCACCACTTCCCCCGAGCAAAACCCGATAGTGACCTACACCATCTCAGGCAGTTACAGTGCTATGCTGACCGTGACGAACTCTGCTGGCAGCAGCGAGACGACGCAAATGAACATCATCACGGTCGATGCAGCGCCATTTGCGGCTTTTGATTTCACGGTGAACGGGTTGGATATCTCTTTCACCAACTTTACCATGTATGCCACCAGTTACCTGTGGGACTTCGGCGACGGCAGCACCAGTATGGAAGATTTTGCCTTCCACACCTACGCCGCCAATGGCACTTACACCGTCGTGCTCACTGCCACAAACGACTGTGGGTCAACGAGTTTTGAGCAGGAAGTGGTGATAGCTGTTGCTCCGCCAAATGCCAATTTCATTGCATCCCTATCAGGAATTTGTGCACCGGTCGTAGTGGAGTTTAACGACCTGTCCACTGGCATCGTAACAGGCTGGGATTGGGCGTTCCCTGGTGGCACACCTGCCACTTCCACCGAGCAAAACCCAATCG
>JACRAN010000252.1 GCA_016234735.1 Bacteroidota bacterium | reverse complement strand
TTTTTCCACAAAAAACACCCCAAAATGTGGGGGGAGAGAGAAAAAATGGAATTTTTTCTCTCTCCTCCCACACCCTCCTAAGCAGTTACGAAAAATGAAGGTTTGAAAAGAAGGGCAGTCGTTTTGAGACGAAGCGCAAAGGTAATTTTTTTTAACAGGCTCACCGGGCATTGCGGTTGTCCATCGTCAGAAATGGTATCCGGGTGACATTTGGTGCCGGGTTTCGGCATTTTACCTACTTTGGCTGCCCGGTTTTTGACAACCATTTTCATCCAAAATCATTCGACATGAAACTTCACTCCCTGCTTCCCGCACTGCTTTTTTTCACCCAAACCTTGTGGTCGCAAACCCAGGCTCCCGACCGCCTCACGCCGGAAAAACTGCTGACCCTGGGTCGTGTGGCCCTCTTCGACCTGTCGCCGGACGGCAAAACCGCCGTGTACGGCGTGAGCTACGTCAACATCGAAGCGAACAAGGGCAACCGTGACCTCTACGCCGTCGCTACCGACCTGCCTACCGGACAGGCAGGCGGCACGGACGGCGGAAAGCCCCGCCAACTCACCAATTTCGAGGGCAACGAAAACGACGCCGCCTACCGCCCCGACGGGCAGAAAATCGGCTTCCTGCGGGGCAGCAAACTTTGGGAAATGAACCCCGATGGGTCAGGGACCAAACAGGTATCGGACGTGGACATGGGCGGGTTTGAGTATTCCCCCGACGGACGGAAAATCCTGTTCATCGCCGATGTGAAGTATAACAAAACCACGCAGGACGCCTACCCCGACCTGCAAAAATCCAGTGGCAAAATCATCGGCGGCCTGATGTACCGCCACTGGGACGAGTGGGAAGACGGCGGTTACAGCAACATCTTCGTCGCCGACTACGCCGATGGCAAGCTGACCGGCCAGCCGCAGAACATCATGGGCGAGCCGTTCGATACGCCGCTCAAGCCCGACGGCGGCATGGAACAAATGGCATGGAGCGCCGACGGGAACCTCATCGCCTACACCTGCAAAAAACTGGACGGCACGGCCTACTCCACCAGCACGAACTCCGATGTGTACCTGTACGACCTTTCGACCAAAAAAACCGTCAATATCTCGCAGGGCATGAATGGCTACGACATGAACCCCGCCTTCTCGTCTGATGGACGCTACCTCGCCTGGGAGAGTCAGCAGACACCTGGCTACGAAGCCGACCGTCACCGCATTTTCATCCATGATTTCCGAACGAAAAAAAGCTGGGAAGCCACCGCCGGGCTGGACCGCAACGCCGTGGAGCCGCAGTGGGGCGAGGACGGCCAACGGATTTACTTCCAGAGTGGCGAGCGGGGCACCGAGCAGATTTTTTCCATCGAGCCTTCCGGCAATGGGTTGAAGCAGCTCTCTGCCGGGCAGTTCAACTTCGGGCCGTTCATCGTGGGCAAAAACAACATCGTGACCACCCGCTGCTCCATGGCCGACCCGCACGAATTGTTTGCCCTGCCGCTCTCCGGCGGTCGTGATATGCAACTCACGTACACCAACAAAGAAAAATTGGATGCCCTGAAATTCGGCAAGGTGGAAAAGCGCATGGTGAAAGCCACCGACGGCCAGGACATACTCACCTGGGTCGTGTATCCGCCCGATTTTGACCCGAACAAAAAATACCCCACCCTGCTCTACTGCCAGGGCGGACCGCAGAGCATGGTCAGCCAGTTTTGGAGCTACCGCTGGAACCTGCAACTGATGGCCTCCAACGACTACATCGTGGTGGCTCCCAACCGCCGGGGGCTGCCGGGCTTTGGCCAAAAATGGAACGACGACATCACCGGCGACTGGGGCGGCCAGGCCATGCAGGACCTGCTCTCCGCCATCGACGACGTGTCGAAAGAACCCTACGTGGACAAGACTGCGCTCGGTGCGGTAGGGGCCAGCTTCGGCGGCTACTCGGTCTATTGGCTGGCAGGCAACCACCAAAAACGCTTCAAGGCGCTCATTGCACACGACGGCATGTTCAACATGGAAAGCTGGTACGGCACCACCGAGGAGATGTTTTTCGCCAACCACGACCTCGAAACCCCGTACTGGAGTCCCTCCGCCGGGGAGACCTGGAAGCTCGACTCCCCTCATAAATACGTGCAAAACTGGGACACGCCCATCCTCGTCATCCACGGCGGCAAGGACTACCGGGTACCGGAAACCGAGGGGATGCAGGCGTTCCAGGCGGCGCAGTTGCGAAGTATTCCGAGCAAGTACCTCTATTTTCCAGACGAGGGGCATTGGGTCTTGCAGCCGCAGAACAGCCTGCTCTGGCAGCGGGAGTTTTTCGGGTGGTTAGACAGATGGTTGAAGAATAAACCGTAATGGGATTGACGATTTTGGATTGATGACTGACGATTGGGGCGGTCGTCAGATTCAAAGAATCTAAAATTATTTCGCTTATTTTTGTAAAAAATAACCAACCATGATTGACTGGAAAGAACATATCGCTGCCGACCCCGAAGTGTTGCGGGGCAAGCCCACCATCAAGGGCACAAGGCTTTCCGTGGAGTTTTTATTGGAACGCCTTGCAGATGGCTGGACGGAAGAGATGTTGCTGGACAATTTTCCGAGGCTTTCCAGAGCGCACTTGCAAGCTGTTTACGCCTTTCTTACAGACTGTATGAAGGACGGGCTGTTGTTTTTGCCAACCAATGCAAAGGCCGCATGATGAAATTTCTTGCCAATGAAAATTTCTGCATGGCCAGTGTGCGGCTCTTGCGCAGCAAAGGGCTTGAAGTCTTTTCGGTCAACGAGGATGCTCAATCTTCTTCGGACAAAATGGTAATTGAACGAGCCATCGAACATGAACTTACCATCCTCACACATGACAGGGACTATGGAGAATTGATTTTCAAAGATGGATACCGCCCAACTGCTGGCGTCATCTATTTTCGCCTAAAAAATTACCTGCCCGAAGTGCCGGCCCTATTGCTGCAAGATTTGTTGACGAATCCTGACTTTGAGTTCAAATGATTTTTCACGGTGATTGACAATGACAATTCTTTGCGTCAAAGAAGGATTTGAAAGACTCCGTATCACTCACTTCAACAACTCCTCCACGCTCCCCCTGCTCACTGCATGATACCCCGGCTTCGCCTTTTCAAAAATCCGGCGGGCGGTTTCTACCCGTCCCACCTCCTTGAAAGCCGTGTAAATCGGCATCAAAAAACGGCGGCGGCCTGTGTTTAGCAGGAAGTATTCAATCTGCGGCAAAATCTCCGGCGAGTAGCCCTGGCGGATGGCCACCTCGTACCAGGCACATTTGATTTCGGCATTGCCGGAGGTGGTGAGGTGGAATTTTTTATCCAGCTTTTTCAGTGTGACAACGTCTGTGTTTTCGGGCAGGTTGCGCACAAAATGCACCCACTCGTGCGGTGTCCAATCCTTCGTGTCAGGCATGACGGTGGCGACATTGACAGCGGCTTTTTCAACGTTGGCGAGCCTGGCGGAATTGGGCTTCGGGTAGTTGGCGGGGAGGCCGGGATGGTACACCCACTCGTCCACATTGGCTGTCACACCGTATTTTTCGAGGTAGTTTTTTTGTAAAAAAGTAAGAAACTCCTCGGTAGTTTTCGACTGGAACTTGTTCGTGTCGAACCAACTTTTCAGGAATTCGTCCCATTTCGTCCGGTCGGTCAGGCGCTCCAGCATCACGAGGAACGACGAACCTTTTTGGTAGGCAACATCCCCCACGCCGTCGTCGGGGTTGCGGCCTGCGAGGTTGACTTTCAGGCGGGTGTCGGGGCTGGTATCGCCGAGCGTTTTCACCTCGTCGAGCAGTTCCCAGTATTCGAGTTGGGCGAGCATCTCTGTGTACTCCTTGCCGTAGAGCGCCTCCATGATGCGCCGCTCGAAATAGACCGTGAAGCCTTCATTGAGCCAGAAGTCGTTCCAGGTGGCGTTGGTCACGAGGTTGCCCGACCACGAATGTGCCAGTTCGTGCGCCACCAGCGACACCATGCTGCGGTCGCCGGTGATGACGGTGGGCGTGGCAAAAGTGAGCCGGGGATTCTCCATGCCGCCGAACGGGAAGCCCGTGGGCAGCACGATGAGGTCGTAGCGCCCCCAGGCGTAGGGGCCGTAGAGCGACTCGGCGGTCGTCACCATCTTCTCCATATCGGTGAACTCCCAGGCCACTTTGTCGAGCATGGCAGGCTCGGCGTACACGCCTGTACGCTGGCCGACGGGCCTGAAAGCGATGTCGCCCACAGCCAATGCGATGAGGTACGGGGCAATGGGCTGCTCCATGAGAAACCTGTACTGGCCGTCGGCTGATTTCTGTTGCGGGTTTTCGGCGCTCATCACGGCCATCATGCCCAACGGCACCTCGATGCTGGCCGTGTAGGTGATGCGGTTGGCGGGGGTGTCCTGGCACGGAATCCAGGAGCGGGTGAGGATGGCCTGCCCCTGCGTGAACAGGAACGGCAACTTCTTGCCTGCCGTCATGGACGGCTCCATCCAGCCGAGGGCAGGGGCATTGGGACCGGTGGAGTAGTAAATCGTGACGAGGTCGGTGCCAGGTTCGATGGGCACTTTCAGCGCCGAACCAAGCACGGAATCACGGGCGACGAGGAAGTACTCTGCCGGTTTTTCTTCTTTGCCGAGGGTGATTTTTTCGATGTGGATGTTGTCCGTGTCGAAGATGATTTCGGTGGCACCTGTCTTGTTTTCAATCGTCCAGCGGGCGTAGCCGCTGAAGTTTTTTTTGTCAAAATCCCCTTTCAGGTGCAGGTCGAGGTGGGTAGTGCGGGCCTCGTTGGGCTGTGAAGAGGAGTGTGGGTCGGCCTTGGGGTCGGGAGGTGCGGCGGTAGAGGTTTCCTGCTGGCAGGCGATTGAAAATGAGAGGATTAGAGAGAGGAGAAATAATTTGAATTGTTTCATTTTTTTAGAAAAGATTAGTCGGGTTTGTCTTCAAGGACAAAAATATCGGGGGCAAAGATGCTCAAATCCGGTGGGAAAGGCCAAGCATTATTCCACAACTGTATGGACGGAAAGCAGTTCTCACTTCTTTCTTGTTGTAACGGGTTATTGCAATCGTATATTCCGGTGAAAAGACCAGCGCATTCAACTTGCTCAATCGGTAATAAAAATTGAACTTGCCAATATACCCCAATGATAACTTGCGAAGTGCGTTAGGTGAAGAATCTGACAATGCTAAGTCCAACTGGAATCCATTTACAACGGCAGCACTTACTTTTATACCTTTTGCAATCTCATATTGATGTGCAAATTTTAGTGATAAGTAAGTTAGTGCAATGCCAATATCATAATCAGCACACTTTGCCACGCCACAGGGCCTTATTTTATACCGATATTTTTTTAGCATGAATCCAAAATCAAGGAAATGCTTACTGGACAACTCAGAAATTGCAGAAATTTCAAATCTTCCTACTGAATTAATGACATTGGAATTAGGTGGTAGGAATTTGCCATGTGTGGTATCAGGGCTTAAAACTAATTGCTCCACCATGTAACTTCCAGCAAACCCACACTGAACATCTATTGAGGTAATCCTAAAAGCTTTTATTTGTGCGATAATTGGAGGCAATCCACCCAAATACAAACTAAATACTAAAAGGATGTTTCTCATAAATGTCTAATTTACAAGAAATAACGCCTTGTCTCCTGTTCGTGGTTTTTAATTCATAGCCTTAACAGTTTTCCCCTCCAACCTCCAAGCCACCCCCAAATACCCGACCAGCAGCACCGTGTTCACCCCCATTTTTACCTCAAACGGATACCCTGCCCATTGCGCCAGCAACTCCCCGACAATATAAAGCCCAATGGCCAACGCCACGTAGAGCGCCATGCGCCCCAGCGGGTAGTTGACCGGGAAGAACCGCTGCCCGAAGTACCAGCCCGCCGCCATCATGCCGCCGTAGCAGAGCAGCTTGGCGTAGGCCGACCCCATGTAGCCGAGCGTGGGTATCCACCAGACGTTGAAAATGATGGTGATGGCCAGCCCAAACAGCGAAATGTACACGCCCCAAATGGTGCGGTCGGTGAGGCGGTACCAGGTGCTGAAATTGTAATAGATGCCGAGGAACAGGCTCGCCAGCAGCACGACCGGCACGGCTTTGAGCGCCCCCCGGAAGTTGGCACCCAGTATCAATTGGAACAAATCGAGGTAGAGCAACACGAACAACATGCCGAGCGCACTGATGAGCGTGAAAAACTTGGCGACCTGGCCGTAGAGTTCCGGCGCATCCTTGTTTTTGGCGTGGGCGAAAAAAAACGGCTCGGCGGCGTAGCGGAACGCCTGCGTGAACAGCGCCAGGATGACCGTGAGTTTGTAACAGGCGGAGTAGATGCCCATGGTGGCCCGGTTCTGTTCGAGGGTGCCGGGCAGCAGCGACTCCTGCAAGATGCGGTCGAGCGTCTCGTCGGCCACGCCCGCCAGCCCGACGATGACAAGCGGGGCGGAGTACAGCGCCATTTTTTTGAAAAGCGCCGGGCCGGGCGGCCATTTTATTTTCAAAATATCGGGGAGCAGCAGCAGCAGCACGACAGCGCTGCCCGCCAGATTGGCCACGAAGACGTAGCCGATGCCGAAGTCCGGGTCGTACATTTCCCCAAAAAAACTGCCTGCCGGAGCCGTGCGGCACAGCACGAGGAAAAACAGGGTGAGGCCGATGTTGGTGAGTATCCCGGCGATTTTGAGGGAGGCAAACCGCTTCGCCCGGTGCTCCAACCGCAGGCGGGCGAAGGGGATTTCGGCGAGCACGTCCAGCGCCAGAATCACGAGGAGGAACAGCACCAGGTCGCTGCGGTCGGGGATTAACATCCAGTCGGCAATCGGGTGCAGGAACAGCAGCCCCAGCAGCAGGAAGAACAGCGTGGTGCCCAGCAGCGAACACATGGCCGTGGTGAAACTGCGCTCCCTGCCTTCGGGTTCGGTGCCGAAGCGGAAGAACGCCGTTTCCAGCCGGAAGGTCAGCACCACGAGGGCGATGCCCATCATGGCGTAGAGTTTTTGGGAAACGCCGTACTCAGCCTCTAAGAAAACCCGGCTGTGGATGGGCACCAGCATGAAGTTGATGACCCGCCCGACGATACTGCTGAGGCCGTAAACGGCGGTTTCTCCGGCAAGTTTTTTTAAAAGGGACATGAAAAACTGCTTTTTTGCAAGCCGCCAAAATAATGCAAAGCAGCCAATTGATTGAAAAAAAGGTGGTTTTGAAAACCTGACCGACCAGGAACTTTCCCTGTCGCCCTTTGAGTTTAACCGCCACAAAAACTTTCAAGCACCTACATTTGCCCCTCCAAAACCCTGCCTGCCGACAGGCAGCCGTCAACCGTTATTTTTCTATGTCCAAAATTTCACGAACCCTTCGGGAAGCCATCAGCGGGTCGGAGCAGGAATTCACCAGCGGCAGCATCCGCCGGGCCATCGTGCTGTTGAGCATCCCGATGGTGCTGGAAATGATGATGGAGGGGCTGTTTGCCCTCGTCGATATTTACTTCGTCTCGCAGGTAAGCACCGATGCCACGGCCACCGTGGGCATGACGGAAAGTGTCATCACGCTGATTTACTCGCTGGCCATCGGTTTGAGCGCTGCCGCCACAGCCACCGTTGCCCGGCGCATCGGCGAACACGACCCGGAAGGAGCCGCCAAAGCTGCCGTGCAGGCCATCATCATTGCGGTGGTGATTTCGGTTTTCATCAGTGTTTTCGGGGTCATGTTCGCAGAAGAAATCCTGCGTTTCATGGGCGGCAACGAACGGCAGATAGCCGAATGTGCCGGTTACACGAAGGTCGCTTTCGGCAGCAACCTCGTCATCCTTCTGATTTTTCTGCTCAACGCAGTGTTCCGGGGGGCGGGCAATGCGAGCGTCGCCATGTGGGTGCTGGTGGTGTCCAATGGCATCAACATGGTGCTGGACCCGATGTTTATTTTCGGCATCGGGCCGTTCCCCGAACTGGGCGTGACCGGCGCTGCCGTGGCGACTTCCATCGGTCGGGGCACCGGCGTTTGCATCCAACTTTACCTGCTGCTACGGGGCACCAACATCATCAAAATCGCCCGGCGGCACCTGGCCTTCCACTTGCAAACCATCCTCTCGATGCTGCGGGTGGCCTCCACCGGCACCTTGCAGTACATCATCGCCAGCTCCTCCTGGATTTTCCTCATGGCCATCATTGCCCGGTCGGGCAACGAAGCGGTGGCCGGTTACACCATCGCCATCCGCATCATCGTGTTCACCATCATGCCGGCCTGGGGCATGGCCAACGCCGCCGCCACGCTCGTCGGCCAGAACCTCGGTGCCGGGAAACCGGAGCGGGCCGAAGCCTCCGTCTGGCTCACCGCCCGCTACGACATGCTGTTCATGCTGGCGGTGTCCATCGTGTATTTTTTTGCCGCCCAGCCCATCGCCGAGGCGTTCGACCCCGACCCGCTGGTGATTGAATCCGCCGTGCTGGCGCTGCGGATTTTCTCGTTGGGCTACGTGTTTTTTGCCTACGGCATGGTCATCAGTTCGGCCTTCAACGGCGCAGGGGACACGATGACCCCCACCATCATCAACTTTTTTTGCTTCTGGATGCTGGAAATTCCGATGGGCTGGTACATGGCCATCCACCTCGGCTGGGGGCTGGCCGGTGTGTGCTGGGCGGTCTTCATAGCCGAGACCATCATGGCCATCGTTTTGATTGTTTTGTTCAAAAAAGGCAAGTGGAAAAAGGTGAAGATTTGATTTTTCACGCAAAGACGCTAAGTTGTTTCACGCAAAGACGCTAAGATTTCACGCAAAGACGCTAAGTTTTCACTTAAAATCGCAAAGCGTTGACATTGAGCGCTTTGTGCCTTAAAAAACTTAGCGCCTTTGCGTGAAATCTTAGCGTCTTTGCGTGAAAAAACTTAGCGCCTTTGCGTGAAATCTTAGCGTATTTGCGTGAAAAAACTTAGCGCCTTTGCGTGAAATCTTAGCGTCTTTGCGTGAAAAATCTACTTCGCAATATCTTTACTAAACCCCGCAATCACAAACC
>JACRAN010000251.1 GCA_016234735.1 Bacteroidota bacterium | reverse complement strand
CTTTCGGAGTTCTTCAAAGCCCAAAAAAGTCACCTTCAGCACGTAGCCGCCTTTTTCGATGTTGTTGATTTCAAAATGGCCGACCGCATCGGTGGCGGTGGCCCCGGCATCCTCGCCCCAGGGGTACTGCACCTGCACGGCGGCACCCGGCAGCGGCGCGTTGGCGTCGTCCACCACCTTGCCTTTGAGGGTGAAATTTTGCGCAGCGACCGTTGCCGAAAGAAAAAGCGCCAATAAAAAAAAGGTATTTTTCATAGAAATAAATTGAGGCGGGCGGACAAGTTGCCCAATCTGTAAGCAGTTTTTATGTAAGTTTGTTTTCAAAATCAATCGATTATGTCTGTCACGTTGGAAGCCATCATGCAGGAACCCGCAGCGCCGCTGCTCATCGAACGTGCGCAATTGGCGCTGAAAGACGAAACCCGTCGCCGCCAGGAGTTTCGGGAATGGGTCACGGAAGGTGTCAAAGCCGAATTCATCAACGGAGCAGTCGTCCTCCATTCGCCAGTGAAACGGAGGCACCGATTGGCCTCCGACCTGCTTTTCAGGTTGGTCAGCGTGTTTGCGGATATTTGGAAAGTGGGCGAAGCGGCCCATGAAAAAGCCATGATTTCGCTCACCCGCAACGACTACGAACCGGACATTTGTTTCTGGAGCAGTGATAAAACGGCTGACTTCGACGACGATACCATGCTGCACCCTGCGCCCGATTTCATCGTTGAGATTTTATCCAAAAAAACGCAGAAGCACGACCGCACCACCAAATTCAAAGACTACGCGTTTCACGGTGTCCGGGAGTACTGGATTATCGACCCAAACAAGAAAATAGTTGAGCAATACCTGCTTCCCATCGGTGCGAAGGAATACGAAGAAATCGGAAAATTCGATGAGACCCGCCGCATCAGCAGCTTTGCCATCCCCCGGTTTGAAATCCCCGTCGCCGCCATTTTTGACAACGAAGCCAACCTCGCCGCCCTGCTCGAAATGGCGAAAGGCCGCAAATAAACGCTTCTTTTTTTGCAAAAAACAGGAGGCAGCCGTTGCCGCCTCCTGCAATTGTGAATCAATTCACCCGATTATTCGCTTTTTTTGTCCTCTGGCTTTTCTTTCTTGCCGCCGGGGCCGCCTCCGTGTGGGCCACGTTTCTTGAACTCGTTTTCCCGTATCCTCGCCCAGTTGTCGAATTGCTCCTGCGTCAGCACGGTTTTCAGTTCAGCGTCCTGTTCGGTGCGGATGGCATCCATGGATGCCCGCATTTTTTCCCAGTCGCCGTCGGCGTTGGCGCTGCGGGCTTCCTTCATCTTGTTGGCGTATTTCAGGTTGATGTCCTTGACCTTCGCTGTCTGCTTTTCTGACAGCGACAGGCTGTCACTCATCATAACCGTTTGTTGTTCAGCCCGTTGCGTGGGGTCCATGCCCCGGCCACCGCCGCCGGGCTGGGCCTTGGCCACCGTGAAGGCGGCGAGAAACAACAGGGAGAATGCCAGCATTTTGAATCTGCTTTCCATTTTTTGGATTGTTTAAGTGAATGCAAAATTGACTTCGATTTTCGCTTCGGAACATAAAAGTCATTTGGCCCTGCAAAAGTTTTTGAATTTCGTCACTCCTGAAAGTTTAATCAATGAACGTGGTTTTAAAATCAATGAAAACAAAGTTAGGTGATGATTTTCACCCGCTTAAAAAAGCAAATGACCGAAGGGCGGCACCTTCGGTCATTTGCAATCTGTTGGTTCCAACAGCGGATGGCAATCAGCCAAATGCGATATTTTTTAGTGGTGAAGTTCTTTCAGAATGATGCCCACCGTCACCTGGTTCTTGACGTTTGCCACCCGGTTGTCGTCCGGCTGCCACGACTGGCGGCCATTGGAATACCGGACGTTGATGATGTCTTTGAAACGAACGCCCGCTTCAAATTGCAGGCTGTTGTATCTGTAGGAGGGCGCCTTGCTGTGGGCGAGGTGGCCGTAGGCCATCGTGCCCATCGAGTACACCGTCACATCATCGTTGCCGACGGCAAAACCGGCACCTGCCTGCGGGCCGAAGCCGGTGGTATTCCCCTTGTTCTCAGTGGTGAAGGGTTGTTGATATTCGAAGTGCGAGGGCGCGTAGGTGCCGAATTCAAGGCCGAGGCTGGTGAGCAGTCGGAAACTCGTGTTGCCGATGGTGACGAGTCCGGGGTTGAGCATGATGGCGAAATCTCCCCGGAACAACAGCGGCGTGAATTTTACCTCTTCGCCGCCGAGTGCATCGGAACCATAGTCGTCCCCCTTCCAGATATCGCCGTTCGTCCAACTGCCCTGGAGGTGCCAGCGTGCTTCCAGGAAGGTGTTGTACTTTGGCACGGTGCCTACCCGGATGACACTGGCGTTTGCATCGTAGCGCCGCAGGTAGTACCCGCAGGAAGATTTTTGCACACCAAAAGCCAACTCGATATTCATGAAAGAAGCAGGGTCGAAGAGTTTTCCGAAAATGGACGCCATGTCCCCCAGTCCGAAATTCGGGCTGGTATCGGACACCAGAAAGAACGTATCCTGCAACGTGAATAATTCCCTATAAATGGCATCGTCGAAATACCCTACGCCCACCACCGTCGGGTCGAACTGCAAGCTGTCCTGGTACTGTCCGAACAAGCCCCCCAGCGAGTCGAAGTTGTTGTTGAACACATCATTTATCCAATCAAATTCGCCCAGCAGGGTATCCTGGTCAAATCCGCCGAGGCCACTTCCCGGAAATCCAAACAGCAAACTATCCTCCCCGGCCCCCCAGACGTTGAAAAAGGTGAAATCGAGCGGGACACCGGGCAGGGAATCCCCCAAAAACAGGAAGAGGCTGTCGAGCATTCCATCCTGGACTACACTGTCCACGATGAACATGTTTTCCAGGTGGGCGAGGTCGAAGGAGAATTGCCCGAATTCAGTGCTGTCCATTTGGCCGAAGAGGTCGGAAAGCAAATCCCATTGTGCATTTGCACGGTAACTGAGCGAGGTGAGGCACAGTGTGAGCGCCAGAAGGGTTACAGTTTTTTTCATTTGACGGTGGTCTTTAAACGGTCGAAAAATTACTGACTGATTCCACGGGGAATGGTTACAGAAAGTTGCCTTTCAATCGTAGTGAAAATATTGAAGATTGAATTTTATACCGTTAGTTTGTTCAAAGTGGCGAGGTGTATGCCAGGATGGAATCGCTGATTTGTTTTTATTTGGGGCCAATAACGTTGTAATAAAAAACTACCGTTTTCGTGTCAGTTTAAGCCAGTGTTTGTTGATGTGCTTAGATGCTGGAGTGCCCTTCGTTCGGGCGGCATTTGAAAGGTGCAATTAAATCGGTGATGGCGAGAAAAATTGACTTCGTCAAGATGGGCAAAAATAGTGCAAAAAAATAAAAACCACGCAAAAACACCAGAATAACTTCATGTTATTTTTCAGAAAATAGAGGAAATCACTGCGTTCATTGATAAAAATTGTCCCGCCCCGTTTGAATCCCCATTTTTGCCGCATGAATTTTTTTCCCGGTAAAAATACTTTGCTGCAAATCCTGTTCTGGGGCGGCCTTTGGGTGCTCATCCCGCTGCTGTTCTCCGGCGGGTGGGAGCATTTCGACCGATTTCTGGTGCGCAGCCTGATTGTGGGGGCGGGCATCGTGCTGGTCGTTTGGGCCAACATGGAATTGCTGCTGCCTAAGCTGTTTTTCGAT
>JACRAN010000249.1 GCA_016234735.1 Bacteroidota bacterium | reverse complement strand
GATTTGGACTATTATTTGGAAAAGCCAAATAAAGCAATGAATAATCTTTTTAAAAATTATTTGGGCAACGAACTCGACCATTATTTAAATTTTGCATGGGAACTTGATAGAAACGAAGTGGCTCAAAAGGCTGTAAGTGCAGCAAAAGAAATAATGAAGAATACTGATGTACTTGTAATAATCGGTTATAGTTTTCCAAATTTCAACAAACGAATTGATAGGAATATCCTTGAAGATTTTGCCACAAATACAAGCAGGAAGTATAAAGTTTACTACCAAACTCACCCAAATGAAATAGAGGCACTTTGCAAAAACTTTCATTGGTTGATGGAAGGTAAGGTGAATGCCGAACCC
The DNA here is from genome assembly GCA_016234735.1 of Bacteroidota bacterium. Lineage (GTDB taxonomy): Bacteria > Bacteroidota > Bacteroidia > Chitinophagales > Saprospiraceae > UBA6168. The sequence goes on along the minus strand of JACRAN010000249.1, from coordinate 12,784 downwards.
ATAACAGATTTGAAGCAATTTTTTATTCCCCCCGAGTTCGTGTTTCCAGAAAAAGGGCTGCAAAAAAGTATGTATGAGAATACAGAGCTTTGGAAAGACTGATTTTGAATTTGCAAATTAAACCAGTTCAAGCAAGTTTAGCGAAGCGCAACTTGCGACCCGCTCGTTACGAGCTTTGGCTCGTAAACGGGTTTAGGTTGCGGCTTCAGGCCGCCGTGCGTAAGCCCTCGCAGGGGTTGCTCAATCCAAAGTTCAAGGCATTTTAGCGCAAGCATCCCAGGCAACCAAACCCCACCTTGCCCGTACAACCCGAAACCCCTACCTTTGATGAAAATCCAACAGCGGCAAGTGTGAAAACTAAAATCCTCCCCTCCTGAATGGCCTCCTTCCCTTTCCACCACCAACTCGATGCGATGGACTGCGGCCCTGCCTGCATCCGCATGGTTGCGGAGCATCATGGCCGCCGGTACTCGTTGCAGCAGTTGCGCCAGCACAGCTACCTCGACCGGGAGGGCGTGTCGGCGAGGGGCATCGTGGTGGCAGCGGAGCATATCGGGCTGCGGGCCTTGCCTGTGAAAGTACCCTTCCAAGCGGCTGACAGTGAGCAGGTTAGCTTCCTGGAAGCGCCCTTGCCCGCCATCGTCCACTGGGACCAGAACCACTTTGTCGTCGTTTTTAAATCCAGCAAAAAACACATCTGGGTCGCCGACCCGGGGCGGGGAAAAGTGCGGTTCAGCCACGCCGAATTCCAGCGGCACTGGTGCAGCGACAGCCATCGGGGCATCGTCATCCTCCTCGAACCCACCCCCGAATTTTACGCACAGGAAGGCGGGCAGACCGACCGCACCGGCTTCGGTTTTTTGTTGAAATACCTCCGGCCCTACCGACGGCTCACCGGCCAGTTGGTCATCGGGCTGCTGGTGGCCAGCCTCATCCAGTTCCTGTTCCCGTTCCTCACGCAGGCCATCGTCGATGTGGGCATTGTCAACCAGGATTTCCACTTCGTCTGGCTCATGCTCTTCGCCCAACTGATGCTCTTCGCCGGGCAAACCACCGTGCGTTTCCTGCAAAGCTGGATACTGCTCCACATCGGCAGCCGGGTCAACATCTCGCTCGTCAGCGACTTCCTCGTGCGGCTCATGGCGCAGCCCATCAGCTTCTTCGATGCCAAAATGACGGGTGACTTGCTCCAGCGTATCGGCGACCACCGCCGCATCGAAGAGTTCCTGACCGTGAGCATGTTGAACATCCTTTTTTCGGCGTTCACGCTCGTCATTTTCGGCGGGGTGCTGGCGGTGTACAGCCTCAAAATTTTCCTTATCTTCCTCATTGCCAGCGTGTTGTACGTGGCGTGGATTTTCCTGTTTTTGAAAAAACGGGCCGATGCCGACCTGCTCCGTTTCCGTGCGTTGTCCGACAACCAGAGCGCCCTCATCGAACTCATCCAGGGGATGCCCGAAATCAAACTGCAAAACAGCGAGCGCAAACGCCGCTTCGGGTGGGTACACATCCAGGCGAAGCTGTTCCGTGCCAACGTCCGTTCGCTCACCGTCACGCAGTGGCAGGATGCCGGGGCGCAGTTCATCGCCCAAATCAAGGACATTTTCATCATCGCGATTGCCGCCGCTGCCGTCATCCAGGGCGAACTCACGCTCGGCATGATGCTCGCCGTCATGTTCATCCTCGGCCAGTTGAACGTCCCGCTCCAACAAATCATCACCTTCGTCCGGGCAGCGCAGGATGCCAAAATCAGCCTCGAACGGCTCGGGGAAATACATGGGGAAGGGATGAGGGATGAGGGGCGAGGGATGAGGAATGAGGAATCAGGAATGAAAAACCGGGGCCAATTCATCCCTCATCCCTCATCCCTCATCCCTGAAAAATCCTCATCCCTCACGCTTGAGAGCGTAAGTTTTCGCTACAACCCGCTCTCCGATTTTGTGCTGAAAAATATCCAACTCGAAATCCCGGCAGGCAAGATGACGGCCATCGTGGGCAGCAGTGGCAGTGGCAAAACCACGCTGGTGAAACTGCTGCTCGGCTTTTACGAACCCACGCAGGGCAGCATCCGGGCCGGTTCGGTTTCGTTGAAAAACATCCCGCCCGATGCGTGGCGGGCGCAGTGCGGGGCCGTCTTGCAGGATGGGTTCATTTTCTCCGACACCATCGCCTCCAACATCGCAGAGAGCGAGGCGGACTGGGACAACGTGGACAAAACAAGGCTGCTGAAAGCCGTACAAACCGCTCATATTCAGGAGTTTATCGAAAACCTGCCGCTTGGCTACAACACGATGGTGGGTGCCCGTGGCAACGGCCTCAGCCAGGGGCAGCGGCAGCGGCTGCTCATCGCACGGGCAATTTACAAGGAACCGGCGTACCTGTTTTTCGACGAAGCCACCAACGCCCTCGATGCCCACACCGAGAAAATCATTACGGAGAACCTGAGCCATTTTTTCAGCGGAAAAACGGTGGTGGTGGTGGCCCATCGCCTCAGCACCGTCAAAAATGCCGACCAAATCGTCGTGCTGGAACGGGGCGAAATCGTCGAGCGGGGCACCCACGAGGAACTGACGGCGAAGCGGGGGGCGTACTACCGATTAGTGAAGGAGCAGTTAGAGTTGGGGGCGTGAGGGTAGAGTTTTTTACCGAAATGAACCGAAAAGCCGGTATTTTTGAAAAAAAATCATTCATGCTAAAAATCCTCCAACTCAGCCCCCGTGCCTTCTGGGATGTCAACATGGACACCCTCGACGAGGAGACGCATGCGGACTGGATAATCGTGCGGGTGTTTGAGTGGGGGAGTTACGATGATTTGATGGAGGTCTGGGTTTTTTATGGGAAAGAAAAAATACGCAAAGCACTCACCGCAGCACCTTACCTCACTGAAAAAACCTTGCTTTTTGGAGCGAGCTTGCTAAATCTAAAACCTGCCGATTTTCGATGTTACAATACCAAACAATATCACCCGATTGCAAGGAGCTTCTCAAACTATTCCAGTCCCGATGCCTGAACCCATCACCAACCCATCCGACATCCGCCTCAACGAGCGCAACGATCTCGAAGCGCTCATCGGCAGCCCGCCCGGCTGGTCGCTGCGCTGGGGGCTGACGGTGCTGCTGCTGGCCGTCGTCGGGCTGCTGGTCATCGGTTGGTGGGTGCGCTACCCCGACGTGGTGGAGGCCAGGGCTGTGCTCACCACCCAAAACCCGCCCATCCGGCTGGCCGCCGGGGCCAGTGCCAAAATCAACGTACTGAAAGTGGCCAACGGCCAGCCCGTGCAGGCAGGCGACTTGCTCGCCGTGCTCGACAACCCCGCCCGGCTGGAAGACGTGCAGCAACTGGATGTTTTTTTGAGAAAAATGGCGGAAAACAGCGGCGACATCGGCTCGGCGCAACTGCCCGAAACGCTCCAACTCGGCAGCTTGCAGGGGGCGTTCGCAACGTTTTCGCAGCGCTTCCAGGACTTGCAGTATTTTTTGCAGCAAGACATCAACTACCTGAAAACCAGCAATTTGCGGAGCCAAATCACCGAAATCGAACACATCAACCAATCGTTGCAGCGGCAGGAAAAAATCATGGTGGAGGAAGTCGCCCTCGCCCGCCGGAACATGGAGCGGGACAGCACCCTGCTCGTCCGCAACTCTGTCAGCCGGTTGGAATTTGAGCAGAGCCAATCGGCCTATCTCGCCCGTCGGCGTGAACTGGAAGCCCTGCGCTCCGGCACCTCGCAGAACCAGTTGCGGGTGCGGGAAATCCAGGGGCGCATCCTCGATTTGCAGCAACTCCGGTCGGATGATGAATCTGACAAACTGACCGCCTTCCGGGCAGACTTGCAGCGCTTGCAGGGCGAACTGGAAGTTTGGAAAAAAACCTGGCTGCTCACCGCCCCCATCGGTGGTGAGGTGGCGCTGACGCAGGCCTGGAGCGAGCAGCAGTTCGTGAAGGAAGGCGAGGAGGTGCTGACCATCGTGCCGCAGGAAGCATCGGGCCGCATCGTGGCAAAGGCGGTTTTGAGCAACGCCAGCGCAGGCAAAGTCCGCCCGGAAATGCCCGCCCACCTTCGCCTCGACGGGTTCCCGTACCAGGAATTCGGGGTGCTGAACGGCAGGGTGGGGCGCATCGCCAGCGTGCCCGGCGAGCAGGGCTACGAACTGGAAATCTTGCTGCCCGAAAAATTGGTGACCAGCTACGGCAGGCCCGTTGATTTCCGCCAGGAAATGCAAGCCACGGCGAGGATTGTGACCGAAGAACGGAGCCTGCTGCAACGGATTTTTGAAAAAATACTGGCGGCTTTCGAGGAAAACTAAGTCAATCGGTCCGCTCCAACTCAGCCCGCATTTCCCGCCGGAAAAGCACCCTGCCCACCATCTCATCCACCGTTTTTTCCCAGTACGACCACTGCGCCTGGTGCGTGTTCCAGCCGGTTTGCAGGCGGTCGAACAGGTCGGGGTTGCAGCGGAATCCCGCCAGTTTCAGCAGTTCCCTCAAGTGTGCGGACTGCCAGGCCGGGCGGTAGTTTTTCGACAAATCTTCCTGCAACCGCCTGATAATCAGTAGCGTAAGTTCGTCCGGCCAGGGGGCCGGGTTGTTTCGCAGCAGCCGGAAAAAAAACGAATTTTCCTCCGGCAAACCAGGCCAAGCCTGCATTGCCCACACGAGTAACCTGCCAACATCGGAAGCCGGAGCCAGCGCCATCAGCCGGTCGGTGACGGGGAGGTTCCAGACCGGCAGGGTTTCGTTTTCCACCCAAAAATCGAGCAGGGCCGTTGCCCAGGTTTCGTTTTGGTGAAAAACGGCGGCCTCGGCTGTGCCGCGCAGCAGTGTCGCCGACCAGTCCGTCCGGGCGAAAAGCTGGATGATTTCCGCAGGCGTTTTTTCAAAAAAAGCCTCCCACTGCTGTGACGGCACCAGCGACACCAACTGTCCGAGGTGGCCCGCCTTCGACCCGCCCGCCCAGCCAGGGTGGATTTTCAGGATGCCGTCCCGCAAGGCCGTTTCGTCCGGCTCTTCCAAAATGCTGATTTTCAACGAGTTATTTTTCAAGGTGAAACAATTCGCTGCTCGCTGGAACATGCGCCCGGCGAGCCGGGAAGCCGGAATTTTGGACAGCAGGCTGGCCGCCGCCTGGCGCACTTCCTTCCTGCGGTCGTCGAGGCAGCGTTCGAGGAACGGCTCGTCGGGCACCGACAGCCCGGCCTCCATTTCCCCCAAAAAATTAACCTTGTCCGCCGGATTTTCTTCGGGCCAGGTCGATTCGAGCAGGGTCAGGGCGTGGTCGGGGCCGTGCCGCCGCCAGTGGGCGAGCAGGGCGAGGCGCTGCTCCCGGCTGCCCGTCCGCCAATCGAAGCCGGTCGGGTCGGCGAGCCATTTTTTCCAGTCGGGGTGTTGGGCGAGCAGCCAGCGGCCACTGGTGCCGAGCGCCGGTTCGATGAGGAGCCAGTGGTTTTTAAAATCGGGGAGGTGCAGCAGTTCGGGCAGGTGTTCCGGCGGAAGGCATTTTTGGTTTTTGGTCAAAAAATGCAGGAACTCCGGCAGCACCGCCGCTTGTTCGCCGCCGAGGATGAGGTGCAGGTGGTGGGCAGATTTTGCGGAGCAAACTTTTTCTGCGGACGCTTCGGGTGCGGTGGGCAGTTCGCCGTCGAACACGGCCAGCGGGAAGCCCGCTTTGCGCAGTTGCGCCAGCAGCGCCGCAGCTTCGGCCAGTAGCACCGGCGTTTCCTGCTGCACGTTGATGCCGTGCTGGTCGAGTGCATCCAGCATCCGTTCCGAAAAACTGCTGTTCTCGGTGCCAAGTAAGGCGATTTTTTGTAATTCCTGCCAGAGCATGGGCTGCCGGGTTTTGATTTTGAAAAGGTAAAAATAAGCTGGCGGAACTTCAATCGGCGGGAAAGCAGGTAACTTTGCTTCAAATAAAAAAACCCCTCCCGCACCGGGAGGGGCCATGTTGAAGCCAGAATTTGGCTTGTAAACAACAAAAATCGAAGTGTGAGACGGCAGATGGTACACCACGTCACTTGGCAATAAAATTTTTGAAAATGAAAATTGCAATCATCGGGTACGGCAAAATGGGCAGGGTCATCGAGCGGCTGGCGGAGGGGAAGGGGCATTCCATCGTGCTGAAAATCGGCAGCGGCAACCTCGCCGACCTCACCCCGGCGAACCTGCGGCGGGCCGACGTGGCCATCGAATTCAGTCGCCCGGAGAAGGCATTCAACAACATTTCGGCCTGCCTGCGGGCGGGCGTTCCGGTGGTGTGTGGCACCACCGCCTGGCTCAACCGGCTGGAGGAGGCCAAAGCGCTGTGCCTGACGACTGGCGGCGGCCTGTTCGTAGCTTCCAATTTCAGCATCGGGGTCAATATTTTTTTCGCTGTCAACCGCTTCCTCGCCAGTCTGATGGAGGGCCAGTCCCAGTACGACGTGCACATGGAAGAGGTCCATCACACCCAAAAACTCGACCACCCCAGCGGCACGGCCATCACGCTGGCGGAGGGCATTTTGAGTCATATTTCACGGAAAAACCACTGGGAAACCCACCTGCAAAGTGTTGAAAACGAGCAGTTTACCACTGTGCCAGATGCAATTCCCATCGTCAGCAAGCGAATTGTAAATGTGCCCGGTACGCACGTAGTCACCTGGACTTCGGGCATCGACACCATCGAAATCAGCCACACAGCGCATTCGAGGGAAGGCTTCGCCGCAGGAGCCATTGCGGCTGCCGAATGGCTGGCCGGGCGGCAGGGTTATTTTGAAATGAAGGACATGCTGGGGTTTTGAGTTACTCGCTAACTCAAAACTCAATAACTCAAAACTCATCTTGTGGCAAAATAAACGAACCCTGCGATGCACCCGCCAATAATCAGAATCTCCAGGAGGTTGCCAAGTTGCCGATTTTTCACCCGGATATTGATGATGGAAATGAGTGAAATGACGAAGGCAACGGCCGTCATCATCAAAATCAGGCCGCCAGTGGCACCGGTCACCTCGGTCATGTTTTGGGACTTGGCCACGTTGGGGAACAGGAGCAGGAATGCCACCGTCAGCACAGATCCGATGAATCCCGTGAGGGTGCCGCCGAGGACGAGTTTCCAGGCGGGGATGGCCTTCGCCAGGTTGTTTACGCTGCGGAGGGTGCTGCTCACCACGAGCCATATCGCCAGCAACATCCCGCCGATGATGGCTTCATCGCTGTAGTTCCCGAATATTTTGGAGAGGTTGTCTTCAAAAAACAGCAACCCGATGAAGATGCCCGCCAGCAGGAAAAATGCCATGATGACGGCACGGATGAGCACACTGTTTACAGAGGAAGTGGAAGTGTAGGCCATGTGGGTTTGTTTTTCTGCAAAAAAATGAAAAAAATCCGACCCGGCATTTTATAAAAAAACGGGGCGACCGAAAAGCCGCCCCGTTTTTTTATCACCTTGAATGTTTGCAGCAGGTTCTACCTGCTCACCACGAGCCGCTTGGTCAGCATTTGATTCCCCACCAAAATTTTGAGGAAGTAAACGCCGGACGGCTTGGCCGTGAAATCGAGCAGGTGCTTGTTGCCGACGGCAGCGTAGCTGTAAGCAACCCTGCCGGTCACGTCCAACGCAGTGACTTCGACATCGGGCAAAGTCGGCAGGTCGGTCAGTTCCAGCGTCACCCAACCGGAGGTCGGGTTCGGGTAGAGCAGCAGGTGGCTGTCGAGGCCGGGTTCGCTGGTGCTGTTGACGGTTTGAATCGTGTAGCCGTTCAACGAAATGCAGCCGTTGGCATCCGTCACCCGCAACTGGTAGGTGCCCGCAGCAAGCCCGCTGATGTCCTGCTGGTTGCCGAGCACGTTGCCCGCCAGGTCCGTCCAAATGTAAGTGTAGGGCGGTACGCCCCCATTCACATCCACATCAATGGCACCGCTTTGCTGTCCTGCGGTATCGTTGGTGATGGTCACCAGCAAGGTCAGGAGGAGCGGCGGTTGGGTGACGGTGTTCGTTTTCACAGAGGTGCAGCCGTCTTGGTCGGTCACGGAGACCGAGTACGGCCCGGCGATGAGGCCGGTGACGGTGGGCGTGGTGGCACCGTTGCTCCACAGGTATGTGTAGCCGGGCGAACCACCGGTGGTGGTGGCGGCTATGCTACCATCGTCATGACCGAAACAGGACACGTTCACGGATGACAATGTGACGGAAAGCCCCGTCGGTACTGTCACCTCAAAACTGCAAGTCGAGGAGTTGCCACTTGCATCCTCTGCCACGAAAGCGACGGTCGTTTGGCCCACCGGGAAAGTGGAGCCGCTGGGCAAGCCGCTGGTTTGGGTCAACTGGATGGTTCCCGTACAGTTATCGGTCACGGTTGGCGTAAATTCAGCAACCGGGTCGCAGGAAGGTAAAGCCAAGCCTTCCGGGCAGTCGAGCGTTGGTGGCACGTCGTCGATTGTGCCGATTACCACCTCAAAAGCAGCTTCGCAACCGTTGGCATCGGTGATGGAGACGCTGTAAGTTCCAGCCGCCACACCGTCAATGGTGTTGTCAGTGTCGCCGTTCGACCATTCGTAGTTGTACCCGGGCGTGCCGCCTGTGCCCGCTGCCGTGACGAGGCCGTTGCTGGCTCCGCAATCGGGTTCAATCAACTCGATGAAATCAATTCCCAGGACAGTTGGTTCCGTGATGGCTACTTCCACGACCGCCGGGCAGCCGGCCGCATCCGTAGCGGTGGCCGAGTAGGTGTCCGGTGCGAGGTTTTCGATGGTGGCCGTCGTACCGCCGTTCGACCATTCGTAAGTGAACGGGGCCGTACCGTTGGCGAGCGTGACGGTGGCCTGGCCGTCGTCGGAGCCGTTGCAAGTGGCGTTGGCGGAGATGACGTTGGCCGTCATGAAGCAGTTGAACGCCAGCACAATGACGGTCTGCACCGCTTCGCAACCGTTCCCGTCCGATACGCTGACGGTGTAGTTGCCAGGCTCTAAGTTTCCGATGGTGGCGGTGGTTTCGTTGTTGTCCCAAAGATAAGTGTAGGGTGCAGTCCCGCCCGTCGGGTTGGCGGTGGCGGTGCCGTCGTCCGAGTTGAAGCCGGTGAGGTCGGTGGACGTGGCGTTGGCGCTGAAAGTGGACGGCTCCTGGACGGTGACGGTCGCCACCACTTCGCAGCCGTTGGCATCGGTCGAGGACACAGAGTAGGTGCCGCCCGAAAGTTGGTTCACGGTCTGCGTGGTTTCCCCGTTCGACCAGATGAAGCTGAACGGCGGCGTGGCGCTTGCTAAGTTCACCGTGGCCGAGCCGTCGGCGGCACCGGGGCAACTGACATCCTGGTGGGCGATGTCGATTTGCACGGCGCAAGTGATTTCGTTGACCGTCACGGTCTGCGAAGCGGTACAGCCGTTCGCATCGGTGATGATGACGGTGTAGTTGCCGGGGGCGAGGCCGGTGATGGTCTGCGTGGTCCCGCCGCTGTTCCAGCCGGAGGCGTAGGGGCCGGTGCCGCCGGTGGGGTTGGCGGTGGCCGTGCCGTCGTTCACCCCGAAGATTATCTGCGGGGTCGCCGAGGCGTTCACGGCGATGGGCGTGGCGGGCTGCGAAACCGTGACCGACTGTACACTGGCGCATCCTTCCCCATCGGTGCTGGTGACGGAATAGTTGCCTGCGATGAGGCCGGTAGCTGTCGCCGTTGTCTGGCCGTCCGACCATTCATAGGTGAAATTGCCAACACCGCCCCCCGCTGTTACGGTGGCCGAGCCGGTGGCTTCCCCAAAACACAGCACGTTGGTTTGCGAAGCAATGCTTGCCGTCACGTCCGGCGATTCAACTACCGTCGCCGATGCGGTTCCGGTGCAGCCGTTGTTGCTGTTGGTGACGAGCAGCGTGTAGGTGCCGGGGGCGTCCACCGTTGGTGTCAGCGTGGTTCCGCCGAAGGCAACGTTGCCGTCGGTCGTTGACCACAGGTAGGAATATTGGCCGCCGATGGAGGAGCCTGCCCCGCTCAGGGTCACGGTGGAAGTGAAGCAGTTGAGGTTGTCATCGACTGCGGCGCTGGCAAGTGGCGGTGCCGTGTTGTCGATGACGCTGGTGGAGGTCGATTTTTTGCAGCCGTTCGGTGCCGTGACGGTGAGGATGTAGTCGCCCACTGTGCTTACCACCGGGTTTTGTTGGTTGTAAATTACCCCGCCGGGGCCTTCCCAGGAGTAGGCCACGCCCGGCGTGGTCGATTGGCCGTTCAACATCACCTGGCTGCTCAGGCAAGTGACGGAACCGCCGGTGGCGGTGGCATTCGGCAGCTCGGTGTTCCCGGTGACGACGGCGTTTGCCGATTTTGAACAGCCGTTCATGGCTATCGCTTTCACCGTGTAAGTGCCTGTCAATGAGACGGTTGGGTTTTGCAGATTGGAAGCGAAACCGCCGGGGCCAGTCCATCCGTAGGTCACATTGGGGGTGGTGGAATTGGCTTGCAGGGTCACGGAACTGCTGGCGCAGGTAATCACCCCGCCCATGGCGGTCAACTGCGGCGGAGTATTGTCAGCGACGATGAAAACCGTTGCCTGGTCCACGCAGGTGTCGCTACCCACCGTGCTTTGGGTGGTGAGGGTGTACGAGCCGCCGGTGGTGACGGTCAGCGTTGGCCCGGTGCCGACGGGCTGGCCGTTGCGTTTCCACATGTAGGTCATGTTAGCGCCGCCGGGCGATGTGGCTCCGCTCAATACGATGCTGGTTTTGATGCAATCAATCGTGTCCGCTCCGGTAATCTTGGCTTCAACAGGCACGGAAATGAAGAACAGCAGGGTGGTGCTGTCGCAGCCGAACTGGTTGGTCAAAACTTCCTCGTAGGTGCCTGTTTCGCAGATGGTTTCCCCCTTAAATTCGACGCAAGTGCCTTCACAAGCTTGCTTGACAATCACATCGTAATCAGGTTGCAGTTGGGTAAGCGTCAGTTTTACGATACTGTCGCAGCCCTGTGAGGTAACGTAGTGTACATCGTGGACGCCGCCGAAGAAGAAAGCCTCCCCGTTGGGTGCCACGTACACATCGCCAGTGCAAATAATGTCGGAGGCAAATCCTGCCGGGTTGGGTATTGGCGCTACCGTTACCGACATGCAACTGGGGGCAGTGGCGAAACAACCCAGCCCTGGGCCTGTGGCTTGTACGCATACTTGAAAAATACCTGCCGACGGGAAGTTGAGGGCATGCTGTGGCTGCGGGCCGTTGACGGGGATGCCGCCAGGAATGACGTCCCACTGATAGTTGGTGGCACCAAATTGAGGGGGAACGGTAAAAATGGCGGAACCACCAAGGCAAACAGTTGAAGGGCCTTCAATCGGACCGGAGTTTGGCGGCGGAATCCTGTGGCCAAGGACTGCTGTGCCTGCCGGATTTCCCATCGTGAACGTGAACCCGAGGCCGTCGTTGGCGACATTGCTGACCAGCAGAAAATAATTCTTGCCGGTCACTAAGTTGATGGTCGGCGAAAATTCAGCCGAGTTGGGCACCCCAAAAGTTGTCATTGGGTCGCTGGCAACCCCGGTAGGGCCGTTTCCGGCCGCCGAGTTGCAGACAACAGGTACCACATTCGGGCTGGAGGGGGGCTGGGATTGTTGGCACGGGCAAAAATCCTCCCAAATGGAAAAGTTGAAATTGGTGCCGGGTGTTTTCGGTTCAATCAAAAACTCGAATTTTCCGCCTTCCATGGCCGAAAAAGCGAACCAGGTGCTGCCCCCTTCGCCACTCAGGCACGAGCAGGAAACATCGTCAGGCTCGCCACTGCCGGACGTTGAGGAAAAAGTCACTGGAAAGCCGGGGAAGAAGGTAAGGTCCAATGGATTGCAGCAGTTCTTCTGTGCAATGCCAATGGTAAGTGTAGAAAAGATAAAAACCGAGAGTACAAGTAGTTGCTTCATACAGACATTATTTATTTGATGTGAATAATAGTACAGGATTCTGGTTTGGCTAAACCGTAGCCGTAACGTCCCCTAACAGATGGCAGTAAATTTGAGATGTCAGATTTGACCAGTAGCGCTTCAGGTGGGCTGTGCGTTGCTGGACGCACTTACGCCTCGCCAAAGCTAAGAAATGATTGGTTTATCCGCGTAAGAATTCGTCAAATTATTTTCCGTTTGGTTATTTTGCGGCAAAAAAAACGTAATCAATTTGCTGACCAACCATGAATCTGGAATTAACGAAATAAATCCGGTTTTTTCTCAAACAAAGCCCGAAACCGATTGTCGGATTGTGACAAAATCTTCAATTAGCCATGCAACAAAGTCGTAGTTGTTCAATTTACGGCCGGTGCCTTTCACGATTTTCAGAATCCCTCCGATTTTTACGGGAATGAAAATCGTTTCCGTGTTGAATTAGCCGTTTTTGGCAAGCAGGACATCCAGACTCACCAAGTCATCCCGATAGGCATTTCCATGGAAGACGGCACCGGCTTCGGCCTGCCCGGCCATTTCCCCAACAGACTCCCGGCACCTCCACAAGAAGCCTGAAAGTCAAGGAATCGGCGTCCGGTTTTTTTTTATCTCAAGGCCATGGAACCATCTAAAATTTAAGCAGAAATATTATCCGAATTTCCCACCTTTGCTACAACCCTTAAAATTATCGGCTAATGACAGAATTCAACTGGAGCGAGCAAATACAGGACGCCGTTTTCAAGACCTGGCTGGAGACTGGCGGAGACGAGGTGAAAATCGCCGTGCTGGACACGGGCGTTGACCTCACGCACCGGGCGCTGAAGCACCTGAACCTGCCAGGCCATAAATTCAACGCTGCCGAACCGGGCTTCAACCCTGCCCTGCCCAACCAGTTCGGCAATGGCAACGT
>JACRAN010000250.1 GCA_016234735.1 Bacteroidota bacterium | reverse complement strand
GTTTTTTTGAAAGGAAATCAGCAGGCTTCTCTTGGCCAAATTTTATTTTCAGTGCTGAATAAATGCCGTGTTTGCGACGTTGCCGATGTTAGACGGTGGATATTCAGGGTAGGTGGTTTAGCTTTGTCGGGGCTGGTTTTATGAACAGTTTTGAGCCATTTCACCCGGCAACGATTCTCGTGATGCTCAACACCAAACCCGTCTCTTTCCGCCAGGCTTTTTCCCGCAACGACCTGGCGCAGTTTCGTAAGTACTTCGTTTCGCCTTTTTTCAAAGGATGAGATTAACTGGCTTACGACCCCTCGTTTTTGTCGGATAAATTTCCCGGCGTTCTTAATACCCTCCCCTCAAACAATAATAGATTTGCCGGGCTTGTTTTGAGGACACCGTTTGACATTCACAGAAATCATTTCATGAAAAAATCGCACTACCCTTTCCTCGTTTTTGCATTCTTCTTTTTGGTAAAAATGGCATCCGGCCAGTCGGATCTGGCCATCGGGCAATGGAAATCCCACCTGCCCTTCAGTTCTGGCCTGTACGTCACGCAAAGTGCCGACAAGATTTACTACGCCACCCGTTTTGCCCTGCTCATTGTGGACAAGCAAGAGCGTTCCATCGAACGGATGACCAAAGTGGAGGGCCTGAGCAACGTCGGCGTGAGCCTCGTCAAGTACAACCGGGAGAGCAACGTGCTGGTCGTCGTGTACGACAACGGCGAAATCGACCTCCTCCAGGAGGATGGCATCCTGAACCTGCCCAACATCCCCCAGAGCAACATCGTGTTGGGTGAAAAAAGAGTGCATGACGTGTACATGGCCAACGATTCGATGGCCTACTTGTCCGCCAACTTCGGCATCACCACGCTCAACCTGCGCCAGGGCCTCTTCCCTTCCACCGTGAAAACCCCGGTGGAAGTTTATGCCGTGCGCATCCTCAACGGCCTGATTTACGCCGCCACTGCCGACGGGTTGTACGTTGCCGACCCCAACGCCGGGTACAACATCAACGACTTCGCCAACTGGGAATGGTTGAACAGCACGAAGGGTTTGCCAACCGATTTTTCCTCCAGGGCCATGACGCTTTTCAACGGGAAACTTTACTTGGACATAAACGACAGCCTGTACGTGTTCGACGGGCAGCAAGCGCAGTACGTGCTCCACCACGAAGATTTCGACCTGAAATACCTCACATCGGAAGGGGCACACCTGCTCGCGGGCTTCTACTGCGGCCCAGGTTGCGCCGGCAAAATGTTCATCCTCAGCGAAGACCAGACGTACACGGAGGCAGGCTCGGAATGCGTTGTGTTTCCCCGCTACGCCATCGAAGACGAATCAGGCAGCCTTTGGTATGCCGATGAGTCCCGTGATTTCCACTCGCAGGACAGCGGAGCTTCCAGTTGCTCTGCGTTCAGCGTAAACAGCCCCCACTCCTCCAACATCCAACAAATCGATGTGGGCAACGGGCAGGTGTGGGTGGCTACCGGGGGGGTGGACCTCACGTTCAGCGCCCTGTTCCGAACGGACGGTTTTTTCTCCCTCATCAACGGTACGTGGGATGCGTACAGCCTGAAAAATACGCCAGCCCTGAGTGGCATTTCCGACTTTATGGACGTGAAAGTTCATCCTGAAAACGGCAAGGCTTACGCTGCTGCCTTCCTCGATGCCCTCGTGAGCTATGACCCGCAGACCGGGGAATTCGAGGTTTTCAACGAAACCAACTCCACGCTCCAAGGGGCTACGGGCGACAACGAGCGCACCCGTGTGACCGGGTTGGCCTTCGACCGGGACAACAACCTCTGGATGTGCAACAACAACGCCCCAAAACCTCTCTCCGTGCTGACCAACAGTGGCGAGTGGTACGCCTTCGGGCTGCCTTGCACCCTCGAAAAATCGGTGTGGCGAGTGGTGGTGGATGCCCTCGGCTACAAGTGGATCATGCCTGCTGCCAACAGCATCGGGGTCATCGTTTTTGACGAAGGGGACGACTTCGCCAACACTTCCGACGACCGCTGCGTGGTGCTGAACACCTCCAACTCCGTGCTGCCGACCAACGAAATCACCAGCATGGAAGTGGACCGGGAAGGCAGCGTGTGGATTGGTACGAAGCTGGGCGCCGTGGTTTTCCAGTGCGACCCGCTCAACAACGAGTGCCCCGGCAGCCGCCCCTTCGTGGAGGTGGATGGCTTCGGTGCCAACCTGCTCGAAGACCAGGATGTGCGGGCCATCGGCGTGGACGGTGCCAACCGCAAGTGGTTCGGCACAGGGTCGGGCGTGTTCGTGATGTCGCCGGAAGGCAACGAGCAAATCGCCCATTTCACAGCCGAAAACAGCCCGCTTTTCGACAACAACATTACCGACATCGATTTCGACGATGCGACGGGCGAAGCTTTCATCGGCACGGGGCGGGGCCTCATTTCCCTGCGGACCGAGGCCACGGGTGCCGAAGATTTCCACAGCGGGGCGCTGGTGTTCCCCAACCCCGTGCGGGAGGGTTACGATGGCCCCATCGCCATCAAGGGCCTGGCGGAGGACTCGACCGTGAAAATCACCGACATCAACGGCCAACTCGTTTACGAAACCGAGGCTCTCGGCGGCCAGGCCATCTGGAACGGCAGGGACTACAACGGCCGCAAAGCCAACACGGGCGTGTATCTCGTTTTCGCCACCAACCGCAATTCCTCCAACCCGCTGGTGACGGTGGCGAAGATTTTGCTGGTGAAATAGTCAGATACCATTTTTACCATGAATAAAATTATGCTCACAGCACTGATTAGCGTTCTTCTTGGGTCGGTCTTCGGCCAAACCGCCGCCGACACGGCCGCCGTCGTCCTCCAACCGAGGCAAAGCCACTACGTCGAAACGGCACGGCCTGCCCACCAAATCAGCGCCACGTTCCCCTACGACATCGCCCTGCGCACTGCTGCGGGCGACACGCTCAACTCGGCCACCGTATTTGCCAAAAACGGCAAACCCACTGTGCTCATGTTCTGGTTGACCACCTGTGGCCCCTGCCGGTTGGAGTTGAAGGCCATCTCCGAAAAATACGAAACCTGGCAGCAGGAAGCGGGCTTCAACCTATACGCCATCAGCACCGATTTTCCGAAAAACTACGGCCAGTTCGTCAGCCGGGTACACGATGCCCGGTGGCCCTTCCCTGCCTACCACGACCTGAACCGGGAGTTCCGCCTCGTGATGCTCGGCGAGCTGAACGGCCTGCCGCAGGTTTTTGTACTCGACAAAAACGGCAACATCGCCTACCACACCCGCAAGTACGTGCCGGGCGATGAGGACAAGTTGTTTGAGGAGGTGAAGAAATTAAAATAATTCACCGCCTCAGCAACCGCCGCCAATCCTCCTCCGGCACAATCCCCGTCAGCCGGGCCAGCAGCAGATACACCAGCAGGTAGCACACCGCCAGCATGGCGAAGCCAATGGCGGCGGGCATTTCCACCTGTTGTTTCAACAAAAAAACAGGTACGGCAGCGAGGGCGGCCACGCCCAGCGCCTTGCCATAGAACCCGAACGGGAACACCTCCCGGAATTTCACTTTGAGCAACAACTGGATTTTCCGCAAGGCATACCACCA
The DNA here is from genome assembly GCA_016234735.1 of Bacteroidota bacterium. GTDB lineage: Bacteria > Bacteroidota > Bacteroidia > Chitinophagales > Saprospiraceae > UBA6168. Next base: position 9,228 of record JACRAN010000250.1, on the reverse strand, counting down.
CGAAAACGTGTTGGCGAGGAGCGCCGCCAACGGCGGCCCGGCCATGCCCAGCCACAGCACGAGCGGCACGGCGAGCAGGGCGTTGATGGAAAAAAGATAAATGGCGGCCCGTGTGATGTCGCCGGTGCTGCCGAGCGCCTTCTGCATGTTGCTGTACGAGGCTACCCGTTGCAACAGAATGAGGGTGTAAATGCGGAACGGAATCACCGCATCGGCGTAGTTGTCGGGGAAAAGCAGGGCGATGAACTCCTCCGCTGCCACCACGAACACCATCACCAGCGGCAGCACGATGACCGTCACTTTGCGGATGCTTCTGTACCAAAGTTCCAGCAACTGCGACCGCTCGCCCCGCAGATGGTGGCCGACGAGTTGCGGCATCATCACCGCCGCCACCGAGTAGGCGATGGTGGGGATGATGGGGATTTCGAGCGCCCCGGCGCTGTACACCGCAAAAAAAGCAGGCAGAAACCACTGCACCACGTACTTGTCCACCTGCCGGTTGAGCGTCCAGAAAATCTGGGCGAGGCTGAGGGGCAGCGAGTAGCGGAACACCTCCCGGAGGGTGCCGTCCGGCAATGGTTCAGTGGGTTCGTTTCTGAAAAGTTTTCGAAAAATGGCGGTGCTGACCACCATCCGCAGGATGCTGTACACCAGCAGGCCGATGGGGATAGCGGCCACGGGGTCGGGCAGCAGGAGCGGCAGCGCCATGGCCATGAACTGGGTGAGGCCGGTGAAAATGTTCAGCCAGGCCGCCGCCTTCGCCCGGTCGAGGGCGATGAGCACGTTGGGCAGGGGCATGGTGGGCAACTCGAACAGCAGCATGGCCATCACTGCCCAGATGAGGGTGCGCACTTCGCCAAAGCCCTCCTGCGACGACCCGAGCCAGCCAATGGCGAGCATGATGGCGGCGGCGGCGAAGGCCAGCCGCAGCAGGGTTTTGGAGAGCAGCAGGGTGAAACTTTTGCGGGCGGCGGGCGGCAGTTTTTCGAAGAAAAAAAACACGCTGTCGGGCAGGCCGAGTTGGCCAAAGGTGAGCGCCGTGCCGTACAGCAGCAGCACTAAGTAAAACACGATGCCGGCATCCGCTTCCGACAGGGCATGGGTGAGCACGACCCCCGCCAGCATCTGCGTGAGGATGGTGACGGCCCGGCTGACGGTGAAGATGCCTGCCTTGCGGGCGAGGCTCGTCGGCGGGTGGCCGGAGGCGGGTGGCTGATTTTCGGTTTCCAAAAAAGTTGTGCGGTTGTGGCGGGATGACCCCATGAAATCAACCCGGTGTTTTTGCGTTAATGGCAGGGCAAAGGTTCGTTAAACTTGGCGGTTCCTCGAAGTTTTACGGCTAAATTTGCCCGGCACACTTCACCTCTCCAATCTGAACCATTTTTTACGATGAAAAAAATACTCGTGCTGTTGGCGATGATGCTTCCCGTGGTTGGCTTTTCGCAGGATGAAGACCTCCGGTACTACGATTTTGTTTACATGGACAACCTGAAATCGGTGAAATTCCATGCCGAAGGGCTGCTGTTGAGCCTGCCCATCATCGAACTGGGGGGCAATGTCGGCGTAGTGCTGAGCTTCGACGACCTGAGCCGGGACTACAAGGATTACACCTACTCAGTGGTACATTGCAACGCCAACTGGGAACCTTCCAACTTGACGGAGTTTGAGTACATCGACGGTTTTTCGGAGGAGCGCATCGAGCGGTACGATTATTCTTTCAAAGTAAAAACCACGTACACGCACTACCAAATGACGGTGCCAAACGAAGACCTGCGGCTGCTGGTGAGCGGCAACTACCTCCTGAAAGTGTACGAAGACGAAGATGAAAAACGCCTCGCCATCACCCGCCGGTTCATGGTGGTGGACATGAAAGTGGACATCATCCCCGACATCGTGCGCCCCGCCCGGGTCGATAAAATCAGCACCCACCAGGAGTTTGATTTCACGGTCAGCCACAAGCGTTTTGAAATCCGCAACCCGCAGCAGGAGATAACGGCGGTGGTGCTGCAAAATGGCCGTTGGGACAATGCCATCACCGGCCTCAAACCCCTGTTCAGCAGGCTGGGCGAACAGGTTTTTGATTTTCAGGACAAAATCGTTTTCCCGGCGGGCAAGGAGTTCCGCTACCTCGACCTGCGGGGCATCCGGTACCCCAGCCCCCGCATCGTTTCTGTGGTGGAATCCAACGGGAAATACGAAGTGACGCTCGAAAGAGAACAGAAACGAGGCTCGATGCCCTACTTCGAGTGGAACGACATCAACGGCAATTTTATCATCGAAAACAACGATGAGCGCAGCCGCATCTATGCCAATCAGTCCGCCACAGCAGGCGAGTTTGTCACCCGGCTCACAGAAGCGGAGGAACAGGATTTTAACGCCCGTCTGGCAAGGTCTCAATCGAGCGAACAGTCAGCGGCCATCAGGAACGAGCGCCAGCAATTGCTCAACCAGCGCCAACAGGAGGTGACCGACCGAGAGCGGCAATTGTTCGGCGACGATAGTTTTGCGGAAGATGTTCACAATTTGCAAAGCGAGTACGCCGATGTGCTGTTCCAACTTTACAGCCCTTCGGAAATGTACGAACAGGACATCTACATCTTCGGCGGCCTGTCGGACTGGCAACTGAAACCGGAGTTCAGGATGACCTGGAACCCGCTCATCAATAGTTATGTGGCGAAAGTCAACCTGAAACAGGGCTACTACAACTACCTCTACGCCGCCCTGCCGAGGGGTGCCGAGGTGCCGGATTTTGAGGAGACGGAAGGCAACTGGCACGAAACCGACAACAACTACACCGTGCTGGTGTACTACCGGCCCTTCGGCGGGCGCTACGACCAACTCATCGGGGCGTACTCGTTCAGTTCCAGGGACTGATTTTTACTTCCCGGCTTTCAGCAATTTGATTTTGAAAATGAGTACGGCATTGGCAGGAATTTTTTGAACGGCCACCTGCCCATAGCCCAGCTTCGACGGGATGAGCAGCCAGCCCTCGCTGCCCGGGCCGAAAAATTGCAGCCCTTCTTCCCAGCCCTGTATCACCTGGGCACTTCCCAGCACGAATTCAAATTTTTCCGACTTGTAGAAAAGCGTCTCGGCCGTCAGGTAGCCTTCGTTGGCCACCGTCACCCGGGTGCCGGGCTTGGCGGGAGCGCCTTTCCCCGGCTTCGTGATGACGTAGCTGAGGCCGGTTGCCGTGCGCTTCACTTTCAACTGGTTGGCCGCCGCATACTCCTCGATGAGCCGCAGGTCTTTTTGAAAATGCGCTTGCTTTTGGTTCTCAAAATCTGCCCGCTCCCGCTCCTCCAAATCCCGCATGTAGCGGTCGTACTGGTCGAAATCCATCACGTCTAACAGTTCCACTTCGTAAATCAGTGCAGCGTTGGGCGGCACGGAGCCTTCGACGCCATTCGTCTGGTAGCCCAGCGACGGCGGGATGAAAAACGTGGCCTTGCTGCCTTTTTTCAACAACAAAATGGCCTTGTCCAATCCCTTGATGACTTCGTGGTTGCCCACCTGGAAAACGAACGGGTTGCCTTCCTCCGACTCATCGAAAACGGTGCTGTCCGTCAGCATGGCCCGGTAGCGGATGAGCGCGTAGTCGCCGGTGACAGGGGCAGGGCCGTCGCCTTTTTTTTCCAGAAAATAGTGGAGGCCATCGGAGGTGGTCTGCGTCGTGAGGTTGTTTTTGCGAAGAAAATCGTTGAGCGAAAGCAAGCTGTCCGTTTGGGCAAACAGCTTGAGCGAAGTGTACAGGCAAACAAAAAACAGCAGGGGCAATTTTTTCATCGGGATGCGGAGTTTGATATTGGGAGATTGGAGATTGCGATATTGAGGTATTTGAAGATTGATTTTCACAACAATTTCTCAATATCCTCAAAGTACGCTCAGGTCGATAAAATCAAGCCGTTCCGGGTAATCGGTGGTGAAGTGCAGCCCCCGGCTCTCCCGCCGCATGGCCGCCGAGCGGGTGATGAGGTAGGCGATGGTGAGGAGGTTGCGCAGTTCGCAAAGTTGCGGCGAGATGGTGGTTTTGTTGTACAAATCCTCGGTCTCCCGGTACAGCAGGTAGAGGCGGTCGTGGGCACGTTTGAGGCGCTCGTTGGAGCGCACGATGCCCACGTAGTAGCTCATCACGTCCTTCAACTCCTTGATACTCTGCGTAATAAGTATCAATTCCTTCGGTTCCGTCGTGCCCCTGGCATCCCAGTCGGGTATGCCCGTCGCCGGAAATTTTGCATGGTCTATTTTTTCCGAGACATCGAGGTAAATGCGGTGGGCGAACACCATCGCTTCCAACAGCGAGTTGGAGGCGAGGCGATTGGCACCATGCAGGCCCGTGCAGGTACATTCCCCGGCGGCGTAGAGTTGGTGGATGGAAGTGCGCCCCATGTCGTCCGTTTTGATGCCGCCGCACATGTAGTGGCAGGCGGGTGTGACGGGAATCATGGCCTTCATCGGGTCGATGCCGATGCTCAGGCATTTTTCGTAAATCGTGGGGAAGTGCGCCACGAAGCCCTCCTTGTCGAGGTGGCGACAGTCGAGGCACATGTGCTCCGCCCCCTGTATTTTCATCTCCCGGTCGATGGCTCTGGCCACAATGTCGCGGGGGGCGAGGCTGCCCCGCTCGTCATATTTTTGCATGAACTCCTGGCCCTGCGGCGTTTTCAAAATGGCACCGTAGCCACGCACTGCCTCCGAAACCAAGAAGGCAGGGTTGTCGCCTGCCGGGTTGTAGAGTGCCGTCGGATGGAACTGCACAAATTCCATGTTTTCGATACGGCCCTTCGCCCGATAGACCATCGCCATGCCGTCGCCGCTGGCGATGACGGGGTTGGTCGTGTTGCGGTAAACCTGCCCGGCACCGCCGGTGGCGAGCACAGTCACCTTGGCCAGAAGGGTCTCGATTTCGCCGGTTTTTTTGTTGAGGGCGTAAGCGCCGTAGCACTCGATGCCCGGCGTCACCCGCGTTACCGTGTGGCCCAGATGGTGCTGCGTGATGATGTCGATGGCAAAAAAATGTTCGAGCACCTCGATGTTGGGCGTAATGTCGGCTTGTGCCGAGAGCGTCCGTTGGATCTCCCAGCCGGTGAGGTCCTTGTAGTGCAGGATGCGGTTTTCACTGTGGCCGCCCTCCCTGCCGAGGTCGTATTTTTCGCCTTTGTTTTTGTCAAAACGGGCGCCCCAGTCGATGATTTCCTGCACCCGGTCAGGGCCTTCCTTCACCACGATTTCCACTATTTTTTCATCGCAAAGGCCGTCCCCGGCGATGAGCGTATCCTGGATATGCTTCTGGTAGCTGTCCGTTTCAAAATTCCAGACCGCCGCCACGCCGCCCTGGGCGTAGCGGGTGTTGCTTTCGTTCTCATCGGTTTTGGTCAAAACCGTCACCTTCAAGTCAGGTCTTGCTTGCGCAATTTTCAGGGCAAACGTCAGCCCGGCAATGCCGGAACCAAGTACGAGAATGTCGGATTGAATCATGTTGTAGCTGAATTGAGATGCCAAAAGTACGGGGCAAAGTGAAGACGAAGGGTTCTCAAATCGTTTCCTTCGGCAAATAATTTACCTTGCAACCGCTCAAACTTTCGTCAGTTCATTTTTCCTTCTAAAAAAATGGAAACCCGCCTCCGCAAATGGCGCCTGATACTCGGCAAGCAATCCGACCCTGGAAGCAAAATCGGCCTCGAAGCCGAGGCTGCTGGCGTGGACAACGTGCTGGAAGCGCTCTACAACACCGAGCGGCAAGGTGGCCTCGGTGCTTCCTCGCCCAACGTCAACCGATGGCTGGGCGACATCCGGCGGTATTTCCCCACCCCCGTGGTGCAGGTGATGCAGAAAGATGCTGTCGAGCGGCTCAACCTGCACCGGATGCTGCTCGAACCGGAGCTGCTGCAAATGGTCGAACCGGATGTGAGCATGGTGGCCACGCTGATTTCCCTCAACAAAGCTATCCCCGCCAAAACAAAGGAAACCGCCCGGATGGTGATAAAAAAAGTGGTGGAAGAACTCGAAAAAAAACTCCGAAACCCGCTCCGGCAGGCCATCGAGGGTGCCCTCAGCCGCTCGGTGCGCAACCCTCGTCCCCGGCTCAACGAAATCGACTGGAGCCGCACCATCCGCCTCAACCTGAAACATTACCAGCCAGACTATCAGACCATTATCCCGGAGCGGATTGTCGGCCACGGGCGCAGGGGGCAGTCGTTGCAGCACATCATTCTGCTCGTTGACCAGAGCGGTTCGATGGCCTCGTCAGTCGTGTACGCCGGGGTGATGGGAGCCATCCTGGCATCGTTGCGCTCGGTACGCACCCACTTCGTCGCCTTCGACACCGCCATTACCGACCTCACCGACCAACTGAAAGACCCGGTGGATTTGCTCTTCGGGGTGCAACTCGGCGGCGGCACCGACATCAACAAGGCGCTCGGCTATGCCCAAACACTCATCTCGTCGCCCTCTGACACGATTCTCGTGCTCATCAGCGACCTTTTCGAGGGAGGAAACCAGGCCGAAATGTTGAAGAAAACAGCAGCCATCAAGGCTTCGGGCGTTAATTTCATCGCCCTGCTGGCGCTTGACGACAAAGGCGCACCTTCCTTCGACAAGTCGGTGGCTGCTGCACTGGCATCGCTCGACGTTCCTGCATTTGCCTGTACGCCGGAGAAATTTCCTGCGCTCATGGAGGCTGCCATCGGCAGAAAAGATTTGCACAGTTTTAATTCTGCCTGATAAAAATGTTTCTTTTATGGCCGACAACTCGAATCCTGAACAGGTTTTAAAGAATTTCTACTTTTGCGTTGTGATGTCGGCAAAAACGTAAAATTTATCGTGACCTGCAATTTTCAAGGGCTGGCGGGGAAAACTAATCGGAGATATTTTCTCTGAATATTTTTTTGTGGATTTCGCTGAATCGTTATTCGCCTCGATAGTCCGTTTTGTTCAACCGGCATCAGGCACATTTTCTCGTTTCATTTCAAGCACATGGTCGAAGTAAAAATTTTTTCCGGAACCAATTCCATTTATCTGGCTGAAAAAATCGCCGATTACTACGGGCAACCCCTCGGTGACATTGAGGTGAACCGTTTCAGCGACGGTGAAATGCAACCCGTCATCAACGAATCGGTGCGCGGGGCCTACGTGTTTTTGATACAATCGACCTTTGCCCCGGCAGAAAACCTGATGGAACTTCTGCTGGTGATTGACGCCGCTAAGAGAGCCTCTGCAGGTTATATTTCGGCGGTCATTCCCTACTTTGGTTATGCCAGACAGGACAGAAAAGACAAGCCCAGGGTGCCAATTTCAGCCAAACTCATCGCTGAGTTGCTCCAGGCAGCCGGTGCGAATCGGGTGATGACAATGGATTTTCACGCCGACCAGATACAGGGCTTTTTCGACATCCCGGTTGACCACTTGAGAAGCGAAGCCATCTACATGCCCTACCTCGAGAAGATGGATTTGACCAATGCCCTATTTGCTTCGCCAGACGTTGGCGGCGTCAAACGAGCAAGGACTTACGCTAAATATTTTGGAAAAAATCTCGTCATCTGTGATAAGTACCGGAAGAAGGCCAACGAAATTGCCGAAATGACGGTGATTGGTGATGTGAAAGGAGCGGATGTGATTTTGGTGGATGACTTGGTGGATACTGCCGGAACACTTTGCCGAGCAGCGGACATCATCATGAAGGAAGGCGCCCATAGCGTCAGGGCTATCTGTACGCACCCTGTTCTTTCAGGCAAAGCGTTGGAAAATATAGAGAAATCAGCCTTGCAAGAACTCATTGTCTGTGACACCATTCCTATCCCACCCACGAAACGGTCGCAGAAAATAAAGGTACTTTCCACTGCAAAGCTCTTCGCAAGGGCAATACGAAACACACACGAGCATCGCTCGATTTCAGCACTTTTTATTGAGGGATAAGGAAATCGATTTGCAATGCCAGTAGAGGGGGCAAACGACTTTCATTGCCTACCGTTTCTTCTCCTGCTACCTATTTGAGGTAGTGCCCAGAAAAGCTCCCACAGCTTTCACAGCATTGGCTAACTTGTCGTAATCAACCCTGTAATGGATGAACTTTCCTTCCCGTTCTGTCTCAACTAAACCCGCCGAACGGAGAATTCGGAGGTGCTGAGAGGTGATGGACTGCTCTAATTTTAGAGTGTTGTAGATTTTGTTGACGTTAATCGTCTCATTTTGGTCGATGAACTCCAGAATCTTCAAACGCAGGGGATGTGCCAACGCTCGGAGAATGTCAGAAGACACCTGTAGCTTGTCATCATTGATGCTTACCTTAGCCTTTCTCATAGAAGTCAAAATTTTTTGGCGAAAAAATGTACGGAGGCAAATATGCGCTAATTATTTATTTTTTCAAAACCGTTATAAAAAAAATGCTGTAAGCCCAGTGGTTTACAGCATTTTACGAAAGCCTGTTAATAAAAATTGACGCTGTTTTGAAGCGTTGTAAAGCAATGCTTTAGTCAAGGATTTTAATCAAGGGATTATTTTTTTTATTTTATTCCAAATGTCCAATTTTTGTGCAAGCGACAAGCTTGGTCTTGCGCAAGGAAGTTACGCCGCCAAGTCTTCCACCAACTTGGAAATTTGAGACAACCGATCCTTGTCCAATCCGTAAAAAATAAATTTGCCTTGCCGTTCTGTGGCAACAACGCCAGCTCGACGGAGTATCGCTAAATGTTGGGAAGCAACAGACTGCTCGAGTCTAAGTTTAATGTAGATGTCGGTGACGGTCATTTTTTCATTCTCTTCCAGTAGATCAATGACCCGTTGGCGGAGCTTGTGGTTTATGGCCCTCAACACGAGTACTGCTTTCCGCAGTTCAGCGTAGTCAAGCTGGATTTCTTCTTTTCCCTTCTTGAGCACGATGGTTTCGCTCTTTTGCTTTCTCATATTATGCTTTTTTTAAACTGGTTAAAAAATTGTTGAAAGAACATTTGAAGTTTTCTCAAATTAACAAAATTTTCATACCTGCAAAACCAAGAACTATACCAATCGGAGTGATGACTGTCCTTTGTAATGCTTAAAGTACATAAAGTCAGTGCGAAAATAAAAACAGATTTTCAAAATAAAAAGAAAAGTAAAAGTAATTTTTTTTATTATACGAACTTCTATAGGTATTCATTATCAGCTTGTTAGGTCAATTTTACCTTTAGATGACGTGATGTTGGGAGCCTTCAAATAGAGGGGAGGAAAATAGGCTGCATCTACAAAGTTCTT
>JACRAN010000245.1 GCA_016234735.1 Bacteroidota bacterium | reverse complement strand
TGGCCGCCGTGGTGAGCTTGGTGGACACCACGAAACTGATGACGAGCAGGCAGTAAAAAACGCTGTTGAGCCAGGCCCGCCCGTTCATTTTCAGCAGTTTTTTTCGAAAAAAAAGGAAGAAAACACCTGCGGACAACAGGCTTCGGTACGACAGGATGGTGTACGCATTCTGCGGGAGCAGTTTGACGAACAGCCCGCCCGTGCTCCACAAAATGGCCGCCAGGATGATGGCAATGATGCCTTGCCGGTGGCTGGGAAGGGAAAAAAATGCCTGCATGAAATTGAATGGTGAAAATCGGCTTTTCAAGCCGTAATTTTGGCGCAAAAGTAAAAAATCTGACCAATGAAACTTGAGCACCGGAAAAATCCGCTGGCTTCCAGACATACCTTCCTGCTCCGCCTGATGAAGTATTTCGGGGCATCATTTTTACTGATTGGGTTGTCGCTCCTGATAGGCACGGTAGGGTATCACGTTTCCGCAAACCTGGGGTGGGTTGATTCTTTTTTCAATGCTTCCATGATACTGACGGGCATGGGGCCGGCATCGCCGATGCCATGCGATGGGGCGAAGCTGTTTTCTTCTTTTTACGCTTTGTTCAGCGGGGTGGCGTTCCTTTCGGCGGTGTCGGTGCTGATGGCCCCGGTGGTACACCGCTTTTTTCATGCGCTGCATGTGGATATGGAGGATTAGGGGCAGCATGATTGAGGAGTTCATTTAACTTCACGCCGGTTTTAAGCCAGGCATCAGATAAAAACTGGAATTATGCAATCAGGAGCCACCACCGTACAGGAATACCTCGACCAAATCCCCTCTGAGCGAGCGCAGGCATTCAACCAACTGCGGGAAACCATGCTGGAAAACCTGCCCGAAGGGTTCGAGGAGCGAATCAGCTACGGCATGATTGGCTACGTGGTGCCTCACAGCATCTACCCGAATGGCTACCATTGCGACCCGAAACTCCCGCTGCCTTTCGCCGGCATTGCCTCGCAAAAGAACTTCGTGGCGCTGTATCACATGGGCATTTACGGCAGCGCCAAATTATTGGACTGGTTTGTCAAGGAATACCCCAAGCACAGCACTCAGAAATTGGACATGGCAAGAGTTGCATCCGCTTCAAAAAGATGGACCGGATTCCCTTCCGGCTCATCGGGGAGCTGATGCGGAAAATATCGGTAGCGGATTGGACAAGGCTGTACGAAAGCAACTTTAGGAATTGAGAATGGAGAATTGAAAATGGAAAATTGAGGTTTCTTGCCAATTCTCCATTCTCCATTTTCAATTCACTTCACCTCCACTGCATCATCCACGAGGTAGTGGGTTTCCCCTTCCCAGAAAAACATTTTATTGTATTGCTTGTAGTGCAGGCGCACCACTTTGCCACCGAGCGTATCTAATTTGTCTGCAACGGCTTTTTCCTTCACGGAGAAGTGCCAGATTTGGTTGACCATGGCCGTGCCGGGCGCCGGATTGGCGATGCCGCCCTGGTTCAACTCTCCTTCGTAGGTTTTGAAAACATACCCTTTGCGGGAAAATTTGATGAGCGTACCGTCCCGGTAACCGTCGCTGTACACGGCTCCATAGTTGAAAAACAGGTAGCCGCCGAACACGAGTACCACAATCAACGAGGTCCAGCCCAGGAATCTTTTCCACTTGAAATTGGCGACAGGATTGGTGATTTTCATGGTTTGATTTATTTTTTGAAACACAAATGTCTGTGTTTTTTTCATTTCGGTTCAGCTTTTCACGCAGGTCACCAGGTAGTAGCCGAAATGCCTGACGGACAATGCCAGCATGAAAGTCAGCGTCAGTGCAAGCGGATAATTGGAAGGGGCCGCAGTCGCGCCCTTTTTTTTGAGAAACAGAAGTTTCAGCACTGTCAGCGGGATGCGCATCAACGATGGGGCAAGGTTCCAACTGATGTCCCGGCTCACGATTTGCCCGAAACCTGCCCGTTGAAGTTCCTTTTCAAAACCATGAATGTCGGCAAGCGACCCCAGCTCCCAGCAGCGCAGACAGTGCCGGTGCAGCCACGCCACGGGGGGAGGCATCGGGCGGTCGTGCTTTCGGAAGCCATCCACCACGACGAACCGGCCACCGGATTTCAGCGTCCGTGCGACTTCCTGCAAAAAAACGGCCTTGGTTTCCCCGGCAGCAAAGCTGGCGGATTCCAGTGCAAAAGCAAGGTCGGCAAAACCGCCAGGTAGCGGAACTGCCTGAAAATCAGCTTCGATGGTTGAAATACGTTCAGCAAAACCTGCCTCAGCGTTCATTTTTTGAGCCAAAGCAAGCTGCTGTGTGTTCCGGTTTACGCCAAAAAAACGGGCATTGGGAAAACGGGCGGCCAGGTAACGGCTCACCGAGCAATAGCCGCAGCCGAGGTCGAGCACGATTGTGCTTTCGGGAGGAATTTGCAGGTGCCGGGCTACTTCCTCGTTCATGCGAAGCAGCATCTTTTCGAGGTCAAAAAGGTTCATTCCCCGGCGGTAAAACCCGAAATGGATGTTGAGCGAAGCGCTCCAATGTTGGTAAGACAATGGATTTACGATTTGGGAATGACGATTTACGATTCAGGTATTCACTCGTAAATCGTCACTCGTAAATCGCAAATCACTGTGCGGTTCTGTTTTTCATCAAGGCCCCGGCATGAAGTCGCCTTCGTGCTTGGTGCCCGGTGTGCGCAGCACCTTCCAGAAGAAATAAACCGTGAAAACGGTCACGACGACGTCAGCTACCAACATCATCGCCAAAGCTGAACCATTCATAGGTTGGATATTTATTTGGTTTGAAAAGACCAGCATTTGCCGGCCTTTTCAAACGTAGATTATTAGTGGTCAATGAAACCTGCCTTCCCTTACCCGTTTTTTGTACGCTACATAAACCACGTAACAAATGCCAGCATACAGTCCAAGCAGCCCAATTCGGGCAGCGGTAACGTAGCCGTTGGCGGGGTTACTGATTTTATCAACAATACCGGGCAAAGAGCCTATCAGTACCGCCAACAAGATGAAAGGCGTCACATACTTGATGATGAACTTGAAGAAATTTGGAACCTTGATGTCAGCACCGCTGGTGATTTCCTTCCAACCCTTGTCCATGCCGAATACCCATGCGAACAGGATGATTTCGGCAACGGCAAATATCACCAGCGCCACCGTGCCGGCCCAGTAGTCGTATTCGTCAAAAACGCCTTCGTTGAAGAACCAGACGCAGGGCGCGCCAAGCAGCAGAATGATCAGCCCGAAAGTCCAGGCTGCTTTATCCCGTTTCCAGTGAAATTCATCCTGCAGGAAGCCCATCACGGGCGTGCCCATCGCCAGCGAGGAGGTAATCCCCGCAAAAAACAGCAGGATGAACCACATGAAACCCGCCGCTGCCGCTAAGAACGGCCCCCAGTTTTGGAACAGGAAGGGTAGGGTGCGGAAGCCGAGTCCCAGGCCGCCGTTTTGGGTCAGTTCCACTACTTTTTCGATGCCAAGGTAGCCCACCGAAATCGGGATGACGATGGCAGCGCCCAGCACCACTTCCACGAACTCGTTCATCCAGCCGGCGCTCATGGCGTTCAGTGCCACGTCGTCTTTTGCCTTCACGTAGGAGGCGTAGCAGTGAATGGAACCCATGCCCACCGACAGCGTGAAGAAAATCTGCCCCGCCGCCGCCAGCCAGACTTTCGGCTCCCAGATGGTATCGAAATTCGGGGTCCAGAGGAAGTTCAGGCCAACAGTGCCGTCGTTGGTAGCACCCTGCTCCCCGGCAACGAGCGTCACGCCTTTGATGGCGAGCAAAACGCCGAACAGGATGAGCAACGGCATCCCGATTTTTGCCACCACCTCCACGCCGCCGCTCAGGCCACGCGACAAAATATAGGTGTTGAGCAACAGGCACAGTATCCAGAAAATGATGGGCTGGCTGGTGCCGAGGCTCACGTAGTTCGTGAAAAAACTGTTCACCCCTTCCTGGTCCATGCCCGCAAACGTACCGGCCACCGAGTGCCAGGCATACGAGAGCGTCCAGGATTCGAGGTAGCAGTAGTAGGCCGCCACGGCGATGTTGGTGAAAATACCGAACACACCGAGGTACTTCCAGAATTTGCGCTTGTCCATCGAGCCAAGGATGAACGGTGTGCTGTGGTCGCCTTTTTTGCCACCGAAGCGGCCCATGCTCCACTCCACAAACAGGAGAGGGATGCCCATCAACAGGAAGCACACGAGGTAGGGGATGATGAAACTGCCACCCCCGTTTTGAATGGCTTGTACGGGGAAGCGGAGGAAGTTGCCAAGACCGACGGCATTGCCCGCCATCGCCAGTACCAGACCGACCCTCGAACCCCAGTTTTCTTTGTTCGTACTCATTCTTCAGTTAGTTTTTAGACTTGTTTTCGTTGCCCGGCAATGCTGCCCGGCGAACTTGGGTAATTAAACGAACGGGCAAGGTAATCAGGAAAGTTTTTTCAAGGAAAAAAACGGTGGAAAAATCGGCAATTGGTCAGGAATCACCATTCCACTTTTTTGAGCTTAATATTTTTCGATACCTTTCGCCCACCGAATATCCCAATATCCAATCGCACAATATCCAATTTTTATGAACCGAAGAGAAGCCCTTTCCCGTGCCGCCATCCTCCTGGGCGCCGCCATCAGCGCCCCGACCATCGCCGCCCTCCTGTCCGGCTGCAAGGCCGACCCCAAGGCTGCCTCTACCTCCAGCTACCTCACTGCCGAACAGGAGGCGCTGCTGAACGAGCTGTGCGACCTCATTTTGCCCAAAACAAGTACGCCGAGCGCCACGGAGGTAGGTGTGCCCAGCTTCATCCATGCCGTGATGCAGGACTGCACTCCACAAGCCGGGCGGGACGCTTTCGTGGCCGGTTTGAAAAAAATCGACGAGGATGCCAAAGGTTTTTCCATGCTCTCCAGCGAAGAGAAAGTTGCTTTTTTGAAAAAATTGGACACGGACGCCCGTGCTGCCGGGGACAAGGCCACGCCGACCCAATCCGCTTGGCGCAAGCTGAAGGAACTGACGGTAGTGGGCTACTTCACCTCGGAAATCGGGGCGGGCGAGGTGCTGGAGTATGTGCCGGTGCCGGGGAGGTGGGATGGGTGCATCCCG
>JACRAN010000247.1 GCA_016234735.1 Bacteroidota bacterium | reverse complement strand
GCGGGAAGTGGAGGGTGAGGGCGTGGTCGGTTTGCAACCGGTACTGTCGCAAGGCGAGAGCCACCAATACACGTCGTGGTGCCCGCTGATGACGGATACCGGAAAAATGTACGGGGAGTTCCAGATGGTACGCCTGTTGGACGAAGCCATTTTTTCGGTAAAAATTCCTGAGTTCAAACTGACCCCGCCGTTCAAATTGAACTGACAGCACCCAAAAAAAACGGGCCATGCCTCCAGGAGGCATGGCCCGTTTTTTTTGTAGAAAAATATCACTTCACCAACTCGTACCTGAACCGCACCCGCTCAAAAATCGGTGCGTCGATTTCCGGGTCGATGTTTTTCAGATAAATATCCACGTCGCTCGTGTCGCTTTCGTCTTTTTTGTTGCTGTCGAAAGCCACCTTGATCCAGCCCTTCCCGCCCGGCTTCACGGTGCTCGGCCCAAGTTCGTAGGTGGTACACTCGCAAACGCTCACCAGGTCAATTTCCAGTGGCACGTCGCCAACGTTCGTGAAGCGGAACGTGTACTCCCTGACCTCGCCTTTTTTCACCTGGCCCATGTCGTACAGCCTCGTTTCAAACTGCATGATGGGCAGCCCTTTCAGGTTTTTTTTGCCAAAAAGCGAGGACAACGGGTCAATTTTCACGGAGTCCTTCGCCACTATTTTTTCGAGTTTCAAAACCGGCGTTTTCAGGCTGTCGCCACCCGGCGAATCGTTGTTGCCCCGGCGGTTATTGTTCTTCGGGGCAGGTTTGCGGTTTCCGGGAGCAGGTTTTTTCTCGTCTTTCTTCGGCTCCGTTTTCGGTGGCTCGGAGCCATCGACCTTGCGGTTGCCGATTTGAATGAGTTGCTCCTCCTCGATGGTGATGCTCGTTGGGCCAGCGATGATTTTGAACTCCGTGCGGCGGTTCAACTGGTGCGCTGCTTCGAATTTCACACTGTCCGGCAGGAAGGCGTTAATGATATCGTCGGTCAGCACGGCACCCAATTTCAGGAACGGGAACTTGGCCAGGCTCTTGGCATCGACGGTTTTCGGCTGTGTTTCGCCGTAGCCCTTCGCCTCGATCCGGGGACGTGGGATGCCCTTGTTGGTCAGCCAACGGCGGGCCGACTCGGCACGGCGCTGCGACAACTGGCGGTTGTACTCGTCGGCACCCCGCGTGTCGGTGTGCGACGAAAGCTCGATGACCATGTCGGGGTACTTGTTCATCAGGTCGAAAATCACCTGCAAGTCGCCTTCTGCCGGAGGCAAGATTTTATCGTCGTCGAAATCGTAGAGGATGTTTTCCAGCACGAACGGCTCGTTGCGCACGATTTTCTTCGTAATCCGGCCCGGCTTGAGTTCGAGTTTTTCGTTGTAAACTTTGGAGTCGAACAAGCCTACGGTGTTGAACAAAACCGTGTCGTTCGAATAGTTTTCTGCTGAACCGATGAGCATGTACGAGCGGTCGAGTTCGAGCATCGCATCGTAGTTGTTGGCACTGCCATTGGTTTTCGTGTCAATCACTTTTGGCGTTTCGCCCTGCATTTCCACAAGTTCAAACGTGACGCCCGTCAACTGGTCTTTCGTCTCCAGGTCGTAAGCCATTGCCAGCAGGTTGGCTTCGATTTTTTTCAAAAACACGTTGTAAATATCGTTGCAGCAAGTCTTGCTGTGTACGCTGCGGCTGCCCTCGGCGGGGCGGTTGCTGGCCAGCAGGCCCGTGTAGCCCTCCTTGTCGAGCATGAAGTAGAGGTCGTCCACGCTGGAGTTGTAGCCCTTGCCCATGTTGGCCGGTTTGCTCCACATCGTGCCGTTCCAGGTGCTCATGAAAATATCGTAGCCGCCCAGTCCGGGGTGGCCGGTCGAACTGAAATACAGCACCCCGTCGCGGTAAAACGGCGTGTCCTCATCGCCCATCGTGTTGATTTTTGGGCCGAGGTTCACCGGGTCGCCGTACTGCCCGCCGCCCTTGTAGGTAGCGTAGTAGATGTCGTAGCCACCCTGGCCGCCTTCCATGTTCGACACAAAAAACAGCACCTCGTTGCCGAACAACTCGCCGATGCACGGCGATTTGGCGATGTAGTTGCCGTTCACGCCTTTCAGTTCGTTGGCAGCGCCCCATGCGTCGCCCTTGCTTTCGCTCATGTAAATTTTGCTCTCCGTGAGCACGTGGCCCGTCAGCGTTTCCCGGTTGAAAAACATGCGCTTGCCGTCCGGCGAGATGGAGTTGTTCACGTTGAAAAACTCGGGGCGGTTCACGTTTTCGTCCAGCGCCGTCGGTTTGCCCCAACCCTTATCGCCCTTCGTTGATTTGTAAATTTTTGAGTAAAAATCTTCTCCCTCCTTCTGGTCGTCAATCTCGATGATGTCATCGCTGACGAGCGCAGCAAAATAGATTTCTTTGTTGTCGGCGCTCAAAAACGGTGAATACTCCGAATTTTTGCCGTTGATTTCCTTCCCGCCGTGCGTGATGGTCAGGCCGTCCACCTGTTTGGCCACCCGTGCGAATTCGCAACCGACTTTTTCCAGTTCGGCCAGTTCCTTGCGCACCGGGTCGGTCGCCGCAGCGATGTATTTGTTGAACTCCTCGATGGCATCGTCGTACTTCTCGTTCATCTTCATCGAACGGGCGTACTCAAAGCGCTTCTCCTGATATTGGTCAACATTCTTGTTCTTCTTGGTGGGTTTCAGCGCCCGCTCGTACCATTTTTCCGAGTTTTTGTAATCCCGGAGCATGTAGCTCAGGTCGGCGATGATGACGGCCAGCTCGATGTCCTTCGACTCGTCATAGGCTTTTTCGTACCATTCGAGTGCCCGGTAGTAGTCTTTTTTCTCCATCTGCTCCTCCGCCGTGGTAATCATTATGGCGTAGGTCGGGCGGTTGAGCGGCTGCCCGGTGGCGGCAAACGTGCCGCACAGGAAGAGCGCTATGAACAGGATATGATTTTTCATAATTTTTTTTCAGGTTGAATTTTTTGACTAAAACTTCTTTTGAGAACCTTTGACATTGCTTTTTCCCCTCAAATCCTCAAATCCTCAAGCCCTCAAACCCTTCTACAGGTGCGGGCAAAGAATG
>JACRAN010000027.1 GCA_016234735.1 Bacteroidota bacterium | reverse complement strand
GTTTACGAAGCGCATATCGGCAGTTGGAGGAAAAAAGCCGACGGCATACACTCGTTCAGCTACCTCGAACTGGTGGACGAACTGGTGCCCTACGTGAAGGAAATGGGCTTCACGCACATCGAACTGATGCCCGTGATGGAGCACCCGTACTTTCCGTCGTGGGGCTACCAAATCACCGGCTACTTTGCCCCTACCAGCCGTTTCGGTTTCCCAGAGGACTTCATGGCGCTGGTCGATGCGTTCCACCGGGAGGGCATCGGCGTCATCCTCGACTGGGTGCCCTCGCACTTCCCCTACGATGCGCACGGGCTGGCCGATTTCGACGGCACACACCTCTATGACCATGCCGACCCACGCAAGGGTTTTCAGCCCGACTGGAAAAGCGCCGTGTTCAACTACGGTCGCTGGGAGGTGCGTAGTTTCCTGATTTCCAATGCGTTGTACTGGCTGGACGAGTACCATATCGACGGCCTGCGGGTGGATGCGGTGGCCTCGATGCTCTACCTCGACTACTCCCGCAAGGAGGGCGAGTGGCTGACCAACCAATACGGCGGCAAAGAAAACCTCGATGCCATTTCTGTCCTCAAAGAATTCAATGAAATGGCACACCGTGACCACCCCGACGTGGTTACGATTGCCGAGGAAAGCACCGCCTGGGCCGGCGTCTCCCGCCCGGTGGACGAGGGCGGCCTCGGTTTCGACCAGAAGTGGATGATGGGCTGGATGCACGACACGCTGCGCTACATGCAGTACGACCCGTTTTTCCGCAAAGACCACCACGGCGAACTGACGTTCAGCCTGATTTATGCTTTCACGGAAAAATTCATGCTGCCGCTCTCGCACGACGAAGTGGTGCATGGCAAAGGCCCGCTCATCGACAAGATGCCGGGCGACGAGTGGATGCGATTCGCAGGGCTGCGGGCGATGTTCGGGTACATGTGGACGCACCCCGGTACGCACCTGCTCTTCATGGGCGGCGAGTTTGGCCAGACATCAGAGTGGAACATCGAACGGGGGCTGGTTTGGGACTTGCTGAAATACGATTTCCACCAGGGCGTTCAGGATTGGGTTCGTGATTTGAACCATTTTTACAAAAATGAAAAAGCGCTGTACGAGCAGCAATTCCAACCGGAAGGCTTTGACTGGATTGAGCATGGCGACTGGCAAAACAGCGTCATCACCTACGTTCGCAAGGGTAAAAACCCGAACGACGTGGTACTCGTCGCCTGCAATTTCACGCCGGTCGTGCGGGAAAAATACGGCTTTGGCTCGCCCCTCGGCGGAAGCTGGAAGGAGGTATTGAACAGCGACGATAAAGAATACGGCGGCAAGGGCATCGGGAATCCGAAAGCTGTCAAAGCAGCGAAAAAACCGAAGCATGGCATGGATTTCAGCATCGAAGTGACGCTGCCACCGCTGTCGGTGGTGGTTTTTGCGCCGCAAACACCACCAACAAAAAAATCGAAGTGAGCGAAATTCAAATACACCATTCCGGTTTCGTCAACATCATCGGCAGGCCCAACGTGGGCAAAAGTACCCTGATGAACGCCCTCGTCGGGGAGCGCATGTCCATCATCACTTCCAAGCCGCAGACCACCCGCCACCGCATCATCGGCATCCTGAGCGGCGACGATTTCCAGATGGTTTTTTCGGACACGCCCGGCATCATCAGCAAGCCTGCCTACAAGATGCAGGAGGCCATGAACCGCTACGCCACCTCGGCTTTCGAGGATGCGGACCTGCTGCTGTTCATGACCGATGCCCTGGAAAAATACACAGAGGACGACCCTGTCGTCAAACAAGTGAGGGAATCGGTTGTTCCCAAGTTCCTGATTGTCAACAAAATTGACGTGGCCTCGTCGGCAGCGGCGCAGGAAGTCATCGACTGGTGGAGTGCGCAGGTGGATTTCACGAAAATCTTCACCATCTCCGCCCTGAAGAAAACGAACACCGCCGAATTGCAGACGGCCATCAAAAACCACCTGCCGGAAGGCCCCGAATACTACCCGAAAGACCAGTTGACCGACCGGCCAGAACGGTTTTTCGTGAGCGAAATCATCCGGGAAAAAATTTTGGAACAGTACCACCAGGAAATACCGTACTCGTCGGAAGTGGCCATTGAATCATTCAAAGAAAGACAAACTTCGAGGGGCGAACCCATCGTCGAAATACAGGCGCTGATTTTTGTGGCCCGTGAAACCCAGAAGATGATTCTGTTGGGCAAAAACGGCAGCTCCATCAAGCGCCTCGGAACCGAAGCCCGCAAGTCCATCGAAGCCTGGCTCGAAAGCAAGGTTTTCCTCGACCTCCACGTGAAAGTCAGGGAAAACTGGCGGGACGACGAGCGGATGTTGAAGCATTTTGGATACGAATCTTAATTGAAAATGGAGAATTGAAAATGGAGAATTGCGACTCATTTTCAATTTTCAATTTTCAATTTTCAATTGTTTGAATGGGAAATATTGTAGCAATAGTTGGAAGGCCGAATGTGGGGAAATCCACGATTTTCAACCGCCTCATCGGGGGGCGGCAGGCCATCGTCGATGACACGTCGGGCGTGACCCGTGACCGGCAGTACGGCACCTGCGATTGGAACGGCAAAACGTTCAACGTCGTGGACACCGGCGGGTTTGTGGCGACTTCGGACGACATTTTCGAGTCGGCCATCCGCTCCCAGGTGCTCATCGCCATCGAAGAAGCCTCGGTCATTATTTTTTTGGTCGATGTGACGACCGGCATCACCGACCTCGACGAGGATGTGGCCAGATTGCTCCGCCGTTCCAAGCAACCGGTCATCCTCGTGGTGAACAAAGTGGACAACAACGAACGCTACCTCGAAGCCAACGAGTTTTACAGCCTCGGTTTCGAGGAAAATTTCTTCGTCTCCTCGCTCACCGGCAGCGGCACCGGCGACCTGCTGGACGCTGTGGTGGAGCACATCTCGGAGGAGCCGCCGATTGAAACCGACCTGCCGAAATTCGCCATCGTCGGGCAGCCCAACGTGGGGAAATCCTCATTGATCAATGCCCTGCTCGGCGAGGAGCGCAACATCGTGACCGACATCGCAGGTACCACCCGTGACACCATCCACTCGAAGTATTCAAAATTTGGCAAGGAATTTTTACTGCTCGACACCGCCGGGATTCGGAAGAAGGCGAAGGTCCACGAAAACCTTGAATTCTACTCGGTCATGCGGGCCATCAGCGCCATCGAGGAATCGGACATCTGCATCCTGATGATTGATGCCCAAACGGGCATCGAAGCACAGGACATGAGCATTTTCCGGCTGGCGCAAAAGCGGAACAAGGGCATCGTGCTGCTTGTGAACAAATGGGATTTGCTGGAAAAAGAGACGAACACGGCCCGTGATTTTGAAGCTGAAATGAAGCGCAAAATTGCCCCGTTCAGCGATGTGCCCATCGTTTTCATTTCGGTGTACGACAAGCAGCGGATTTTCCGGGCAGTGGAAGTGGCGCTGGAAGTTTTTGAAAACCGCAGCCGGAAAATCAAAACCTCGCAGTTAAACGATGTCATGCAACCTGAAATCGAGCGGTACTCGCCGCCGATGCACCGGGGCCGCACGGTGAACATCAAATACATGAATCAACTCCCGACGCCGTACCCGGCATTCGTTTTTTATTGCAGCAACCCCAAGCATGTGAAGGACAGCTACAAGCAATACTTGGAGAACCGCCTGCGTGAAAAATTCGCTTTCAGCGGTGTGCCCATCACGATATTTTTCAGGGAGAAGTAATGGTTATGAGTTATGAGTGATGAGTTACGGACATCACTCATAACTCATCGCTCATAACTACAAACATGCCTTTCCACCCAACACATATCCCCGGCCTGCTGATTTTCGAGCCGAAGGTTTTTGGTGACGACCGGGGTTATTTTTTTGAAAGTTTCAACGCCAAAACCTGGCTGGCAGAGGCCGGTTTTGCCATTGATTTCGTGCAGGACAACCAGGCGTTTTCGACATTTGGAGTGCTGCGAGGGCTGCACTACCAGACAGGTGAATTTGCGCAAGCCAAGCTGGTGCGGGTGCTGGAAGGCGAGGTGCTCGATGTGGTGGTTGATTTGCGGGAAGATTCGCCTGCTTACGGGCAATCTTACAAATGCCGCATCAGCGCTGACAACAAACTGCAACTGTACGTGCCGAAGGGCTTCGCACACGGCTACCTCGTGTTGAGTGAAACGGCCACGTTTTTTTACAAGTGCGATAATTTTTACTCAAAACCGCACGAAGGCGGCATCCGGTTTGACTGCCCGACACTGAAAATCGATTGGGAACTCGACCCTTCGCAAATTATTGTTGCGGAAAGGGACCGGAATTTCCCATCTTTGGGCGACCATCGAAAACAGTAATATTTTTAGGTAAAAGCTGGCACACAACATCCTGCTACGCTGGGTGAAGCGGCGAACAAAATTCAAATGCACAGGAAAAAACCAACCATTTTAGTCACTGGCAACAAAGGACAAGTTGGCCAGGAACTTCAGGTACTTGCTTCGCAATTCGTTGACTTTCAGTACATTTTTGTGGATGTGGAGGAATTGGACATCACCGACCCGCAGGCGGTGAAGGTTTTTTTTGAAAAAAACCCGGTGCAATATTGCATCAACTGCGCCGCGTACACCGCCGTTGATAAAGCCGAAACGGAAACGAATTTGGCCTGGAAAGTGAACGCTGTCGGCCCCGAAAACCTTGCCCGCGCCTGCGCCACCCACGGCGTCAGCCTGCTGCACCTTTCCACCGACTACGTTTACCACTCCCAACAAAACAAACCGCACATCGAAACCGACCTGACCAACCCGCAAGGCACCTACGCCCGCACAAAACTGAACGGCGACGAGGCGGTTTTGAAAAACCACCCCACAGGCGGGATGGTCATCCGAACTTCGTGGGTGTATTCTTCCTTCGGCAATAATTTCGTGAAAACCATGCTCCGGCTGGGTGCCGAACGGGGCGAATTGTCGGTCATCTACGACCAAATCGGTACGCCAACCTACGCCCGTGACCTCGCCGAAACGATGTTGCTCATTTTACAAAAGGTTGAAAATGAGTCAGTTGACCGAATACTTTTGAAAGGAATTTACCATTTCAGCAACGAAGGAGTGACGAGTTGGTACGACTTTGCCGTCGCCATTTTTGAGGCGAAAAAAATGCCGGTGAAAGTCCGCCCCATCGAAACCAGGGACTACCCGGCTGCTGCCAAGCGCCCCCCGTTCAGTGTGCTGAACAAGTCGAAAATCAAGGCCACCTTCGGCCTTG
Organism: Bacteroidota bacterium; assembly: GCA_016234735.1. Taxonomy (GTDB): domain Bacteria; phylum Bacteroidota; class Bacteroidia; order Chitinophagales; family Saprospiraceae; genus UBA6168. The sequence continues at coordinate 1,879 of JACRAN010000027.1, read as the reverse complement.
AAATCCCGCACTGGCAGCAGAGTTTGAAGGCTTGCCTCGAATTATTGTAGCCCGTTTTCCGGAAGTTCTGCAAGTTCTTCGTTCCATTCCCCCTCATTTTCCTCCAGCAGTTCCTTGGGCAACGATTTGGAGGCTTTGGCTCCCAGTTCCTTGATTTTTTCCGCCCGCCCGATGAGGGTATCCCCGTATTTTTTCGATTCCGACAACTTGTTCATGGCACCGTGCCAGGCGACCTGGGCATGGTCGAGGCGGGTGCCGACTTCCCGCAGGTCGTCCACGAAGCCCACGAATTTATCGTACAACATGCCGCTCTGACGGGCGATTTCGAGCACGTTGCGTTTCTGCCGCTCCTGTCGCCAGATGTACGACACCGTGCGCATGGTGGCGAGCAGGGTGGAGGTGGTGACGATGACGATGTTCTTGTCCAGGGCATCCAAAAACAGGCGGTTGTCGTGCTGCAAAGCCACTGAAAACGCCGGTTCGATGGGCACGAACATCAGCAGGTAATCGGGCGAGTTGATTTGAAAAAGCTGCTGGTAGTTTTTGCTGCCCAGGTCCCGGATATGGCTGCGGACAGACTCGATGTGTTCTTTCAGAAATTTTGCCCTAAGTGCCTCGTTATCAGCATTATAGAATTTTTCATAAGCCCGTAGCGACACTTTGGAGTCGATGATGAGGTGCTTCTCGTCCGGCAGGTTGATGATGAAATCCGGCCGTTTTTCATGGCCGTTTTGGTCTTTGAACGAGGTCTGCGCTTCGTAGTGTGTGCCCCTGTTGAGGCCGGCTTTTTCGAGGAGGGTTTCCAATTGCATTTCGCCCCAGTCGCCCTGTATTTTCGAGTCGCCTTTCAGGGCAGCGGCTAGGTTTTGGGCATCGTGGCTGAGTTGCAGGTTCAGGTCTTTCAGTTGCTCGATTTCCTTTTTGAGCGAAACTTTGTCCTTGGCCTCGTCGGTAAAACGCCGTTCGACATCCTGCCCGAACTCCCTGATTTTTTCCCGCAGGGGATGCAACAAATCGTTTAATTTTTTCTCGTTCTGCGCCGTGAATTTCTGCGATTTTTCTTCCAACAGCCGGTTGGCCACCTGCTCGAATTCGAGGTGTGCCCGCTGTTGCAGGCCCTCGTAGTCTTTTTTCCAGGTGGTCAGTTTTTCCTCCAGGTACATCAGGTCACGGTCTCTCGCAGCCAGTGTCTTCTCCAAAAAAACCAGTTCTTCCTGCTTGGTTTTCAATTCGTTATGCAGAAAAGCCGTCTGTTGCAACGCTACTTCGTGCTGTGGTCGGGGCACGTATCTTTCCTGCAAATCTTGTTCTGAAAGCTGATGGGAGGTGAATTTGAACCTGGCAACCAGCCAACTGGTGAGGGAACCAATGACCAGACCGAGGAGCAAAAAAATGAAGCAAATGGCAATTTCATTCATGGCAGTGATATTTTTAAAATCACCGCAAGATAGAAATTTGTTTTAATTTGAAAACAATTTGGTTTTTAAAAACTTTGCCCGTCACTGCCTTTTTGCCTTCTTAAACCGTTGCCCACAGGAAGTTTTGGCCCAATGGCCGATGCCGAAATTGAACTCCAGCATCACTTCTGCGAAGGCGGGGTGCGTTGCCTTTTCAGCAGAGTAGGGGGCATGGAAGGGGTTCGGGTAGCCCAGCGTTCTGCCCTCGTCGTTGACGAAGTCGGTCAGACCGTAGTGGAAGCGGAGGCCCAGCCCCACCGAAAAAGTTTCCGTACCGGCGAGGAACCCTCCAAAACCAAAAACGCCGGAGAGGTACTGGCCGCTGTAATAATCGGTAGCGGTTCCCAATTCACCGCCATCGGCTGCCTGATCGACCGAGCGGACAAACGAACGCATGGGGCCGACCTCCACGTAGGAGCGGT
>JACRAN010000026.1 GCA_016234735.1 Bacteroidota bacterium | reverse complement strand
GTGCTGAAGGTATTTAACGAAGAAATATAGCCTTGTCCAGCCGTTGCAGTAAAAGCGATGGAACCACCATCTTCAAGGAGAACAAAGCGCTCGCCAATACCAACAGAGCTAGTGTGGATATTCCCTGCATAGCATCCGAGCGAAATCATCCACGGATATTTTCCTTTGTTTTTGTAGTTTTCAGGAAAATCAATGGAAAAATCAAACACACCTACCGCAGAATGCCCAAAAAAAGTAATTTGAGAAACGCCGTTGTTGATGTAGTCAAATATGTCCTCAGTTTGCGGTTGCTGGATGGGGTCGGTGCTGGTTTTGTAAAACGCCTTGGTAGAAGTGCCCATCTTGCGGTTCTTCGATATCTCAGCCATGTTTTCCAAATAGGAACGTATCAGTGCCTGCTCACTGGCAGAAGCGCCATTGCCGCCACCGAGATGAAGGATATTTTTCATCCATGCCCTGTCGGCAATTGTCTGTGGCAAATCATGGTTCGCTTCAAACTCCTTTACTTTTTGCAAATAAATCCGAATATCTTCAGTGGTTGATGCAGCAATTCGGCCAATCGGAATAATTGGTGTAAAACCATCAGCGCCTGCTAGCAGGAGATTATCAGAGCCAGGCATTCCAAAGGTTGGAACAAAATAAGTGGAATTTGATGTGCTGATGAGTTGAGCCTGCGTCCGCACATTCGGATACTCCCTACCCTTCCCCATCACAAAGAAATACTTTACATCCACCCAATGCTTCTTCACAAAATGTCCGAAATCCCGAACTGAAAGCGCATGCCTGTTCAGCCCCCACCCAAATTGGTCGTACACCTGCTGCACATCCACCACCACCGTCTCAAAGCTGCCTCCTGTCGCCGAACTTCGATAATCTGCATATTGCTGTACATAATTATTCCCGTTGCCGTCATTGTACAGTTTAGGATTGGAAAGGATAATATACGCTGCATCCATCGCCCCATAGTCGATGAAATTGATCGGTTGCAGCGCAGTGACTGATTTTATACCGCTATTGTTGTTGACTAAAACCAGCTTTCGGTCTGCCATAGAAGGAGGCAAGGCAATTTTGACGAGATTGTTTTCATAGGTAGCTACCAATCTTTGTCCATTGGCTACATCGTACAATATGGGAATTCCATTACTGGCATTAAAATTTTGAATTTCTAAATAACGGACACCGGAAGCAGGTGACATTTCAAAGAAAAATGCGGTCTGGTTGCCAAAATCAAACTGCCTGGGGTACTTCAGAATGATGTTGGCCACCCGTTGATTGTCCGTATTGGATACCGTGCCTTGAAATTTCAATGTCATGGCTCCCACCAGGGTAGTGTTGGGTACATCTAAATTCAACTGCCTCACCTGAAAATCATAAAATTCATCGGTTGTCAAGAGTTGGTCGTTGAGTAAGATATTTTGCTGGTGCTGTCCAAGGTTGCCGGAATACCGGATACTCAACTGGGCGTCGGGACCGCCTGTGTAAACGGAGGTTGGAGCGATGGGAAAATTTTGCACATTGGCAAAATTTGTCGCATAGCCCTCCGACAAACCGTAATCAGAAGAGCTAATCCCCTGTGAATTACGTTGCTTTTGAAAATTGCTGAAATAATTCAGTGCAAGTTCACCGATGAAATACGCCTCCTCCCCCGGCAAATTCGTCAAGTCGTTCGCAATGGTTTCATAGCGCAAGTTCCCGCCGCCCAGCTTCCAGGTCAAAAAATAGGCAGCCGTGTCCGTGAACAAACTGTACAGCGGGTTCATCATCTCCGCATCCGGGTCTTTGAACAGGTAGCGGTCGAGTTCCGAAGTGTTTTTTTTACCAAAAAACTCAAGGTAATCGGCACTGCCCAATTGCCCGTCGGTGGTAAGGTAGAGCGGCACTTCTTCGCCGTTGTGGAAAAGCTGGAACTGGCTGCCGTTCACCTGGCCGAGCGGCAGGTTGGCGTCTGTCAAAACCTGCTGCGAGACGCGGTAAATGCCATCCTCCGCAACCAGGATTTTGAAGTAGGACTGATCAAAATTTATCCACTCGTTGCCGTACAAAGTATCCTGGCCATTGATGATTTGGGCCTGCGCCAAATGGCCGATGAAAAGGAAGAGGAAGCACGGAATCAGGATTTTTCGCATGGCTGTCGTGGTATTGGATGTTGTAGGGAAAAACGAATTCAAAAGTAGGCCAATTTGTAGAATTGTTGCCATCGGGGTTTGACTTTCACAATCGAGCCTTCATTTTTTTAGTATTTGTCTGCCAACTTCATTCAATACCCGCTGCGTCGCACCGCTGTTGCTGGAAACGAATGCCGCCGCCCGGTGAGACTGGTCTTCGTAAAACGCCTTCGCTGTCAGCTTTCCCAGTACCATTTTCAAGCCATCCGCATTCTCCACAGAGAAGCCTCCACCCTCGTGGGCTAATGATTTTGCCTCCTCGAATTTTTGAAAATTGGAGCCAAAAACCACCGGAATCCCGTATGCCGCAGGCTCCAGAATATTGTGGATTCCCTTGCCGAAACCGCCGCCCACGTAGGCTATTTTCCCGAATTGATAGAGTGAAGACAGCAGACCAACGCTGTCGATGAGCAGGGCACGGACAGTGGAAACCTGGCCATTTTTTAATGCTGAAAAACGAATGGGAGCGACCGGAATTTTCTGCTCAATGGCTTGTAAATGAGCCGGTTGCACATCATGCGGAGCCACGATAAACTTCCAGTCAGCGAGCAGCGGGTCATCGAAAACACTGAACAAAACCGCCTCGTCAGCAGGCCAGGTGCTGCCACAAACCAACACGTTTTTGCCCTCGCAGAACAACCGGACAGCAGGCAAGTCGAGCGGTGATTTTGCGATTTCCAGCACCCGGTCGATGCGGGTGTCCCCGGCCATTTCGACAGGCACCGCCGTCGTTTTTTCGAGCAAACGGACCGAGGTTTCGTCCTGTACCAAAATTTTGGTGAAACAACCCAGCATCCTGCGGTGCAGCCCACCGTACCACTGAAAAAATGGCTGCTCCGGCCTGAAAACAGCAGAAATGAGCAAGCACGGAACTTCGCTTTTTTTCAAAAAGTGGAGGTAGTGGTACCAAAATTCGTACTTGACGAAAACGGCAAGGTCGGGCCGCACGATTTCTAAAAACCGCCGGGCATTGGCAGCCGTATCAGCGGGCAGGTAGAAAACCCAGTCGGCGTGGGGGTAATTTTTCCGGATTTCGTAGCCGGAGGGGGAAAAAAAAGTGAGCAAAACCTGCGTTTCGGGTTGGGTCGCTTTCAGTTTTTCAATGACCGGCCTACCCTGCTCAAACTCACCGAGCGAAGCACAATGAACCCAGACAAGTGGTTGGTTATCAATTCTTTTGGAGGAAATTTCATCTTCGAGGCGGGTCAACAAATCCTTCCTGCCAGCCACCCAAAGCCGGGTTTTTTCGTTCCAAAAAGCCGCCAGGCGAATGGCCAGAAAATAGCTCCCGACCACTACGTTGTAAAGGAATAACGACATGCTTCAAACGGAAATGACCGGTTGACTTTGAAATCGCCCGGTCAATACTTGATTAAATCAGGGTTTTCCCCAATGTAAAGTGGCAGCGTCCAACCCAGACGGAAACCGTACAGCAGGTCCAACCGATTGCCGGAATCCACGCTCCGGGTGTCGAAATTGAAGCTGCGCCGGTTGGCGGTGAAGCCTTGGGCAAACTCCAACCCTATCATAAAATTCACCAGCCTGTTGTTTGCAAGAAACTGATAACCAATGAATTCCGTCAGCGCAAAGCCATTGGTGAGCCGGTCGTAGCCCTTCTTGTATTCCTTGTCGAGCGGCGAAACGAACACCTGCGGCTCGTCCTGAATCCTGATTTTATGCTGCAAAAAACCGCCGCCCACCGTCACCCGGATGCCCGACCGCCTATTGTTTTCGGAAACCGGGAAAATCTTGCCCAAATGCCCGCCGATGTACAGCCCCCGCTCCCGCAACTGGATGTCGGAAACCCCTCCGTCGTCCGCATAGATGAAGCCTTCATTGCTCCGCAAATTGGCCAGCACGTCCGTTTTCACCTCCTTCCCAAAGTAAAAATTGGAGTGGAGGCCCACCACCCAGTTGTTTTTGGTGAAAAAATCGCCCCCCAGCCCGGCAGAATAATTGCCCCCGAACCGATCGCCCAAATCACCGCCCGGCAGGTGGCCGCCGTAGGAGAAGTTGAATAAAATCAACGAGCCATCGTTGCTGCGCACCTCCTGATAAACCCGGCTTCGCTGCGCATGCCCCGTCGTTGCCCAGAGGGCAACACTCAAAAAAATCAGCAGTTTTTTCATCATTTTTAGTTTTAGTTCTCGAATGTAGCCGCCGTGTGTTTCAGCGCCTCAAAAACCACTCAAAACTCGTAACTCAAAACTCGAAACTCTCACTTGCACGGCCCTTTTTTCCAATTTTTTACCCCGGCGTTTCGGGCAGCGCAATCATTCGAATAGGTTTTACCGTCGCAACCGCACACCGGGGCGTAGTTTTCCGGGCAGCCCGTTTTTTTCGGGTTGGGGTCGATGCAATTGTTGCCGCCACCGCACTCGCCGTCCGTCCAGGACCTCAAACCCGCCCGCTCGGCCATGCACTGGTTGGCGTAGGTCTTGCCGTCGCAGCCGCACACCGGGCGGTACTCCTTCGTGCAGGGGCCTGGATTCACCTTCGCCGGGTCGATGCAGGTGTTGCAATCGCCCTCCGTCCAGGTGCGCACACCGGCTTTTTCCGCTTCGCAAACATTGGCGTAAACCTTGCCGTCGCAGCCGCACACTGGCCGGTACTCCCTCGTACATCCCTGCTCCGGGTTTATTTTTGAAGCATCGATGCAGTCGTTGCACTCGCCTTCCACCCATTTTTTCACCCCGGCGTTGGCGGCCTGACAGGGGTTCCCGTAGGTGATGTTGTTGCAGCCGCACACCGGCTGGTACTGCATGGTACACATCGCATCCGGGTTGATTTTTGCCGGGTCGATGCAGTCGCCACAGGTGCCCGCCGTGAATTTCACCACCCCCGCCCGTCCCGCTTCGCAAACATTGCCGTAGGTCACGCCGTCGCAGCCGCAAACGGGTTGGTACTGCTCGGTGCAGGCCCGGTTGGGGTCGGCTTTTTTCGGGTCTTTGCACCCGTCTGCCGTTGCAGTTTGTGCAGGCTCGCAAGTGCTCGACAGCAAAATTGCGGCAGCCAGAAAAACGATTAAAGTGGTGAGGTTTTTCATCATCGGTTGGTTGTTGATTGCTAATTGTTGGTTGTTGATTGTTTTGACTTTGATGTGCCCGGCAACAATCAGCAACCAACAATCAGCAATCAATTCATCACAGTTTGTTGAAAAATTCCTTTCTCAAAACGTAGTATTTGAAAACGATGCTGCCCGGCAGGATGCCGTGCCGGTTGGGTTGCGGCGAAATGCGGATGCGTTCGAGCAGCAGCTCCAGTTCGAGGCGTTTTTTAATGAAAAGCACCAGCGCCAGGAAGAACGAAAAAAACGCCCCGATGACGGCCTGCGCATGGAGCCACCTCGCCTGCATGAGGAAAGTGAACGCCGCCGCCGTGTCCATCGCTATGCGGATGGGCAGCAGGAACGCCAGTTTTATCACGCCTTCGTTTTTCAGCAGGGTGTAGTAGCTGTTGCGGAAGTTCAGGTAGGTTTTGTACGGTGAATGGTAGCCGAGTGTGCCGCCCCCCAGGTGGTACACGGTGGATTTTGGGGTGAACATGACCTTGTAGCCCGCCCGTTTGAAGCGCCAGCAGAGGTCGATTTCTTCGAGGTGGGCGAAAAAATCGTCGTCGAAACCACCGAACCCCTTGAACAGCGGTGCCCGCACCGCCATGCAGCACCCCGATGCCCAGAAGATTTCGGACACCGTATCGTACTGCCCCCGGTCTTTTTCGACGGTGTTGAAAATGCGGCCCCTGGCGAACGGGTAGCCCAGAAAATCAATCCAGCCGCCTGCCGCACCGGCGTACTCGAAGAATTCCGGCTCCTTCAGTGCACGGATTTTCGGCTGCACGGCAGCGATGGTTTTGTCCTGCTCCATCAAATTCACGAGCGGTTCGAGCCAGTTTTCGGGCACCTCCACATCGGAGTTGAGCAGCACGAAATAGTCAGGTTCGAGGTCTTGCAAGGCGAGGTTGTAGCCTTTTGCGAAGCCAAAATTCTGGCTCAACTGGATGATGGTAACCTCCGGGTAGTTTTTTCTCAGGAAATCGACGGAGCCATCCTTGCTGGCGTTGTCGGCCACGTACACCCGGAAATTCGGGTAGGTGGTTTGCAACACCGAGGGCAGGTGCTCTTCCAGAAAATTCCTCCCGTTGTAGTTCAAGATGACCACTGCCACCGAGGGCAATGCTTTATTTTTCCACGCAAGCACCTGTTTATCAGCTTGTTGTAAAATACCCACCGCTGTCTCCTGGTCTTTGACCAACTGCGCTTTCAGTGCATCGAGGTCTTTCAGTTCGGCATCGGGCCGGATGAACTCCACCAATTCCACCACCAGTTCGTCCTCGTAAATCGTTTTGCTGAAATCAAAAATATGGACTTCAATCGAACGGCTCAGGCCCCGCTTGAGCGTGGGCCGCTTGCCGATGTAGAGCATGGCCCCGTGCCGCCCGCCGTCGTAGAGGGCGTAGGCGGCGTACACGCCGTCGGGCGGGAGGAGTTTTACCGGCTCCCGGATTTCGAGGTTCGCCGTCGGGAAACCGATGGTCGTGCCGATTTGCTGGCCCTTCACCACCTTGCCCGTCAGCGTGAAATAATGCCCCATCAGCCGCTGCACCTGCCCCACGTTGCCCACTTCCACCGCCTCCCGGATGCCCGTGGAACTCACGGCCATGGCGGCAATTTCCGCCTTTTCAATCTCCACCACCCGGTAGCCACCGCTCCGTTCGTGCCAGCGCAGGTAGTTGATGTCGCCCCGGCGGTTCATGCCGAAGCGGTGGTCGTAGCCGATGACGATGTGCTTTGGCCTGAACTTCCCGACTAAGAATTTCTGGATGTATTCGTCGGCGTTGAGTTGCGAAAATTCAAAGGTGAAGGGCACCACGACGAGGTGGTCGATGCCGGTTTTTCCCAGTAGGCCAATTTTTTCATCGGTCGTGGTAATCAGTTTCAGCGTGTCGTCTTTGGGGTAAACGATTTGGCGGGGGTGCGGGTGGAAAGTGATGACAACACTCTCCCCCCCGGTGGCCAGCGCCAGGTCCTTGACTTTTTTGATGATTTTGCGGTGACCGTAATGCACGCCGTCAAACGAGCCGATGGTGATGACGGCATTCCTGAACTGAGGCAGGTTGTTGAGGTCTCTGTGGACTTTCATGGCGGCAAATGTAGTTGATTTCGGGTTCAGGATTTCAGGTTTCACAAGAAAAATCAAACACAACATTCCACCGAAACCCCAAATCCGAAATCCGAAATCGACAAGTCCTGTTACCTTTGCGGCGCAAAAAAGCAAGTTGAATGGAAATTGAAAAACAACAGATTGTAGAATCGCTGTACAACGTGAAGGACCCGGCTTCGGGCAAAGATATCATCGCCGCCCGGATGGTCGAAAACTTGCAGGTGGATGGCAACAACGTCAACTTCAACCTCGTACTGCCCTCGCTCAACAGCCCCCACAAAGCAAACCTGATTTTCGACTGCGTGGCAACGGTCAAGGAAATTTACCCGCAGGCCGAGGTCAACATCCACGTCGTCGCCAAAACGCCCCAATCGCAGGCAAGCACCAGTTCCGTTCCGCAAATAAAAAACATCATCGCCGTCGCCTCCGGCAAAGGTGGCGTGGGCAAATCCACCGTTGCCGTCAACCTGGCGTTGGGCCTGCAACGCCTCGGTGCCAAAGTCGGTCTCGTCGATGCCGACCTCTACGGCCCTTCCATCCCGACGATGCTGGGTTTGCAGGGACAGCGCCCGAAGGTGCAGGAGGTACAAGGCCAGCCGAAAATCATCCCGCTGATGGCGCATGGGCTGCCGGCCATTTCCATCGGGTTCATTATCGAACCGGAGCAGGCGGTGGTGCTGCGAGGCCCCCGGCTGGCTGCCATTATCAAGCAGTTTTTCAACGACGTGGTGTGGCCTGACCTCGACTACCTCGTGGTCGATTTGCCGCCCGGCACCGGCGACATTCAACTTACGCTCGTTCAAACTGTTCCCGTGACTGGGGTTGTGATGGTCACCACCCCTCAGCAAGTGGCCGTGGTGGATGCGGTGAAGGCCATGAACATGTTCCTGCTGCCTTCGGTCAATGTGCCGATTTTGGGCGTGGTGGAAAACATGGCGTGGTTCACCCCGGAGGACCTGCCGGAGCGCAAATATTTCCTGTTCGGCGAAGGCGGCGGGAAGCAGTTGGCGCAGATGGGCGAGTCGGTGCTGCTGGGCCAGGTGCCCATCGTTCAGGGGGTGCGGGAAGGCGGCGACAACGGCAAACCTGCCGTGCTTGATTCTCAATCTCCTGTTGCTCAGGCTTTTATGAAAATAGCCGAGAACACCGCCCGGCAAGTGGCTGTGCGGAACGAGCAATTTGCCCCGACGAAGGTGGTGCAAGTAAACGGCTGACATCATGGAAACAACGTTCAGGGACTACCACCCGCCCGATTTCGAGGTGTTGAAAACCATGATTTTTGACCTCTACTCGCTCGACGGCAAGCATGGCGGACCGATGACCGAAGCGAAAATTGCCCGCACCGTGGAGAAATTTACCGGGGAACCGAATCGTGGCCGGATTTTTATTTTTGAAAAACAAAGGGAAATCGCTGGTTACGCTATCGTGAATTATTTTTGGAGCAATGAATTTGGCGGCGAAATCCGCTACATTGACGAACTTTACGTCCAACCAGCGTTCAGAAATGCAGGTCTCGGCAGCCGTTTTTTCAGCTTTTTGGAAAAATTTTATCAAAACGATGCCGTAGCCTTCTCGCTCGAAACCACCAAAGAAAACCAAAAAGCAACTGCCCTTTACCGGCGACTTGGCTTCCATGCACATCACAACTTCGTGATGTTCAAGCAGTTGTCCAAATAAAATGATGATGACAGCACAAGATAAATCCATCCTAATCGAGCAAATCAATGCTGCACTTTCCGATGTGCGCCCGCACCTCCTGACCGACGGCGGCGACATCGAAGTGGTGGACGTGACCGACGACATGACCGTCAAAGTCAAATGGCTCGGCAACTGCGAAAACTGCAACATGTCCCTGATTACCATGCGGGCCGGCATCGAACATGCCATCAAATCAAGAATCCCATCCATCCACCACATCGAAGCCGTGAACGGGGTGGAGACAGTGTGAGGTGTTTCACGGTTTCATGGCTTCATGGCTTCATGGCTTCATTGTTACCGTGAAACCATGAAACAATGAAACAATGAAACCATGAAACCATGAAACCGTGAAACCGTGAAACCGTATAGCAATGACCGAAGGCTCAAAAGTCTATCCACACGTCATACCTGACATTGACCAGTGGCCCATCTACAAACTGCTGGACGACCGGAAGAATTTGGTCGAAGAAATCGACGGGTTCACGTACCACCGCCTGCTGAAACTGCACAGCGACGACCTGGAGGACGTGATTGCGAAGACGATTTACGCCGAGCGCATCCGCATCAGGGAAGAACCCTGGAAGGTGGACCCGCCCAACGAGCGTGTTTTTTGGAAAAAAATCAGCCGGAAGCTGCTGGGCAAACCCGACCAGCAACTGTCGGAGGGAGAGGCCCAGGCCAAGGCTCAGTCGCTGCTGCGCACCATCATCCACCGCTACACCGAAGAAATCGTCGGGACGTTCCGAATCCCAACTTTCCTGTTTGCCCGGAAATTCCTCACCGTGTTTTTCAACCGCCTTCTGAACACGGCGGCGGCACGAAACATGAAGCGCATTTTCGGCACCCGGTACAAAGTGTACGAGCGGCTGTTGACCAAGGGCGAGGTGGAAAAATTGCGGAGCCTGATGACGAAAGGCACGGTCATCATCGTGCCCACGCACTCCTCCAACCTCGACTCCATGCTCATCGGCTATGCCCTCGACACCATCGTGGGCCTGCCGTCGTTCTCCTACGGAGCCGGGCTGAACCTCTACAACACAGGCTACACCGCCTACTTCATGAACCGACTCGGAGCCTACCGGGTGGACCGCCGGAAGAAAAACCCCATCTACCTCGAAACGCTCAAGGGCATGTCCACCCTCTCCATCCAACGGGGCACCAACAGCCTGTTTTTCCCCGGCGGTACCCGCAGCCGGTCGGGGGCGTTGGAAGACAAGTTGAAAATGGGGCTGCTCGGCACCGCCGTCGAGGCACAGCGGGCAAACCTTCAAAAAGGCAAGGAGGAAAAAGTGTTCATCGTACCGTTGATTTTGAGCTACCACTTCGTTTTGGAAGCCAAATACCTCATCGAACAGCACCTGAGCGCCATCGGCAAGGAGCGCTACGTTCGGTCGAGGGACGAATTTTACAGCTTCCGCAAACTCCTGAAATTCGGCTGGACGTTCTTCTCGCAGCCCTCTGAAATCACGCTTTCCTTCGGCAAACCGCTGGATGTCATGGGCAATTTTGTCGATTCGGAAGGCAAAAGTTTCGACCGCTTCGGCAGGGAAGTCAGCCTGCGGGACTACTTCGTTTCCGAAGGCGAACTCACCGAGAACCTGCAACGGGAAAACGAGTACACCATCATGCTCGCCGACCGGCTGGTGGAGCGGTACCACAAGGAAAACATCGTGCTCACCAGCCACATCGTCGCCTACGCCGCTTTCAACATCCTGCGGCGACAGAATTCCCACCTCGACCTGTTCGGCGTGCTGCGCCTGCCACCGGACGACTTCATTTTCCCGCTCGAACTGATGCTCGACATGGTGGAGCAGCTAAAAAACATCCTGATTGAAATGAACAAACAGGGCAAAATCAAACTCTCCAACCAGGTTTACTTCGACACCCTTGAACTGCTCCAGGACGGTGTGCGCAACCTCGGCGTTTACCACATCGAAAAACCGCTGCTGTTTGTCAAAAAAGCAACCCTCGTCAGCCAGGATTTCAAGCTGTTGTTTTTTTACCACAACCGCTTGGAGAATTACAAGCTCAACAAGCAGTTCGTCTGGAGCGACGTCAAGGACAAAATGGAAATGGAAGTGGCGTGAATTTTTTTCGGGGCATTTTTCACGCAAAGGTGCAAAGTTACAAAAGGCGCAAAGCGTTCATCATCAGCACTTTGCGCCTTTGCATTTCTCAACTTTGCGGCTTTGCGTGAAAAATCGGTCAGCAAGCCGTTTCGCTGCCAGCCCCTACCTCCACCACTTTGCCATGCACCCGTAGCCGCAATGGCTGGCCGGAGTGGTTGGCGATGACAGTGCCTGCCTTCGACACTTTCACCTGGAGGTAGTGCCCGCGCCACTGGATTCTGAACGTGTACCCTTCCCACCCTTCGGGCAGGTACGGCCTGAACGACAGCATGTCCGACTCTGCCCTCATGCCACCGAACCCTTCCACGAACGCCATCCAGGTGCCAGCCATGCTGGTGATGTGCAGGCCGTCTTCGGTGTCGTTGTTGTAATCGTCGAGGTCGAGGCGGGCAGTACGCAGGTACATTTCGTAAGCCTTCCCGTACTTGCCGAGGCGGGCGGCGAGAATGGCATGGACGCAGGCCGAGAGGCTGCTTTCATGCACCGTGAGGGGTTCGTAGAAGTCGAAATTGCGGCGTAATTCTTCCTCCGAAAATCGCTCTTCAAAGAAGTAAATCCCCTGCAAAACGTCGGCTTGTTTGATGAAACAGGAGCGCAGAATCCGGTCCCACGACCATTTCTGGTGGAGCGGGCGGTCTTCCGCAGGCAGTTCGTCCACCGTGCGGATTTCCTTGTCGAGGAAGCCCTCCTGTTGCAGGAAGATGCCGGATTTTTCATGCTGCGGAAAGTGCATTTTGGCTACAATTTCGCTCCACACGACAGTTTCCGTTGCTTGGTCGAAGTTGAGACGTTTCAGCAGCGAAGCGTATTTTTCGGGAGCCTCTGCTTCCACCGTTTTCATCGCCTCCATCGTGTACTCAAGGCTCCAAACCGCCAGCAGGTTGGTGTACCAGTTGTTGTTCACGTTGTTTTCGTACTCGTTCGGGCCCGTCACGCCGTGCATCACGTACTGCTGCTTCGGCACGGACCAATGCACCCGCTGCGACCAGAACCGGGCGATGCCAATCAGCACTTCCAGCCCGTATTCTGCCAGGTAGGACTGCTCGCCGGTGTGTCGGATGTAGTCGAAAATGGCGTAGGCGATGGCCCCGTTCCGGTGGATTTCCTCGAAGGTGATTTCCCACTCGTTGTGGCACTCCTCGCCGTTCATCGTCACCATCGGGTAGAGGGCAGCGCCGTTTTTGAAGCCGAGTTTTCCGGCGTTTTCGATGGCCTTTTGCAAGTGCTTGTGCCTGTAAATCAACAGGTTGCGGGCAATTTTCTGGTCGGCGGTGCCGAGGTAAAACGGCAGGCAGTACGCCTCGGTGTCCCAGTAGGTCGAGCCGCCATACTTCTCGCCGGTGAATCCTTTCGGGCCGATGTTGAGCCGCTCGTCCTCACCGGAGTAGGTCTGGTAGAGGTGGAAAATATTGAACCGGATGCCCTGCTGCGCCGCCACATCGCCTTCGATGGTGATGTCCGCCTCCTCCCATTTGGCCGCCCAGGCCGCCGCATGTTCTTTCAGCAGTTTTTCAAAACCTTTCTTGAAGGCTTTTTTCACCACTTTTTTGCAGCGTTCCAGCAGCTTCGGTTTTTCGTGGTAAAACGAGGAAACCACCGCTGCATATTTATAAATTACCAACTCGTCATTGGCCTTGCATCGCACAGTGGCGGAGCAGGCAGCATATTTTTCTTCGAGGGTAGTGGTTGTTGGAAACTCAAGCTCGGTCTTGCCTTTGAAAATGCTGAACCTCATGCCCACGCAAGCCTGGAACTGTGTTTTCTTCGTTTCGGTGGTGACAAAGCAGGAGCGTTTTTTGGCCGTTTTTTCAATTTCTGTCCAAAAACCCTCGTCCCAGTTGGTGTCCTTGTTCATCACGTCGCCGTCCACGTAGGGTGTCACCGTGATTCTCCCGTCAAAATTCAGCGGTTTGACGGTGTAACGGATGGCTCCCACTTCCGTGTCCACCACGCTGCAAAACCGGGTCGATTTCACCGCCACTTCCTTGCCGCTCAACAGTTTGGCGGTGAACGAGCGTTCGAGGTAGCCTTCCTTCATGTTCAGCACCCGCCGGAAATCCTTCACTTTGCAAGTGGCCAAATCCAGCACCTCGCCGTCCAATTTGATGTCAATCCCAATCCAGTTCGGCGAGTTGAGCACTTTGGCGAAATACTCCGGGTAGCCGTTTTTCCACCACCCCACCCTCGTTTTGTCGGGGTAATAAATACCAGCGATGTAGCTCCCTGGCAGCGTTTGGCCGGAGAACTGCTCCTCGAAATTGGCCCGCTGCCCCATTTTGCCGTTGCCGATGGAAAAGCAACTTTCCGAAACCTCGTTGTAGTCGGGGTGAAAACCTTCTTCGATGATGTTCCAGGGGTCGTGTGTCAGGTAGTTTTTCATTAAAAAAACGCAAGGTTTGGAAGTGAAAGATTAAATCGGCGCAAAAATAAGCGAGGCGAGGGTTTTTTGCGCTGTTAAAATTGCCCTGACCATCCCTTCATTTCACCTAAAAAACGCCGATGTGGTGGTTTTGCGCTAAAATTGCCCCCGCAAAATTTTCAATTCCATTTTTTTATGAAAAATACTATCGCCACGTTTTTTCTCTTGCTCTTTTTCAATGTCCTGTTTGCCCAGTCAAATTTCAATTTTGACAAAACCGAACTGGAAAACCACCTGAAATACCTCGCCTCCGATGAGCTTGGCGGGCGGCGCACTGCCTCCAAGGGCGAACAACTGGCTGCCGGTTACATCGCCCGCCAGTTCCAATCGGCAGGGGTGAAACCTGCGCCGGGGCAGCCCGATTTTTTTCAAAAAGTACCGTTTGAAATCGTCAAGCCACCCAACGGTATTCTCGCCGTTGAGTCGGAGACGTTCAACGCTGGCGATAACCTGCTGATTATCAATGGAAAACCCATTGAAACGGCAACGGAGGCCGTCTTCGCCGGGTATGGCTGGGTCGATGAAGCGACCGGTGTGGACGATTACAAAGATTTGGATGTGCGGGGAAAAATCGTGTTCACCATCACCGGCAAACCGGACAGCAGCAGCCCGATGGACGTGTACGAGGCCATGCCGGAGAAGCAGCGGTTGGCTGCCGAGCGGGGCGCATTGGCGCTGTTCGAGGTGTACCGGGTCAACATTCCCTGGACATTTTCAAAAGGTTACTTCGGCAAGGAGCGGATGCAATTGGGAACTGTGGGGATGGATGCCGAACCTGGCATCGTGTACGGCTGGGTGCAGGAAAGCAAATCCGGCGCTTTGACGGGCAAATTGATCGGAAAAAATACGAGTGTCCGGCTGAAAGTCACCGCCAGTCTGCCGGAAAATATCGAAGCCCTCAACGTAGTCGGCATCATCGAAGGCACCGATGCCGTGTTGAAAAACGAGTACGTGGTGTTGAGCGCCCACTACGACCATATCGGCATCGGCAAGCAAGGCGGCGCAGCGTACACGCCGCAGGACAGCATTTTCAATGGTGCCCGCGACAACGGCATGGGCACCGTGGCCCTGCTGGCGGCTGCGAAGGAACTTGCCGCCCACCCGCCCCGCCGCTCAGTGCTGCTGCTGGCCTGCACGGCAGAGGAGATGGGGATGCTCGGCAGCAAATGGTATGCCGACCACCCGCTCATCCCGCTCGAAAAAATGGTGTTCAACCTGAACAACGACGGGGCAGGCTACAACACGACCGCCCACGTCACCGTCATCGGCCTGGGCCGCACCAACACCGATGCGGAACTGGAGCAGGCCGCCAAAATGACTTCCCTCACGCTGCTCGGCGACCCGGCCCCCGAACAAAACCTGTACGAGCGCTCCGACAATATTTCGTTTGCAAAAAAAGGAATCCCGGCCATCGATTTTGCGCCGGGCATCACCAAAATGAACGATGAAGTGTACAAATATTACCACCAGGCAGCGGACAATGCCGACTCCATCGGCTACGATTACCTGCTGCGGTTCTGCCAGGCGTACGTGCGGGCCGCCAACCTGATTGCCAACAAAACCGCCACTCCTGCCTGGGTACCGGGGGATAAGTTTGAGAAGAAATAATAGTCCGAATCAGAATTTGCAGAATTTCAGAATTCACAGAATCACCACCCGTTTTACCAACACTGCATCACCTTGTTTGACTGCCAAAAAGTAAATTCCTGACGGCAGAAAATCACAGCCCTCCTGCCAAATGTGATTCGACGGGATGTTTTTTTCAAAAACCTTCTGGCCGATGGCGCTGGTGAGTGTGACCTGCCAATCGCCAATTTCATCTGTCTTGATTTCAAAACCCAGCATCTCGTCCGCCGGGTTTTGAAAAATGACCAACTCCGAAGAAGCAACCTGCTCGCCCACTCCCACCGAAGAACAAGCATCGGAATCGAGGAGGCCGGGGCGGAAGGTGTTCAGCGCCACCAGCATCCGTTCCTTCTGGCCTTTGGAAAACATGGCCATGCAGGCATCGTCGGTGTAGTTCATAAAATTCATGAACATGTCCGGCTGGGTGCAGGAGAACGTCGGGTGCGTGGGGCACTGGCTCAGGTAGTTTTCGCAGGAATTTGGTGTGTCGGCCACGCCATCGTCTTCGTCGCAGCAACTGTTGAAGTTCGGTCCCCAGAGGTGTTCGAGGTTGAAGTAGTGCCCGATTTCGTGGGTGCAGGTGCGGCCCAGGTGGTACGGCGGGGCGACGGTGCCGAAGTTGCCGAATTGCAGGAAATTGATTTCCACGCCCTGCTCATCGGCTGGCCCCTCGCCGGGGAAGGATGCCACGCCCCCCAGCCCGCCTGCGAATTTGGCGACCCAAATGTTCAGATACTTGTCGGGGTTCCAGGCATCGTGGCCGCCCATCGAGCTGTGGTGGATGTTGACGGTGCCGCCGATGCCGATGGAATTGCTGGTGAACGTGCGGGTGATGCCGGTGGTCGGGTTGCCGTCGGGGTCTTTTTGGGCGAGGCAAAACTGAAATTCCACATCGGCGATGAGCGGTTGAAAAACAGCGGGGACGTTCGGAATTTCAACGTTTTGCGCTGAGTAATCCTCGTTCAGCACATCGATTTGGGAGAGAATTTGTTCATTGGAAATATTTTCCGCCGCCGTGTTCCACACCACATGCACCACCACCGGAATGGTTACGACGGAGCGGGTGGAAACGCCCGGAGATTCGACTTCCTTCGGCAAAACTGGCTCCGTGTGCCGGGTGGCACATCGCTCCGCCTCTTGCCCGAAGGCCGTTGCGAAGCCAACCAAACACGAAAAAAAAACCGAAATCAGGGGTTTCATCGCTCGCATTTTTTTCTTCAATACTCCACCACCATCGCCACTTCTTCGGCGTTGCCGTTGCCTTCCTTGCCCCGGTACTGCTTGTTGGGCAACCTCGAAATGATGAATTCCACCGGGCTGCCGGGCCGGAGTTTGTAAAAGTCGGTGTCGCTGGTACAGTCGTCCATTCCGAAGTAAAAATCGCCCATCGGTGAGCCGATGAAGCCGCAAAACTCCATGAGCCGTTTCACCACGCCGGTGTAGCTGTCGCCAGTGTGGAGGCTGCCGGGTTTGGCGGGTTCGGGGAGGGCAGGCTCTATTTTTTTTCCGTTGCCATTGGCCGGTTCCGGCTCCTGGTACGCGGGTTCCTCCTCGAAATCGACGTCCAAAGAGGGCCGTTCTTTGCGCAGTTTCTCCCGGCAAACGTAGCAGTAGAATGCCCTGTTTTTACGGATAAACTCGTCGGTTTTCACGGGGTTGGGGCCGACGTGGAACGGCGATTTGCATATAATTTCCCGCGCTTCCGGCACCAATCGGATGTCGTCGAGCAGGTCACTGAGCCAGATGACATCGAAATCCCGCACCCCCTTGAGGTTCTTGCCTTCCATCAATTCATAGGAACAAGCCCCGTGGATGCTGGCGATGGCGACCCGTTTGCCGAGCAGGCGTACTTTCTGGAGCACGGGCAGGTAGTCCCGGTCGCCACCGATGAGGATGGCGATGTCGTAGGCCAGCGGCAGGGCGGCGAAGTAGAGCATGGACGAGGCGAGGGCAATGTCCACGCATTTTTCCTGCGGACTGAAATCGTCGTCCGGGTGCCGGTCTTTGCGTTTGAGACGCCGCCCCCGGTAGTCCACGAGATATACCTCCACCTCGTAGTTGTACTCCTCCCGAAGCACGTCGTAGAACACGCGCCTCCGTTTCACCATTTCTTCGTCGGCGTTCAGGTAATTGGTGGCATTGGAACCAAACAGGAAAATCCGCACGATGTCAACGCTCCGGTCGCCCAACTTTTGGGCGATTTGCTTCCCGACGGCTTGGGGCAGTTTCCCGTAATCAATCTGAAAATCTTCGCCGAGGCTGCGCAGGTTGGAGTACAACCAGGTGCCGTCAATAAATACCATTACTTTGGCCATTCTACATTTTGTTGCGACGGTTCATTCGATTATCAATTTACTTTCCATCTTATTTCCGTCCTTTTCAAAAATAACTTTATACGTGCCTTTCTGGAGATAATATTTCCCGTTTTTGGCTTTTTTCTGCTTGATTTCCGGTTCGTCTTTTTTGCGTTTTTCGTTCAGTTGTTTTTCAAAAGAAGACACGGCTGTGTCCGAAATTTCGGCATGGTACACCGGGTAGTTCAGCCCCTTAGAAACATCAGTTTCCCAACTTTTCAACTTCAACTCGCCGGACAGGACCGTGATTTTCAACTTGCCTGCGCTTTTTGTAAAAACAGGCAATTCAATGGTTGGTTCGGAAACTTTTTCGCTCCAGGTGTACCCCTTGTTGCCCCAGTTGGCACGGTACCTCGTTTTTTGGAGGTCAAAAACAAAAATTTCAAGCTGCAAAATGCTGTCTTTCAACTGCTGCACCTGCTGCACATCGGCTAAGTACATCGACCTGCCGTGCGTGCCCACCACCAACTCGTTTTCACGGGGATGCACCACCAAATCATGCACCGGCACAGCGGGCAGGTTTTTGTTCATCATCATAAAATTCAAGCCCCGGTCGAGCGAAATGTACAGCCCGTGGTCGGTACCGACGTACAGCAGGTCGGGGTTTTTCGGGTCTTCCCGCACCACGTTGACCGGCTCCTGTGGCAGGTCGGTGCCAATGCGCTGCCAGGTTTCCCCGTAATTTTCAGACACAAAAACAAGTGCGTCAAAATTATCCTGCCGATAGCCATTGAGCGACAAATAAACCCGGCCCAACTCGTACGCCGATGCCTGCACCCGGCTCACCCACAGGCCGTTGGGAAGGTTCGCCGAAATATTCGTCCAGGTATTGCCAGCATCTTTGGTCACATACACCAGCCCGTCGTCGGAGCCGGTGTAAATCAGGCCAAACTTCAACTGGCTCTCGTGGATGGCGGTGAGGGTGCCGAAGGGCACGTCGCCAGGCTGGCCACCCTTCGTCAGGTCGCCGGAAATAGCCTCGAAATCCTTGCCCTGGTTGAACGAGCGGTGCAGCTTGTTTGAGCCGATGTAGAGGATGTCCTCGTTGTGTTTGCTCAGGTGGATGGGGGTCTGCCAGTTCCAGCGGAGGGGCCGCTCGCCGAGTTCATGCGCGGGAGTGATGCGCTTCGTCTCCTCCGTCGTTTTGTTGACACGGTAATAGTTGCCAAACTGGGAGCCAGTGTACACCGTCTCGTTGTCCCTCGAATCGATGGTGACCTGCATCCCGTCGCCACCAATCAGCGCCTTGTACGGGTAGTGGCCGGAGCCTTGCCAGTCCACGCCAGCCTCGTAGGTGTGCGGGCCTACCCAAACGCCATTGTCCTGCAAGCCGCCGTACACGTTGTAGTTTTTGGCCATGTCCACTGCTATCGAGTAAAACTGACCGACGGCCGGGGTGTTGCATTTCACCCAATTTTTGCCGTCGTCGTAGCTGATGTTGATGCCGCCGTCGTTGCCGAGCACGAGGTGGCCGGGCCGGTTCGGGTTCATCCACAGGGCATGGTGGTCGCCATGCACATTGTCGCCGCCGATGGATTTCCAGGTCTTGCCACCGTCCTCCGATTTCAGCACCGGCACCCCGAAAATGTAGAGCCTGTCGGCATCCTGCGGCGACACCCTGACCTGCCCGAAGTAGTAGCCGTAGCTGTAAAAAATATCGTCGAGGTAGCCCTCGTGCGTTTTTTTCCACGACTTCCCGCCGTCTGTGCTGCGGTACACCTCCGCCCCAACCACGGGCGTGTCGAACATCTGCGTGTTGGCATCTTCCACGTATTCCACCAGCGCCAATGGCTTGATTTTATCGGTTTTCACCATCCCGAAAACCTTGTCCACGCTGTATTTTTCGGGAAAACCGTTGTCGCTGAGAAAGGTTTTCACCTTGTCTTTTTCGAGTTTCAAAAACGCTTCCTTCGTCATGTTGCGAAGCTCGTCTTTGGTCAACTCCTTTTTTTCTTCAACGGCCTCCTTCGGGCGGCGGTTCTGGTTGTCGAGGATGGCAAAAACGACGGTCGAACCATTCTGCACACCAGCTGCGAGGCCAATCCTGCCTGTGCCTTCGCCATCGGGGAAGCCGCTTTCGGTGCCTGAAATCTTTGCCCAGGTTTCGCCGCCGTCGGTGCTTTTGAAAATGCCGGAGCCTGTGCCCGCTTCCACGAAATCCCAGGCCCGGCGCTCCCGGTGCCAGGTGGCGGCGTAGAGCGTGTTGGGGTCCTGCGGGTCGGCGACGAGGTCAACGGCCCCGCTGTTTTCATTGACGAACAGCACCTGCCGCCATGTCGCACCGCCGTCGGTGGTTTTGAAAACGCCCCGCTCGCTGTTGGGCGAATACAAGTGGCCAAGCGCTGCTGCCCAGAGCGTGTTCGTATCGGTCGGGTGCAGGAGAATCCTGCCGATGTGGTGGCTCTCGCCGAGGCCGCGATGTTCCCATGTTTTACCGCCGTCGCTGCTGCGGAACATGCCGGTGCCCGAGTAGCTGCTGCGGCTGGAATTCACCTCGCCGGTGCCCACCCAGACCACATTCTGTTGCCAGTCCACGGCGATGTCGCCGATGCTCATCACCATTTCGTTGTCGAAAACGGGGGAGAAGGATTGGCCGTTGTTTTCGGTTTTCCACAACCCGCCGGAGGCGTAGGCCACGTAAAAATGGCTGGGGTCGGTTTCCGAAACAGCCACATCCGTCACCCTGCCGCTGAACACGGTGGGGCCGATGGACTTGAACGGCACGTTGGCAACGAGGGACTGGTCGAGCAGCGCACCCCGTTTTTCAAAACTTTGGATGCGCTCACTGGCAGGTGTTGGCAGGGTTTGCGAAAAAACAATTGCCGGGAGGCAAAAAATGACCAATAGGATAGATGTCTTGTTCATAGAAGTTGCGGGTTTGAAGGTGTGTGAGCGTGAGTGCTCGCGAGGAGGATTGGAACACGGATTGAACGGATGCAACGGATTGAAACGGATTTTAGATTAAGTGATTGGGTAAATAAAAACTTGTCCCAAACCTTTTTGAAATCTCAACGAAAGTTGACATCTGGCGAAAAAAAAATGAATCCGTTCAAATCCGCAGAATCCGCTCAATCCGCGTTCCAATCCTCCTCGCGAGCACTCACCCCAACTCGTACTCTTTGATTTTTCGGTACAATGTCCGCTCCGAGATGCCGAGGTCGGTGGCGGCTTCCTTGCGGCGGTTGCCATGTTTTTTCAGGGCTTTCAGGATGAGGTCTTTTTCCATGTCGAACAAGTTGAGGCTGGCTTCTACCACCTCGGCCTTGTGGAAATCCTTCTCCGATTTGTCGATGATGATGGGTTTGTAGCCATCCGGTTGGTCGTCGTGGGCAGCGGAAAAAACGGCCTCCCGGGGTTGGAATTCATGCCTTGAAAGCGCAGTTGATGGGTGTGCCGAAGCCTGCAAACCCCTGTAACTGCTGGTGTCCGGCATGGTCAGGTCGTTCTGGCGGACCAGCTCGAACACCAGGTTTTTCAAGTCGTTGAGGTCGTTTTTCATTTCAAACAAGAACTTGAACAGGATTTCCCGCTCCTGCAAACCTTCGCCGCCTCGCCCATCCTGGTCGGCGATGGCGGGCAGGTTGCGCTTCGCAATGTTCGGCACGAACTGAATCAACTCTTCGGCAGTGAGCAGTCTGTTTTCGGAGAGCACGGAGATTTGCTCCGCCACGTTTTTCAGTTCCCGAATGTTGCCCGGCCAGCGATAGGTTTCCAGCAGTTGCCGGGCCTGTTCGTCGAGGCGCACCGGGTCGATGCGGTAGCGCTCGGCCATGTCCATCGCAAACTTGCGAAACAGCAGGTGGATGTCTTCCCGGCGGTCTTTCAGCGCCGGCACATGGATGGGCACCGTGTTGAGGCGGTAGTAGAGGTCGTCCCGGAACTTGCCCTTGCGCACCCGCTCCTCCAGGTCAACGTTGGTGGCGGTGATGACCCGTACATCGGTTTTTTCCACCTTCGACGAGCCTACCCGGATGTACTCGCCCGACTCCAGCACCCGCAGCAGGTAAGCCTGCGTGTCGTGCGGCATTTCCGAAATTTCATCCAGGAAAATGGTGCCGGTGTCGGCGGTTTCAAAGTACCCTTTTCGGTCGTTGACGGCCCCGGTAAATGCGCCTTTTTCGTGGCCGAACAGTTCGGAGTTGATGGTTCCGGCGGGGATGGCGCCGCAGTTGACGGCAATGAACTGGTTGTGCTTGCGGGCACTGAGCGCGTGGATGATTTTGGAAATGTTCTCCTTTCCCACACCACTTTCACCCGTAATCAACACGGTGAGGTCCGTGTTGGCGACACGGGCCGCCGTGTCCAACGCCCGTTCGAGCAGCGGCGAGGTGCCGATGATGCCGAAGCGCTGTTTTATGGATTGTGTTGTGGACATGTTTGTTATTGACGACTTACGATTGACGACTTACGATTGGGGCAAATCCAATTCTGTAAAGGTTTTTCCAATGACCAGAGTTATTTTTTGGTTGAGTCTCTTTTGATTTTTATGGAGGACACGACAATCGCAAGCAGTTCATCGGCTTCCTTCCAAATAATGCCTGCCTCGTTTCTCTTTTCCGGTAAAATTGCCACAACCAACTCTAACCAATATTGGGTTTCATCCAATTCCTCCTCCACCATTTTCAGTTTGTTGATAAAATCAGCCCCTGATTTGCCCCTGCAAGCTGCTCGGTAATTTGCTCCCGGAGAAGTTCCATATCTTACCATTTGATTGCGGATAGTCCTGATTTCAAAACTGTCTGGCAATCCCTTCAAAAATAGAATGACGGAGATGGAAAAATCTTTGAACCGCTTTTTCAATTGGTCATTGGTCATAGCAAGTCATTTTGCAAAAGGTATTGTCCCCACTCGTAAATCGTCAGTCGTAAATCGTAAATCAAGGAAAACTGACTTCGCCCATCAGCGTCGCACTCGTGGCCCCCGTCACCTTCACCCACACGTAATTGCCTGGTTTTAAGTTGTTTACCTTCGGGAACACCATCATTTTGTTCTGCGAATTGCGGCCCTTGAACTCCCGGTCCGACTTTTTGGAATCGCCCTCGATGAGCACCTTGAACGTTTTGCCGATGTCAGCCTTGTTGTTGCGCAGCGAAACCTCGCTTTGCTTGTCCACGATTTCCTGGAGGCGGCATTTTTTCACCTCCTCCGGCACGTCGTCCTCGTACTTCCGGGCGGCCATTGTGCCGGGGCGTTCGGAGTAGCAAAACATGTACGACATGCTGTAATTCGCCCATTCGACCATGCTCACGGTGTCCTGGTGCTCGTGCTCCTGCTCGCCGCAAAAACCTGCGATGATGTCCGAACTGATGGCGCATTCCGGGATGATGCGGTAAATGGCTTGCACCCGCTCCATGTACCATGCCCGGTCGTAGGTGCGGTTCATGCGATCGAGCACGGCGGAGTTGCCGCTCTGCACGGGCAGGTGGATGTACTTGCAGATGTTTTCGTAGCGGGCAATGGTGTGCAGCACCTCGTCGGTGATGTCCTTCGGGTGCGAGGTGGAGAAGCGTACCCGAAGGTCGGGATGCACTTTCGCCACCATTTCGAGTAGCTGCGCAAAATTTACAACCTGCTCATTTTCAGGGTTTTGCCATTTGTAGCTGTCCACGTTTTGGCCGAGCAGCGTCACTTCCCGATAGCCCCTTTCGTACAAATCCTGTGCTTCGGTCACGATGCTGAAACAGTCCCGGCTGCGCTCCCGTCCGCGTGTGAACGGCACGACGCAGAACGAGCACATGTTGTCGCAGCCCCGCATGATGGAGATGAAGGCAGTGACGCCGTTGCTGTCCAAACGCAGCGGGCTGATGTCGGCGTAGGTTTCTTCCCTGGAGAGGAAAACGTTGACGCCACGCTCGCCCTCCTCTGCTCCGGCCACGAGGTTGGGCAGGTCACGGTACGCATCTGGGCCGATGACGAGGTCCACGAGTTTTTCTTCTTCCAGGAACTTGCTTTTCAACCGCTCGGCCATGCAGCCGAGCACTCCGACCATGGTGCCGGGGCGCTGGCGCTTCATTTTATCAAAAACCCGGAGCCGCTGGCGCACGGTTTCCTCTGCCTTCTCCCGGATGGAGCAGGTGTTCACGAGGATGAGGTCGGCGGTTTCGAGGTGGCGGGTGGGCCGGTAGCCTACCTCCGAAAGGATGCTCGCCACGATTTCGCTGTCGCTGAAATTCATCTGGCAGCCGTAGCTCTCGATGTAGAAGTGCTTGCCGGTGCCTTCGTCATCACCCTCCGGTGCAGGCTTTTCCTTGAAAAAAACTTCCCCCTGCTTCGCCTCGTCTATCTTTTTCACGAGGCCGGTCAGGGTCGGATTGCTGTCGTACATGGTGGTAGAAAATTTAGGACGGCAAAGATAGCAAGATTGCGGAAAGGTGTGACAAAATGTCAGGAGGCAGGGAAAGGTATTTTTCGGGGCGGGGGGTGATAGGATTGGAAAACGACCCCGATAGCTATCGGGCGGATGGAGCGGATGGAAACGGATTTTTTTATTCCTCCATCATCACCCGATAAGTTCACTTTGCAATGCCTCCAACTTCTATCCCGCCAGTGCCCGTCTCCTTGATGGGCCGGGCTATCTCGGCGATGTGCGGAGGGGGCATCTTCTACCCTACCCTGCACCAGGTGGAGATTTTTATCAATTGTGCCGCAAAATTGATTGAAACAATGAGAATGTACGCTCGTTTTATTAAAGCCGTAATTGACGAGCGCAAAATAAAATGCACTTGTGCTTGGCTTTAGAAGGTTGAGGAAGTTGATTGCTGCACCTTCTGAACATGTTATTTCGCACACGTTACTAAACCTTCTAAACCTCCTCCTAAACCTGCCCATTTATGACAAAAATCCTCGACGATAAACTCCAGACCCTGCGCTCCCACATCGACGAAATCGTCAAAGACCTGCACGACCTCACGGTGGACATCGGCCACGAGGAGCTTCGCCGCATCGTCAGCGACCTGCGCAACCGCATCAACGAACCGTTCATGTTCGTCATCGTCGGGGAGGTGAAGGCAGGGAAAAGCAGCTTCATAAACGCCTTGTTATCAACGGGCAAGGAGATTTGCCGGGTTGCTCCGCAACCCATGACCGACACCATCCAGCAGGTGATTTGGGGCGAGCGGGAGGAGGTCATCACCATCAACCCCTACCTGAAAAAAATCACGCAGCCCGTCGAAATCCTGAAAGAAATCGCCATCGTGGACACGCCCGGCACCAACACCATCGTGGAGCACCACCAGGAAATCACCGAGCGGTTCATCCCCGCCAGCGACCTCATCGTGTTTGTTTTCGAAGCAAAAAACCCGTACCGGCAGTCGGCGTGGGCGTTCTTCGACTTCATCCATGCCGAGTGGCGGCGCAAGGTGATTTTTGTGCTGCAACAAAAAGATTTGATGGAGGAAAACGACCTGTCTGTGAACGTGAAAGGCGTGTACGACCATGCGATTAAAAAAGACATCGATGCGCCGCATATCTTCGCCGTGTCGGCCAAGCTGGAGCAGGAGGGCGACTTTTTGGCGAGCGGGTTCCTGCCGTTGCGGGAATACATCCGGGAAAACATCACCGGCGGCAAGGCCCCGGTGTTGAAAATGCAGAACAATATCAGCACCTGCCGCAACCTCAACGAGCGCATCGGCAAGGGCATCGAAGACCGGAAACGGCAGTGGGAGGCAGACACCGCCTTCCGCCAGGACGTGACGGAAACCCTTGAAAAACAGGAAGTTAAGTCGCTGCGGCAGGTGGACATGCTGGTGGAAAACCTGGTGGGCGGGTACGACCGCATCACGCTGACGAAGGAGGAAGAACTGGCCGACGGCCTCTCGTTTTTCTCGCTGCTCAAGCGCACCATCGCCGGTATTTTCACCAAAAAAGCCGGGGCGCAGGAGTGGCTCGAAGGGCTGGCACGGGAACTCGACCAGCAACTCCACCTCGAACTGCAAAACAAGTTGAACGACAACGTGGCCGACCTCGCCGACAGCATCCAGCAGATGGCGAAGATGATCGACCTGAAAATCAATGCCAGCGAGACGATTTTGCGGAACAACCACGACATTTTCAGCGACATCGCCGAGCGCCGGGCCAACGTGATGCAGGAGTTGCAGGAGACCTTCACCCGCTTTCTCAACCGCCCGGAGAACTTCAGTGCCGACCAGCTTTTCCCCGACAAAAAACCAGGCTCGGCCAGCATCGCCACTGGCAGTGGTTTGGCGGTGGTAGGCATCATCCTCGCCGCCGTGACCAAATTAGCGGTCTTTGACGTAACCGGGGGAATATTGACGGCGGTGGGCGTACTGTTCGCCGGGTTCACGTCGGCGGCCAAAAAGCGCAAAATCATGGTGGGCTACCAGTTGGAAATCGCCAATGGCCGCAGCCTGCTGGCCTCCGAGCTTTCCGGCAAGCTGCGCACCTACGTGACGGCCATCAAGCAGAAAATCGACGCCAATTTCGCCGATTTCGATGCCATGCTGGAACGGGAGGCGGTGCAGATTGCGAAGCTGGAAGTGCGACAGGGTGGGATTGAGGGGCGGTTGGTGGGGGTGGAAAACAACTTGAAAAATTAACTTGCCACATGAAAATAAAGCGATTATTCTTCTATTTGGTTGCTGCTTGGTGCATCATGTGCCTCACATTGCGCTGCTATATGAACCTGGCCGGTTTTCAGACTGGCCGTACTACAGGGGATGGCAAAGTGGAGTTGATGACATCTCTAAATCAAATAAAAAATACGCCAAATTGGACTATTATTCCAAACGACAATGGGGAGGATATTTACGAAATTGAGGAACATGCACTTGCGCTTGAAATTGATTCTAAATTTGGTATCACCGATAGATTTGATTTTGGAATAAGCTTAGGCTCGGCAAGGTTTGGGATAAATGGAAAATACAACTTCTACAATCACGATGACCAATTTTCACTTGCGGCTGGGTTGGGTGCTGGTTTTGCTTTAGGTGGCAAGTATCTTCAATCACAAATATTTGCTTCAATTCATCCATCCGAAAAATTTGCCGTGTATTGCAATCCAAGTTATGCGCTGACTTTTTTGAGCAGCTACAGTTACACAACTTTTGATACAGACAATCTCGACTTTTATGGCGCAAATTTGGGCTTCTTATACGGCGAGAAAATGCAGATTGGGGTTGATTTGGGAATTTATACCATGAGCACAGGCAAAAAAGATTTCGATATGTTTAGCCTTGGCATTGGGGCAAAGTTCCTGATTGGGAAAAAGTGAAAAGCATAAATGTTGAACACAAAAATTGGAACAGACCTAAAATATGCATCCAACCTGCTGAAAAACGGCCACCTCGTCGCCATCCCCACCGAAACCGTATACGGCTTGGCGGCCAATGCCCTCGACGAGGATGCTGTGCTGCGCATTTTCAAAGCCAAGAACCGCCCGCAGTTCAACCCCCTCATCATCCACCTGCCGGACTGGGAGGCCGTCAAAAAATACGTGATGGAAATCCCTGCCGATGCTGAGGTTTTGGCCAAAAAATTCACGCCCGGCCCACTTACTTTTTTGTTGAAGAAGCACCCGCCAATACCGAATACCCAATACCGAATACCCGACCTCGTTACCGCAGGCAGCCCGAAAGTGGCCATCCGCCTGCCAGCGCATCCGCTCACGAGGGAGTTGCTGCTTCAACTCGACTTCCCGTTGGCAGCGCCCAGCGCCAACCCATTCGGCTACGTCAGCCCGACGACGGCGCAGCATGTTTTCGAGGGGCTGAACGGCAAAATCCCGTACATCCTCGATGGCGGCCCCTGCGAAATCGGCCTCGAATCGACCATCGTTGACTTTGATAATCAGCAGGTTATCGTCCGGCGGCAGGGTGGAGTGTCGGTGGAGGACATCGAACGGGCGCTCGGCAAAAAAGTGCTGCTGAAGACGGGCGTGGAGGAACACCCCGTCGCACCGGGGCAGTTGAAAAGCCATTACGCCACTGCCACGCCGCTATTCGTGGGCGATGCCGTGACGCTGGCCCGGCGTTTTTCGAACCAAAAAATAGCAGTGATAGCTTTCGGGGAAAACATGGAGGACGTGGCCGCCGACTTCCGTTTTCAACTCTCCAAAGCCGCCAACCTCGACGAGGCGGCGAAGCATTTGTTCAGCACCATGCGCCAGGCGGATGCTTGCGGAGCGGAGGTGATTTTGACGGAGTGGCTGCCAGAGGAAGGGCTTGGCCGGGCCATCAACGACCGGCTGCGAAGGGCCACCCATGAAACCTGAACCCATCCCTCATCCCTCATCCCTCATCCCTGCCACGCTTTGGCACAACTCCACCAGCACCCCATTGGCGGATTTCGGGTGAACGAAGCACACGAGTTTGTTGTCACCGCCCCGTTTCGGTTCCTTGTTCAGCAGCGTAAATCCCTCGTTTTCAAGTCGTTGCATCTCCGCCAGGATGTCCTCCACCTCGAAGGCGATGTGGTGCAGCCCTTCTCCCCGCTTTTCGATGAACTTGGCGATGGCGCTGTCCGGTGAAGTGGCTTCCAGCAGTTCCAGCTTCGTTTCGCCGGTCTGAAAAAAGGACGTAACCACCTGCTCCGAAGCTACTTCCTCGATTTTGTAGTGACCGATGCCGAGCAGTTTTTCATACAATTCGTTGCCCGCTTCCAAGTTTTTTACGGCGATGCCGATGTGTTCGACTTGTTTGAACATGGTAATTTTTTGTAGGGCAAAAGTCAGGTTTTTATTGCCACGGGACACGGAGGGACGGAGTTATTTTCAATTTCACGCATGTTGTTATTGATTTTTCGGCCAGTTCGTCCGCCAGCGGCAGGAGCTCCGATTTTTTGAACAGTTCGAGATTGATATTTTGCCAAAGCGTAAGTTCACCAAGCAGGTCACGGTAGCGGTAGGTAGTGCGTTCGTCGCATTCCAGCAGTAGGGACAGTTGTTTGACCGTCTTCGGAAAAGGTTCCCGAAGCAGCCTGATGAGGTTCAGTACACGGAGTATTTTTCGTTGAGGTATCAATGGTTGTCGTGTTGGGGGAAAACGATGGCTTTCCGATTGATAGTCCTCTCATGGTGTGCAGGGCTTCCTTGTTTCAGCCGGGGAAAAGTGTTGTGCCGAGATAGTACGAACTATCCATTTTACCGGCTTCCCTGCCGGATTTTTTTCATGTAAGTACCATCCACCGCCCAAAGCCGGCGAATTCGCTTAATTTTATATCCTCAAACGAACGTTTTTTTTTTAGGAAAATTCTACACCTGTAACAAACTTCAAAACCTTACCGTCTGCCATTTGAAATGAATCACCACGACTTCAAAACGAACATTTTGCCGATAAAAAACCGGCTTTTCCGCTTTGCCCTGCGCATGGTGGGGCAGTCGGCGGAGGCCGAAGACGTGGTGCAGGAGGTGTTCATCAAACTCTGGAACAACCGGCAGCACATGGATGCCGTCACCAATATCGAGGCATGGTGCATCACCGCCACCCGGAACCTGTCGATTGACAAACTGCGCTCGAAGCACCAGCGCCTGCAACCCATGCGTGCAGGGTTCGACCTGCTCGACCACTCGGCCACGCCCTACGAAGCAGCCGCCGGGCAGGATGTTTTCGAGCAGGTGAGGCGCCTGATGAACCAACTGCCGCCCATGCACCGGGACATCATGCAGCCGCCGAAGGGCATGGTCGTGGACCACATTGACCACAATACCCTGAACAATCGGTGGTGCAATCTGCGGCTGGTTACGCCGGAACAGAACTATGCCAATGCCGGCCCCCGGGGCGGACCGACCGAGTATGT
>JACRAN010000248.1 GCA_016234735.1 Bacteroidota bacterium | reverse complement strand
GCGAAAAGGTTTTTATGCTCGCCCAGAGCTATATGCCAGCGCAGGAGATTCATGTGCTGGTGAATCCGAACGATGCAGAATTAAGCCCGTGGTACGGCGCCGATTTTGGAGAGGAATTGTTTACGCCAGAGTGGACTTTTAACCGGGAAATGTTGAAAGCATTTTAACATTGACAGTTATACACCGAAACAAAAACAACCCTGTTAGCGCCTCGAGGCGCTAACAGGGTTGTTTTTGTTGTGTACAACTGATAAAATCCTCACTGGCTCCAACTCGTCGGTGTCCTGTCCCACCGATGTTTTTTCAACTCAAACAAGGTATCGTATTTCAACCCAATCCCATCGCTGCAACCAATGTTAGCCTCCACGTGGCGCAGCTTCCTCATGCCCGGTATCGTGGTGGCCACATCTTGGTTGCTGAGGATGAAACGGATGGCCATTTCAGCCATCGTCATGCGGGGGGGCACGTAGGGGCGGAGCGCCTCGGCCCTGTCCACGCAGGCATCCAGGTTTTCTTTTACGAAGTAAGTCGCCCGCCAATCGTCGGGCGGGAAGGTCATGTCCTTGGACATCAGGCCCGTGAGCGTGCCCTCGTCGAAGGGGACGCGGGCGATGACGCCGATGTTCAACTCCCGGCAGAGCGGGAAAAGGTGGTCCTCCGGGTTTTGGTCAAAGATGTTGTAGATGACCTGCACAGCGTCGATGAGGCCGGTGCGGAGGGTTCGGAGGCTGTTGTCGGGTTCCCAGCGGTTGATGCTGATACCCCAGCGGGCTACTTTGCCCTGCTGGCTGATGCGCCGGATGGTTTCTTTCCAGTCGTCCCGGTCAGCCCAGGCATCTTCCCAGACGTGGAACTGCATCAGGTCGATTTGCTCAAGGCCGAGGTTTTGCAAGCTGCGGTCCACGTATTCGGTGATGTATTCCGAAGGAAAAACATCCTCAAAAGCAAACTCCGGCTTTGAAGGCCAGCGTCGGTTTTTGGGAGGGATTTTCGAGGCGACGTAGAGCCGCTTGTTGGGGTGGTCTTTGACCAAACGACCGAGGATTTGCTCGCTCAGACCGTCGCCGTAGGCCCAGGCGGTGTCGAAAAAGTTGAGTCCCAACTCCACCGAGCGGTCGAGCGACTGCTGGACTTCCTGTGGGTCGGTGTCCTTCCAACCGGCCAGGCCCCACATGCCGTAGCCGATTTCGCTGATTTGGAAGCCTGTGCGGCCCATTGTGCGGTATTTCATGAAATTGGATATTGGGAATTTGGTATTGGGTATTGAGCGGTTAATTCCCAATACCTAATACCAAATTCCTAATTACAAAAGCAGCGGTTGCAGCATCGCCCCCAACTCCTCCTCGGAGAGTTCACGGGAGTGGAATTGTTTAAGGCCGTCTTTGCTTTGGATGAAAACGGCGGGGACGTTGCCTTGCCAGCCGCCGGAAAAACTGTTGCGCCAGTTGTTATCGGTGCCTTTTTTTACCTGCAAAACATCGGCGGCAATGCCAGCTTTGCGCAGCACAAGGTTGACGGTGGCGGTGTTGGCCTCGTCATCGAGGTTGACGGCGAGCAGGTGTATTTTTTCCTCGCCGTTTTTGTTTTGCAGGTTTTGCAGGTGCTGCTGGAGGTTGATGCAGGCGAGGCAGTCCGTTTTCCAGAAGTTGACGACGAGCACGGCGGCAGTGTCGGCTTTGACTTTGGCCAACAGGTCTTGGGGGCTGACGAGCGTAGCCGATTTTCCTTTGGCGGCGGCCAGTTCGGCGGACTCAGCTTCGGTGAGGTTGCCGGCCTGGTCGAGGTTTTCGGGCAGGGCGGCGTCATGGTCGGCGGGCTGGTCGTTGCCGCAGGCGATGAAATGCAGGACAACGGGCAGCAGCGCCGTGAGGCATACAGTTTTTATTCGGTGAACCATCGTGCGATTTTTAATACGGGGAAATGGAATTGCCGCAAATTTGCGAAAGGTTTTACAAATGCGGTGTGATGGGACACGGATTTGAGCGGATGACACGGATTTTTATTAATGGCAACTATCCAATAAAATCCGTGCCCCATCATGCCAGGTGTTTTTTTTAAAATTTTGAAACAAACAGCGTTGCCAGTGAACTATCGACAACTGTTTTTTAATCAAAAAGCCGTGTGGATTTGGTTGGGGGTGCTGACCATCGTGGTGGGCAACCTCGCACCGGCGGAGGTGGTGGAGCGGTCGTACAGCCGGGGCATTTTCGTGGTGGTGCGGTGGTTTTTTACCGGGCTGAACAGCTGGTGGCCTTTTGCCTCGGCGTATGTTTTGTTCTTTTTGCTGGCCGGGTGGGCAGCCTGGCGGCTCCGCAGTTTTTTTAAAAGCGATTTGACCTGGCGGAAACGGCTGGGGAGGGCGGCGCTGTCGCTGCTGGCTTTTGCGGGGGGCGTGGTTTTTTTTTTCCAACTGCTCTGGGGCTTCAACTACGGGCGGGTGCTGCTGGAGGAAAAGCTCGGTATTTCACCCAGACCGCTGACGGTGAGCGAGTTGCGGGACGAACTGCTGGCCGTGACGACCGAGGTGCTGCAACACCGGGCCGGCCTGCCGGAAGCGCCGGACAGCACGGTGGCCATGCAACATATTTCCCCGAACCCGGAGGCCCGGATGCGGGCGGCGCTGGGGAAAGTGCTGCGGGCGCATGGGTACGCCATGCCGGGCAAGGTGAGGGCACGGACGCTGCGGCCCAAGGGCGTGTTGCTGCACATCAGTACGGCGGGCGTGTACATTCCTTTCGTGGGGGAGGGCAACGTGGATGCGGGCCTGCACCATTTGCAACTGCCGTTTGTGCTGGCACACGAACTATCGCACGCCTGTGGATTTGGCGACGAGGGCACCTGCAATTTTCTGGCGTACCTTGCCTGCACGGAGTCCGATGAACCTTATTTACAGTATATCGGGCACCTGTATTATTGGCGGTATGTGGCCTCGGAGTACCGCTCTTTTGACCCGGAGGGGTATGAAAAATTCAAGGAGGTGCTGCCTTACGGCATCCGGGCGGATGTGCGGGCCATCAATCGGGAGATGGACAAGTACCCGGACATTCTGCCGGAGCTACGGGACGCTGCTTACAATACTTACCTGCATTCTCAAGGAATTGAAGAGGGCATGAAGAACTACGACCGGGTGGTGATGCTGGTACATGCGTGGCGGAGGCGTTGAGGGGTATTCGAGTTCGTTGATTCACTTCAAAAAAAACTAAAAAACAATGGACAGCTACAACACCATGACAGAAGCGGTGAAAAAGTGTCCGAGTGGTGCGCTGAGTTTTTATTACAACGACAATACTAAACCGTAAAAAATGACAAAGACGAAAACCAGTTTCGCAACCCTATTGCTGTTCTTGATTCTTGCGGTCAGCACGGGTGCCCAGTCTGTACCGAAATCCCTGCCCCGAAGTACGCCGGAGGTGGAGGGTGTTTCCTCCGAGGCTATTTCCAGCTTCCTGGCGGCGGCGGCAAAAAGCAAGCACGAGTTCCACAGCATCATGGTGCTGCGGCACGGGAAGGTGGTGGCTGAGGGCTGGTGGGACCCCTACGGACCTGAACTGCGGCACACGTTGTACTCGTGCAGCAAGAGTTTCACGGCTACGGCGGTGGGTTTTGCGGTGAGCGAAGGGCGGCTTTCGGTCAACGACAAGGTGGTTTCCTTTTTCCCGGAATATTTGCCGGACAGCATCAGCCCGTTTTTGGCGGAGCTGACCGTGAAACATCTGCTGAGTATGACGGTGGGGCAGGAGCCGGACCCAAGTTTTTCAGTGGCATCGAGGGACAGCAATTGGTTGAAGGGGTTTTTGAACACCCCCATCCTGTACCAGCCGGGCACGAGGTTCCTGTACAATTCGCTGGCCACGTACATGGCGGGGGCGATTGTGCAGAAGGTGACGGGGCAATCGCTGGTGGATTATCTCAAGCCGAGGCTGTTCGAGCCGCTGGGCATCGAGGGGATGGATTGGGAAACAGAGCCGATGGGGAGGAACGTGGGCGGCTGGGGCCTGCGGGTACGGACGGAGGACATGGCGAAGTTTGCCCAGTTGTTCCTCCAAAAAGGCAAATGGGAAGGCCGGCAAATACTGCCAGAAGCCTGGGTGGAGGAGGCGACGACGATGAAGATTTTGCAAAAACCGGACATTGCGCAAGCCCAACGGGACAAAGACGACTGGGCGCAGGGCTACTGCTACCAGATGTGGCGGAGCAGGCACAACAGTTTCCGGGGCGACGGCGCTTACGGTCAGTACATGTTGGTACTTCCGGAACAGGATGCGGTGATTGCCATCACGGCGGAGTCCAGCGATTTGCAGGGCGAACTTGACCTGGTTTGGGACCACCTGTTGCCCGCATTTCAAAAGGATGCGTTGCCGGAAAATCCTGTTGCCGTGAACCTTCAAAAAAAACTGTCCCTGCTGGCGCTTCTGATGGTGAAGGGTAGTGCGGATTCGCCGGTGGCAAGGGACATTTCGGGTAAAACCTTCGACCTGCAACCCAACGAGGAAAATATCAAAAGCATTTCCTTTGGGTTTGGGCAAGGTAGCTGCAAAGTTGTATTGACTACTGAAAAAGACGTTTACCCGTTGATATTTGGTTCGGGTGATTGGGCAGCGGGCGTGACGAAGCGGCTGGGTCCGTCGTTGGTGGCCGACGCCAAAGGGCATTTTGTCGGGCTGCCACCGCCCAAAGTAGTGGGGAACTATGCCTGGATGGACGAAAACATCCTGCAACTGAAACTGCGGTACATCGAAAGCCCGCATTCGGAATTGTTCACCTGCCATTTCGATGGCAATCGGGTGACGGTGGAATACGAGAGCAGTATCAGTTTTGGAAGTAAGAAGGTGGTGGTGGAGGGGGAAATGAAGTAAACAGGGATGAGGCATGAGGAATCAGGGATGAAAAACATGAGGACCCTCCCTCCCGGCTTAGTGCCCTCCCCGGCATGTTGAAACATCTGCTAATAGAAATGGGCTGGAGCAGTTTTTGACTGGCTATCGGAACGGGAATTCTTAGAAGTTGCAAACTGTGAGTTTTGAGGGGGTGGAAAATGGAGAGCATGGTTTTGAAGGGGTTAGTGATTTGAAATTCACGTGTATTTCAAAAATACACCTATTTTTGAAACCAATGTTCTACAAAACAAAAACTATTCAAAAACCAACCTTTGCAAGTACCCAGGCTCCATAGTATCACAAACCTAAGACCGGAAGATGTTATTCAAACAAATGGCAGCACTCCTGTCAGAGTCCTTTGCGATAATTTGGAATATTACGTAGTCAAGTATCCAAAGCGTAAGCAGGATTTCGACTTGACAAAGGAGTTTTTGGGAGCTTCCTTTTTAAGCCAGTGGGGTTTGGCAATTCCCGAATTTGCATTTGTGAATGTGCGTCAGGAAAATGTTCCCATGGGACTTCATCCGAGAATCCAACCTTATTTCTTTCAGGGAACTTGCTTTGGTTTGAAATACGAGCGGCATTTCGACGAGGTGACAAAATTGATGGAAGGCATGTCAGATTATCAAAAAAACCTAATAGTTCGGAAGGAGGAGTTTTTGGAAATTGCCCTGTACGATTTGTGGTTGGCAAATGAGGACAGGAATGAAAACAACTACAACCTGCTCTATGATATTTCAGATGGATACCGTTTCGTTCCAATAGACCATCAAGCCACTTTCAATAATGGCATTCCGGGTGAAAAATTGAGTTTACTGACTGAAAATGAATCACTTATCGGGACACCCATGTTCAGGAAACTTTTTTCAAGAAAAGAGGTTTCCCAGTTAGGAAGCAGTGCAGCGGTGAAAAATAAGTTCTATTTTTGCGTTCGCAAGTGCTTTGAAAATCTTGAGACCATCGTGGCGGAAATGCCGGAAGACTGGCAAATCGAGTCTGAGGTATTAGTAGAAAACTTACGCCAGACCATCTTCCACGAATCTTGGTTGAAAGAAGTTTGGAACACTTTTCTCGAATATTTGCAAATCGCAACAAACCCATCATAAAAATGGCTTCTTACCTGTCAGTCATATCGGCGGTTATCCGCCCGGAGATAAAGGAAAAAGTCTCCATTGGTTTGCTGTTGATAGGCGACGATAAATTGTATTTGGGTTTTTCGAAGAACAAACTTGAAGTAGTCAGCCAATTGCTGCCTGAGGAAGTGTTTAGGGGATTGCGCTTCAATGTCAAGAATTTTCAACAGGTAGCGACGGACAATGAGGGCTACAGGACATTGTTCACCAGTCATTTAACTATTGTAGAGAATCTTCAACACACTATTTTCAGTGAATCTTATCTCGGTTACCTCAGCAATTACAAGAATAACATCATCTCCGTTTCGGAACCGAATTCCATTGCGATTGTACCAACCCAGCAAGTTTTCGAGCGGCTATTCAAAAAGTTGGTGGACGAGCAAGGGATTTATGTGGCTAAAAAAGTAGCCGAACGCTCATTCAGTAAAGTACGAGAAAGCTCAATTTTGAAAGAGCGATTCAACTACGATTTGGAGGTTAACCAAGATTTATTTCCATCCTTGATCGTACCTGTTAGAATTGACCTTGTTGGAGAAAATGAAATGCCCACCTTTGTCAAGCTAATAGATTTGGAAAGAAGAAAGAATTATATCGCCAATGACGTAACCAGTTTTAAATTTGTAAAAGATGCAGTTCCAGATTCAAAGAATTTCATCGTTTCTCGTGAGCCTTTGAAAACAACTTTCCCTCAACAGCATCAAATTTGGAACAATCTTAGAAACACCGATTTGTTTGAATACGTTGACATCACAGAGGTTGAGCGGTTAGAAGAATATGCTCAAGTGCATAAAGTTCATAAATTGATTGAACCCGCCGATTCAATTTCTTGATGTTGGTAAATTGCTGAGACCAATAATTTCTACCACCTTTCAGAATTCGAACAACGTTCCCGCCCTCCCTTTCGGTACAACGCCTGCATGTTTGAATGCTTTTTCGGTGGCCTCCCGGCCACGAGGGGTGCGCTGGAGGTAGCCTTCCATGATGAGGAACGGCTCATGTACCTCCTCGATGGTGCCCGCTTCTTCGCCGACCGCCGTGGCGATGGTGGTCAGGCCCACCGGCCCGCCTTTGAATTTATTGATAATCGCATCCAGGATTTTATTGTCCATTTCGTTGAGGCCGCCGTCGTCCACGTTGAGGGCGGTGAGGCCGATGTTAGCGATTTCGACATCGATGGTGCCGTTGCCTTTGATTTGGGCAAAATCACGGATGCGGCGCAGCAGCAGGTTGGCGATGCGGGGGGTGCCACGGCTGCGCCGGGCGATTTCGAAAGCACCGTCCTCGGTCATCGGCACGTTGAGGATGGAGGCGGAGCGTTTCAAAATCTTTTTTATCGTCTCCACGTCGTAGTAGTCGAGGTGGCAGGTGATGCCGAAACGGGAGCGCATCGGTGCGGTGAGCAGGCCCATGCGGGTGGTGGCCCCGACGAGCGTGAAATTGTTCAGCGCAATCTGGATGCTGCGGGCGTTGGGGCCGCTGTCAATCATGATGTCGATGCGGAAATCCTCCATCGCCGAGTAGAGGTACTCCTCCACCACCGTGTTCAGGCGGTGGATTTCATCGATGAAAAGCACGTCGCCTTCTTCGAGGTTGGTGAGCAGGCCGGCGAGGTCGCCCGGTTTTTCGAGCACGGGGCCGGAGGTCATTTTCAAAGTGGCCCCCAATTCCGCCGAAATGATGTGCGAGAGGGTAGTTTTGCCCAGCCCCGGCGGGCCGTGCAGCAGCACATGGTCGAGCGCTTCGCCCCGCTGGTTGGCGGCGGCGATGAAAATGCGCAGGTTGTCCACGATTTTGGGCTGCCCGCTGAAGTCGTCGAGTTCCTTCGGGCGCAAGGCTCTCTCGATGAGCTTCTCGTCGTTGCTCATGCCGGAGCCGGTAGCGTCTAAGTTCGGATTTTGCATAAAATTAGGGATGAGGGATGAGGTACGAGGGATGAGGGACCTCCATCCCTCGTACCTCATCCCTCATCCCTGTTGTCAGTCCCAAACCCCTTCCCCCTGCCAGATTGTTTTTCCTTTGGAAACAAAATTCAGGTATTGCCGGTGGCAGTCGTCGTTGTCGTCGCCGTCGGTTTGGCAGAGCAGGTTGCCGTTGCAGTCGTACAGGTAGGTTGTGGGGATGGCCTGGAAGGCGAACGCCCATTTCCCGCCAATTTGGTACTTGATGATTTTCACCGGGTTGTGCCTGTCAATGGCTTTGTCCATCCAGGGCACTGCGAAGGGGTTGCTGATGCTGGCGCAATCGGCGGTGGCAGGTTTGGCACTCAGGTCTTCGAGGCAGGTGATTTCGACCATCGCTTTTTCGGACATGCAGATGCCCGCCATGTCCGGCAGGATTTTGTAGTCGATGCGAACGGCTTGTTTGTCTTTCGGTTGAAAACCCTCCGGCAACGAGACGGGGTTCAGCAGGTCGCCGTTCGGCAGTTCGAAAAGGTAGCCGCAGCCATCCAGCCCGTCGAAATCACGCACGGTGGCAAGGGTTTGGCACTGGCCGTCAGTGCCGGTTTTTTTTGTTTCACAACCATTGCCAACGGCTATCAAAGCCAGAAAAAGAAGCATTCGCATGTTGAAAATCACTGAAAATTAAGCGTTTCGATTACTGAAAAACAGGGTTGGTTCGTTACCTTTGCGCCGCTTTTTGAGGGGGTTTGAGGGCTTGAGGGCTTGAGTGTTTGAGGAATGGTATTTTCCTTAAAATTCTCGAACCTTTAAATTCTCAAACCCTCAAAACCTAACATCAACAAAATGACCGGAACAAAAGTAAAGATTGTCAAAGGTAAATTAAAAGTCCCGAATGACCCCATCATCCCCTTCATCGAGGGCGACGGAACCGGGGCCGATATTTGGGCGGCCTCCGTGCGGGTGCTTGACGCTGCCGTTGAAAAAGCCTACAAGGGCAAGAAAAAAATCGTGTGGCGGGAAGTGCTGGCGGGCGAAAAAGCCTTCAACAAAACCGGCAACTGGCTTCCGAAAGAAACGCTCGACATCATCCGGGAGCACCTCGTGGCCATCAAAGGCCCGCTCACCACGCCGGTGGGCGGCGGCATCCGCTCGCTGAACGTGGCACTGCGCCAGGAGCTTGACCTCTACGCCTGTGTGCGCCCGGTGCAATATTTCAAGGGCGTGCCCTCCCCGGTGAAGGAGCCGCACCTGGTGGACATGGTGATTTACAGGGAGAACACTGAGGACATTTATGCCGGAATCGAGTTCCAGCAGGGTACGCCGGAGTGCGAAAAACTGCTCCATTTCCTGCAAACAGAGATGGGCGTGAAGAAAATCCGCTTCCCAAAAACCTCATCGCTCGGCATCAAGCCGGTGTCGAAGGAAGGCACCGAGCGGCTCGTGCGCAGCGCATTGGAGTACGCCATTGCGAACAAAAAACCCTCGCTGACGCTGGTACACAAGGGCAACATCATGAAGTTTACCGAAGGCGCCTTCCGCGACTGGGG
>JACRAN010000023.1 GCA_016234735.1 Bacteroidota bacterium | reverse complement strand
GTCTCCAAAATTCCGCTCACCGTGGTGGAGTTCAGGGTCTGGAACCGTTGGGGGCAGCTTGTGTACGACAATGAAAGCGGCGCTGAGGGCTGGGACGGCAAACAAAAAAACGAGGAAGCCGCTTCCGACGTGTACGTTTTCAGTGTCAAATACGAAATCACGGGCGGCAGTGGCAAGCAGTACAAGAAAAAAGGAGACGTGACGCTGCTGCGTTGACGTTTGTTTTTGGGGTGAAAAATGGAGGGGCGCTCATGAAGGGGCCGCTCCATTTTTTTTAGGTTTGTTTCATCAAAAAAAAATAACACAAAGCCATGAGAATCAAATTTTTACAAAAAATATTGGCTGTTTTTTTTGGCGGTATTCTTTGCTGCCAGCTACCCGCCCAGGACACATTTTCCATCATCGCAGTGGACACAACGACCGGCGAAATCGGCAGCGCCGGGGCATCCTGCGTGGATGCGGCGCAGTTTGGCGGGGTCATCATTTTAAACGACATCATCCCAGGCAGGGGCGGCATCAATGCACAGGCGAACATCTGCATTCCGCATGTCAACCTCGTCAATGGCATGGCGCAGATGGAGGCCGGCAGTTCCCCGGATGAGATTTTGCAGTACCTTTTCGACAACGATGCCTGCCAGTTTGGGAACAATACCGTGCGGCAATACGGCGTGGTCGATTTCGACCCGGTCACTGGGCTTCCCCGTTCGGCGGCTTACACGGGCACGGGCTGCACGGTGTACGCCAACCACATCGTCGGGGCGACCTACGCCATCCAGGGCAACATCCTGCTGGGGCCGGAAATCCTCGATTCGATGCAGGCCCGATTCCTGGCGGAACCGGGCGCTTTGGCCAAGAAACTGATGGCGGCGTTGCAGGGTGCGAACGTGCCCGGTGCCGACACACGATGCACAATCCAGGGCACTTCTTCCCGCTCCGCCTTCCTGCGGGTATCGAAGCCGACTGACTCCCCTGACAGTTTTTACCTCGAACTCAATATTCCGGTCACTTCGGTCGGCGTGGAGCCGATTGACTCGCTGCAAGTGCTTTTCGATGTGTGGATGGCCAACAACCCAAGTGCAGTTCAAAGCGCTGACAAACAGCGGGTTGCGAGGGTGTTTCCGAATCCGTCAGGGAAGTTTTTTACCTTGGATTGGCCCCATGCCGATTTAACCCAGACCAAGGTTTTCCTTACTGATTTTTCAGGCAAAATCATTTTTGAAAAACCTGTTTCCAGCGGCTTCAACCAAATCAGTTTGCCGGATTCGGCACGTGCGGGTTTCTATTTGCTTCATTTGAAAAACAAGGCGGGCGAGGTGTTATTTTCCGAGAAAATTATCTTGAAGCCTGAGTGACATGACGCTTCCCATCGATTTCCTGAAATTTCAACCCAAACTCAACATCCGAAAGCAGGACGGGCAGGTTTTCATCCATGACCCTATCCGAAAAAAATACCTCGTGCAAACGCCGGAGGAGGTGGTACGGCAGTTGGTGCTGGGCTACCTGATGGAGGAG
Organism: Bacteroidota bacterium; assembly: GCA_016234735.1. Taxonomy (GTDB): domain Bacteria; phylum Bacteroidota; class Bacteroidia; order Chitinophagales; family Saprospiraceae; genus UBA6168. The sequence continues at coordinate 1,134 of JACRAN010000023.1, read as the reverse complement.
CGGCAGTTCCCAAAAAACCGGATTCGGACAGAGAAAATGCTGAAAGTCAATGAGTTAACCAAACGTTGCGACATACTCGTGTACGACTGGGACATGCAAAATTTCCTGCTGGCGGAGTGCAAGGCTCCCTCGGTGCGCATCTCGGAAGCGACGTTCCGGCAGATTGCCAGCTACAACCTTCCCTTGCGGGTTGCCTATCTTTTGGTCACCAATGGATTGGAAACTTACTGCTGCGAAATGGACTACACGGGCGGTAATTTCAAATTTATCGGAGAAGTCCCCGTTTTTCCAAGCCAATCTTCCCGGTAGAATCCCTACCTTTCGGCCACAAAACCTAACCATGAAATTGCTATGAGCAAAGAAAAAATCCTCGTCATCGGGGCCAACGGGCAGATAGGTTCAGTGCTGACGGGTGCCCTCAGAGGGGTTTTCGGGGAGGCGAATGTGGTGGCCACAGACATCCGGGAACATGGAATGCAGGAGGGCATTTTTGAGTTGCTCGATGTGTTGGATGCTGCTGCCATTGCAGAAGTCGTCAACCGCCACCACATCACCCAGATTTACCACCTCGCCGCCATACTTTCCGCCAAAGGCGAAGCCAATCCGCTGAAAACCTGGGACATCAACATGAACGGCCTTTTCAATGTGTTTGAACTGGCGAGGGAAAAAAACGTGTCGAAAGTTTTTTTCCCGAGTTCCATCGCCGTTTTCGGCAACGATATTCCCCGCCAAAACACGCCGCAAAATGCCGTGCTGAAACCCACAACAGTGTACGGCATGAGCAAAGTGGCGGGCGAACTTTGGAGCCAATACTACCACCAGCGCTACGGCCTCGACGTGCGCTCGGTGCGCTACCCCGGCGTGATTGGCCACCAGAGCGACCCCGGCGGCGGCACCACAGATTACGCCGTTGACATTTACCACTACGGTGTGAAGGGCCAACCGTACACCTGTTTTTTGAAGGAAAACACGGCGCTCCCCATGATTTACATGGATGACTGCATCCGGGCCACACTTGAATTGATGGAAACACCGGCAGCCAACCTCTCGGTGCGCACGAGCTACAACCTCGCCGGGATGAGTTTTTCGCCAAAAGAAATCGCCTCGGCTATCCAACGGGAGGTGCCTGATTTT
>JACRAN010000244.1 GCA_016234735.1 Bacteroidota bacterium | reverse complement strand
AGCTCCAGTATCCGTTCACGAAGTGCAAGGTTGGTAGCTTGTCCCATAATGAGTGTTTTTGTTGAATCTGCCAGTATGTCAAAGAACAAAGGTCATAACTTTAGGGCGTTTTCTGGGGTCATAACTTTAGGACGCACATCAAATCTCAAAGATTTCGGAAATCTGGATTAGCCTTGGTTTTGCAACCCTCCCTTCCTTCGCCCATCTTTCCATCTGCAATCTGTCACCATCCAATATCTTTGCGCCTTCAATAAAAACAACGCATCATGCAGTCAAAACCCGTCATTTTTTTCCTGTTGTTCATTGCCTTCGGCAAAACCCTCCACGCCCAGCCCGACCGCTGGCAGCAACGGGTCGAGTACCAAATGGAGATTGATTTCGATGCGAAAAAGCATCAGTTCACCGGCACGCAAACCCTGAAATATTACAACAACTCCCCCGATGCCCTCAACCGGGTGTTTTACCACCTGTATTTCAACGCCTTCCAGCCGGGCAGCAACATGGACGTGCGCAGCCAAAACCAGCCTGACCCCGACCCCCGTGTGAGAGACCGCATCTCCAAACTCAAGCCGGAGGAAATGGGCTGGCACAAGGTCACTTCGCTTACCATGAATGGCAAACCCTGCAAGTACGAAGTCAACGAAACCATCCTCGAAGTGGATTTGCCGGAGGCAATCCAACCAAACAGCACCGCAACGCTGGTGATGGAGTTCCAGTCGCAGGTGCCCATCCAGATCCGCCGCTCCGGTCGCAACAGCAGGGACGGCATCGACTATTCCATGTCGCAGTGGTACCCGAAAATGTGCGAGTACGACGACCAGGGTTGGCACTCCGACCCCTACGTGGCCAGGGAATTCTACGGCGTGTGGGGCGACTTCGACGTGAATATTTCCATCGACAAAAAATACATCCTCGGTGCCAGTGGTATCCTGCAAAACGGCGGCAATATCGGCTACGGCTACGAACCCAAAGGCACTGCTGTCCGCTGGGGCAAGGAGGACAAACTCACCTGGCACTGGCGTGCCGAAAACGTCCATGACTTCGCCTGGACTGCCGACCCCGACTACAAGCACATCACGCTCGAACGCAAGGACGGCCTCACGCTCCACTTCCTCTACCAGGACAAGGAAGAAACCCGCAAAACTTGGGAAGCCGCCCCGAAGCAGATGGACAAGGTTTTTGATTTCGTCAACAAAAACTTCGGGCAGTACCCCTACAAATCTTACGCCTTCCTGGAAGGCGGCGACGGCGGCATGGAATACCCGATGGCCACACTCGTGGCGGGGAAGGCAGGCATCGGCACCTTCATCCACGAGAGTCTCCATGCCTGGTACTACGGCCTCCTCGGCACCAACGAAAGCCTCTACGCCTGGATGGACGAGGGTTTCACGGAGTACGCCACCAGTGAAGTGGAGAATTTCCTGAAAAAAGAAGGGCTGATGGGCGGCACCCCCGACGAAAACCCCCACCTCGATGCCAACGCCTCCATGATTCAGTTCAACAAATCGGGCAGGGAAGAGCCGCTCTCCATCCACGCCGACCACTTCACCAACAACGCCTCGTACAGCGTCGGGGCCTACGTCAAAGGCCACGTCATTCTCACGCAGTTGCAGTACATCATGGGCAAACCCGTCTTCGACAAGGCCATGCTGCGCTACTTCGACACCTGGAAGTTCAGGCACCCCAACGCCAACGACTTCATCCGCATCATGGAAAAGGAGTCCGGCCTCGAACTCGACTGGTTCAAGGAGTACTTCGTTTTCACCACCAAAACCATTGATTACGGCATCAAAACCGTCGAAAAAGCCAGCCGGAAGGAAACCAAAGTCGTGCTGGAGCGCATCGGCCTCACGCCCATGCCGTTGGACATCACCGTAACCTACCGAGACAGTAAAAAACGTATCTACCACCTTCCGCTCGACCTCATGCGGGGTGCCAAAAAAGGCACCGAATTCACCGGAGACAAGTTCACCGTCCTTCCCGATTGGCGCTGGACGCACCCGACCTACGAATTTACCCTCGATGAAAAATTCAGGAGAATTGAAAAAGTGGAAATCGATGTTTCGCAACGGCTGCTGGATTGGGACCGGGGCAACAACGTATGGAAGAAAGATGGTAACGGCGAAGACGAAGACGAAGACGAGAAAGAAGATTGACAATTACAAAACCCGCCATTCCTTGCCATCCAAAATGAAGCCGACGATGCCGAGGGAGGTAGGTTCGAGGTAGATTGTATCACCATCTTCAGGTGTGTACACTTCATGAAAAACCTTACCTGCTAAATTTATAGAGTCCAGTTTTTCTCCGAATTGAAAGAATGAACAGTCATCGTCGAAGTACCATCTCCCAAAGATACCTTTGTCGTCAATTGTTATTCCACAGTATACTTTTCGAACATTTAAATTGTCATTACTAACAGCAAAGATGTTTTCACCTTCTGGTTCAAAGGAGCAGCGAAAGTTTTCAATCTTATAAGCCTTACAGCATTCCTGCTGCCTGGAGTCAAAATCGGTTCCTGGCTCTGTAAAAAATTCTCTATTGTTGCAAGTAAAACTCAGCGTATCATTAGCATTACTGACGAACCGCACCAAATCACCGGGCTGAAAAGGAACTATTTCATTGATGCAATCCAACAACTTCACATCCTCGGGACATGCGGGACAGCATGTCCCCAAAAAATCGCTACAACAAGATTGGAAAGTGAGGGATAAAACCAAAAAAGAGGTACTGAAGAGTAAAAAGACCTGTTTCATGTCATTAAATGATTTGTGACCTTCAACGACAGTTGTGCCGGTAAAGTGCGCATTAACTCATAACAAGTTTCACATGCGCCAAATGATGATTGGAATGCCAGGCATACAGCGAAGTCATCGCCTCCAAGGTAAAAGTCTTCCCCTGCTCCGGGTGGAAATAAGTGCGTTGGAAATCAGACTCCGTGAGCGTCTTCAGCAAATAAACCCAGCGGTGATGCACTGCCCGGATGATGTCCAGCGAGCCATCCACCGGCAGTTGGTTGTCGGGAAGCAGCGCCCATTGCGCTTCCAAATAAGGCTTGATGGTCGGGTTGTCTTCCGTCAGCGCCAGCCGGATGCGGCAGTGGGCGTTCAGGTGGCTGTCAGCGAGGTGATGCACCACCTGCCGCACCGTCCATCCGCCGGGGCGGTAGGGCGTGTCAAATTTTGCCTCCGGCATCCCAGCCAGCGCCGCTTCCAACCGCTCAGGCAGCATGGAGATGTCGTTTATCCAGCCTTGCCGCATGTCGGGGGTGATGATTTCCGGTTTTGCCCAACGCCCGGTGGGATACTTCAAGTGTTCGATGTTGTTTTCCATAACTGAATTTGTAGAAAAATAAAATCCGTTCAAATCCGCCGAATCCGTTTCATCCGTTCTCCAATCCTCCAAAAAACAGCAGCTCCAATCAGAACCACATTTCCATCTTGATGTCCGCCCGCACGAAATCGTTTCGGTCGAGCGGCACCTCCGTGAAGCCCAATTCCAGGTAAATCTCGATGGCCCTTGCCGAACCGCCGGTATTGGAAAACAGGTAGAGCAACCCGGCACCCGATGCCCGTGATTTTTCAATGGCCGCTTCGCAAAGTTTCCGCCCGATGCCAAGGCCCCGAAACCGCTCATCGACGGCCATTTTGATGAGTTCGTAGGTCGCCGCATCGTCACGGATCAACCCCGCCGTGCCTGCGATTTCACCGCCCACTTCGGCCAGCAGGATATGCCCGCCGCCCGCCAGGATGGACGCTTCCGGGTGGCTGCAATGCTGGTGGTCGATTTCCTCCATGAAATACGCCTTCGTAATCCAGGCTTCGTTGATTGCTTTCCAGCGCTGGAGGTGTTCCGGTCGGTAGTCGATGATTTTTACGGTGGTGGTTGTCATAAAAACGGTGCATTCATTGATGAAAGGCGCCAAGATACGCAATCCAGGGGCCTACTCCATATTTATATTGTTTGGCCATCACCCTCGTGATTTGGCCGAAATGACCGAGGTTATGCACCGCCCAGCAGGACAGCAATTGGCGCAACGTGACCCGTCCCAAAACAGGATGGATGCCCGTCGAGTCGAGGGCATCTTCATCCAGCCTGGTGTTTTTCAGGATGCGCAAATTCTCCTGGCGCAGTCGTTGGAGTTAGCCAACCGGTACGGCTTTGCCATCCTGGAAGACGATTACGATTACGATTTTCATTACCTGAGCAGCCCGTTGCTTCCGCTCGCCATTGCCGACTCCAACGGGAGGGTTGTGTACATCGGTTCCTTGAGCAAAACCCTCGCCCCGTTCCTGCGGTTAGGCTTTTTGGTGGCTCCGCAAAACCTGTTGAAGGAAATCGCCAAAATGCGCAAATTCATTGACATCCAGAGGGATTACGCGATGGAGCAAACGATGGCCGAATTGTTCCGGTTGGACGAAACAAAGCGCCACATGAAAAAGGCTTTGAAACTGTAACAACAGCGACGGGATGTTTTTGCCAATTGTTGGCAGAAAAGATGGAAGGGAAAATAAAATTCAATACCCAGGAAGGGGGCATGTCCGTTTGGGCGGAATTTGACCCCCCACTACCTTTGCCGGAAGTAGCGGCGGCAGCCAAAAAAAAGGGCCTGGTGATTTCTACCGGCCTCATCAACGACAGGGCCGGTGACCGGAAATGGAACGCTGCCCACCTCGGATTTGCAGTGGTCAACGAGGAGGAAATAAAGTGGGCGATTGATATTTCACAGGAGGTAACACATTGACTACCAGTGATATGCAAGCGGTGAAATAGTCTTCAAACCAGTCGCTGCACCATTCATAGACGTTGTCGCTCATGTCGAACAAGCCAAGAGCGTTGGACTTGAAATGCCCCACAGAAGTGATGTTTCTGCGGCTCATGCCAGCAACAGCTTTTAGATTATCTTTACCGCAAAAAAAAATTAACAAACTAAAATTGATATGAAGAAACTTGCACTCACCACCTCGCTGCTGTTCGCAGCCCTCCTTGCCTTCGGACAACTCGCTGTCAAAAACCTCAAAGTCGAAAACCTGACCAATCCCGTCGGTTTGGACGAAACACAGCCCCGCTTCAGTTGGCAAATGGAAAGCCCGGCCTGTAATGTCCTGCAAACGGCTTACGAAATCAGGGTCGGCAACGATGCCGCCGCCGTTGCCAGCGGCAAAAAGCTCACCTGGTCAAGCGGCAAAACCGCCTCCGACGCCTCGGTGTTCGTCTCGTACGGCGGCCCGGCCATGCAACCCGGCAAAAAGTATTTCTGGCAGGTCACTGTTTGGGACAACCAGGGCAACACCGCCACCTCTGGCGGCACCGATTTCTGGCAAACCGGCCTCCTCAGCGCCGCCAACTGGAAAGCAAAATGGATAGCTACCAGCTTCCAGGAGGATACCGTCCAACAGCCCAGCCCGCTTTTCCGCAAGGAGTTTGCCGCCAAAAAAGTGGTGAAATCCGCCACCGCCTACATCACCTCGAAGGGCCTCTACGAAGCGAACATCAACGGCCAACGGGTCGGCGATGCCTGCCTGACACCCGGCTGGACCGCCTACCAGGAGCGCATCCAGTACCAGGCTTACGACGTGACCAACCTCGTGAAACAAGGCCCCAATGCTTTGGGCATCACCCTCGGCAACGGCTGGTACCGGGGCTTCATCGGGTTCAGCGGCCAGCACAGTTTCTACGGCAAGGAACTCGGCCTGCTGTTCCAACTCGACATTGTTTACACCGATGGCAAAACGGAATCCATCGTTTCCGACGGTAGCTGGAAGTGTTCTACCGGCAGCATCGTCAGTTCCGAAATTTATCACGGCGAAACCATCGATGCCCGGCTGGAAAAAACCGGGTGGAACAAACCGGGTTTCAACGACACCGCCTGGCCCAAAGTGAAACTCACCGACGGCGGTCCGGCAGCCATCGTCGCCACCTACAATGAACCCATCCGAAAACAGACCCGCTTCACACCCAAAAGCATTTTCACCACGCCCAAAGGCGAGCAGGTCATTGATTTCGGTCAAAACCTCGTGGGCTGGGTGGAAGTGCAGGTCAGCGGCAAGGCTGGTGATAAAATCACCCTCTACCACGCCGAGGTATTGGACAAGGCAGGCAATTTTTACACGGAAAACCTGCGCCCCGCCAAACAGATGAACACGTACATCCTGAAGGGTGGGGGGGCTGAGTTTTTCGAACCGCACTTCACCTTCCAGGGCTTCCGCTACCTCCGGGTCGAGGGCTTCCCCGGCGACATCCTGCCGGAGAACTTCACGGCGGTGGCGCTGTACTCCGACATGCCGGAGACCGGCACTTTCAGTTGCTCCAACCCCCTCATCAACCAATTGCAGCACAACATCCAGTGGGGGCAGCGGGGCAACTTCCTCGACGTGCCGACTGACTGCCCACAGCGCGACGAGCGCCTCGGCTGGACCGGCGATGCGCAGGCATTCAGCCGCACCGCTACTTTCAACCACGATGCCCACAACTTCTACCTGAAATGGCTCAAGGACGTGGCCCTCGACCAGCGTACCGACGGCAGCGTGCCGTTCGTGGTGCCGAACGTGCTGGGCGAAGGGGCTTGCGGCTCCACCGGCTGGGCCGATGTCGCCACCATCGTCCCCTGGAACGTGTACCTCGCCTACGGCGACAAGCGGGTGTTGGAAAACCAGTTTGAAAGCATGAAAGCCTGGGTGGACTACATGACCGCCCAGAGCCAAAACGACCTCTGGAACAATGGCTTCCACTTCGGCGACTGGTTGTTTTACTCCGAAAACAACGACAACATCGGCAACTCCGCCGTCACGCAGAAGCCGCTCATCCAGCAATGTTTTTGGGCACACAGTACCCAGTTGGTCATCAACGCCGCCAACGTGTTGGGCAAAAAGGAGGAGGCCGACAGTTACCGGATGTTGCTCGCCAAAATCAAGGGCGCCTTCCTTCGGGAATACGTCACACCCAGTGGCGCTTTGGTCTCCGGCACTCAAACGGCCTACGTGCTGGCCCTCAACTTCGACATGTTGCCCGAAAACATGCGCCAGCAGGCCGCCGAGCGCCTCGTCACCAACATCGACAGCTACGGAACGCACCTCACCACCGGCTTCCTCGGCACCCCATACCTCTGCCATGTGCTCAACCGCTTTGGCCACACTGATGTGGCCTACAAACTTTTGCTTCGGGAAAAATATCCCTCCTGGCTCTACCCCGTGACGATGGGCGCTACCACAATCTGGGAGCGTTGGGACGGCATCAGGCCCGACAGCACCTTCGAGGAGGCCAGTATGAACTCCTTCAACCACTACGCCTACGGTGCCATTGGCGACTGGATGTACCGCACCATCGCCGGTATCAACACCGACGAAAACGCACCCGGCTACAAGCGCATGGTGATAAAACCGTACCTCGGCGAGGGCCTCACCGAAGCCTCCGCCGAATATCTGACTCCCTACGGTAAAGTGAAATCGCACTGGCAAACGACAGGAGGCCACACCCGCATGGAAGTGGAAATCCCCCCTAACACTTCTGCGGTCGTACACCTGCCTGCATCTACCGTTGAAGCGGTGAAAGAAAGTGGAAAAACGCTTGCGGAGGCAAAACTGAGTGCCGGAAAAACCGGGAAGGGCTACATCGTGCTGGACGCGGTAGGGTCGGGGAGTTATGTTTTTGAGTGGTAAAACTCTGGGCTGCAAATCACTGACTTTCAATTTTTCATCGACGCACTTTGGAAAAATATCTACTCACCGTAATGGCACATGCGTAAAACCTTTTTCTTCGCCTTGCCAAATCCGAATGTACGCCGGAAGTTTTAGGTTCGAGATATGAAAAGTCATATTTCTCGTCCCTGCGGGACGGCATCTTTGTAGAAATGGCCTACCAATTGTTCCCCCGTTCCATCGGAACGGCATCTTGAAACAATAAGATTGCGTTCCGATGGAACGAAAACATGATTGGTAAACGGTTGCTACAAAGATGCTGTCCCGCTGGGACGATTATTCTCAATTAGGGCTTGAGTCTATCGTTCCGGCTCTGGTGTTTGCCGGAACGGACTTCCGGCTTACATTTTTGACATTTTCATTTCAAAAACAAAATGGCATGAAAACCTTCCTGACCGCTTTTTTCACCTTGTTGTTCATCGCTTCATTTGCTCAAAACGGCACGGTGAAAGAAAGCCTGAAATTAAAAAGCGCCACCCTCGACAAGGACGTGGAATACAGCATCTACCTGCCTTCCGACTACGAAACCTCGGACCGGAAGTACCCGGTGCTGTACCTGTTGCATGGCTTCACCGACGATGAAACCGGCTGGGTGCAGTTTGGTGAAGCACCCTACATCGCTGACCGTGCCATCAATTCCGGCCAGGCTCCTCCGATGATTATCGTCATGCCCGATGCCGGGGTGAGCTGGTACGTGAACAGCTACGACGGCAAGTCGATGTGGGAAGATTTCTTCATCAAGGAATTCATCCCGCACATCGACGCCACGTACCGCACCCGCACGGCGAGGGAGTTCCGGGCAGTGGCAGGCTTGTCGATGGGCGGCCACGGCAGCCTCATCATGGCCACCAGGCACCCTGATTTGTTTACGGCCTGTGCGCCGCTCAGTGCCGGGGTCTGGGTGGAAGAAGAGGCGGTGAAAATGCCCAAGGAAAACTGGGACTACGTGGTGGGGGAACCTTACGGCAAGGGGCTGGAAGGTCAGGCCCGCCTGACCGAGCACTACCGCAAAAATTCGGTGCTGGACGTCATCAAAAACGGCAATGCCGATGAACTGAAAAAAGTGAAATTCTACATCGACTGTGGCGACGACGATTTTTTAATCAAAGGCAACATGGCGCTCCATGCCGCCATGATTGACAAGGGCATCCCGCACGAGTTCCGGGTGCGGGATGGCGGCCACTCCTGGATATATTGGCGCACGGCGCTGCCCGAAGTCCTCAAATTTGTCGGGGAAAGTTTTCACCGTTGAAACTGGTCGCTGGAATACTTGTCAGGAACGTTCAACAACCTGCAACCAGCGTTTTGCACGAACTGGGTGGGAAGGGCAAATAAACACGATCGGAATATTTCCGTAGGTGAAGGTTCAAAACCGTCCGTGATGGAAGATATCCAAAACAGGTCGGCTTTTGAACCTTTTTTATTTTTGAAAAACGACTAATGAATATGGTTTCTGACAATTTTGAGGGGAACACTTTCAGATTTAAAGTAAATTACTAATTTCGCCCCTCGAATTATAAACCTAACGCACAGAAACAATTCCTAACCATGATTCTTGGTATTATTAAAGAAGAAGGTTCTGAAAAAAGGGTCTCAATAGCCCCCGACGCAATCGCTCCTCTATCCAAATTAGGTATTCAGCAAATCTTAGTTGAAAAAGGTGCTGGTGAAAACGCCAGTTATTCCGATGCTGCATACCAGGAACAGGGAGCAACAATTCTCAGTGGAGAGGAGGTCATTAAAAAGGCCAACTTCCTCGTTAAAATACAACCACTTAATGATGCCCAGTATAAATTGACCTCAGCAGGTCAAATACTGATAGGCCAATACAATCCTTTGGCTAATACGGAGGTAGTAGAACCCCTGAAAAAGGCTAAAGTGACTTCCTTCAGTCTCGACCTGCTGCCGCGCTCGACAAGGGCACAGGCAATGGACGTACTTTCCTCCATGGCAACCGTGGCCGGTTACAAAGCTGTCTTGGTGGCTGCCAACAATCTTCCGAGTTTCTTCCCGATGTTCATGACTGCTGCAGGCACCATCAGGCCAGCCAAAGTACTCGTCATCGGCGCCGGTGTGGCAGGTTTGCAAGCCGTTTCAACTGCAAAGCGCCTTGGAGCCGTTGTTGAAGCCTTTGACGTGCGTACCGCTGCGAAAGAAGAGGTTCTTAGCCTCGGTGCGAAGTTCGTTGACGTGGAAGGTGCTGTTGAAAGCGCTACAGCAGGCGGCTATGCCATTGAGCAATCTGAGGAGTACAAGCAGCGTCAGGCAGAAGCCGTTCACAACCATGCAATGGCTGCCAACGTAATTATTTGTACTGCACAGGTTCCAGGGCGCAAAGCTCCAATTATCATCCGGAAGGAAACCGTGGAAGCTATGCAACCCGGTTCAGTGATCATTGACTTAGCTGCTTCTTCAGGAGGTAACTGCGCAGTTACACAAGACAATAAGACCATCATCCACAATGGAGTAACCGTCATTGGCGATTCCAATCTACCATCTTCAATGCCGAAAGATGCGAGCGCTATGTATGGCAAGAACATTCTTAACTTCATCAAGCTGTTCTTTGAAAAGGGAGAATTCAAGCTGAATTTTGAAGATGATATCATAGCTGCTTCTTGTGTCACCCACCAGGGTGAGGTTGTCAGCGATAGGCTCAAATCATCTTTATCAGCCGCTTAAATCAAAAAATGCAAATGCCATAATTATGGAATCAATAGCATCTTTTTTCCTTCAAAACCTGGATATGATTTTCATCGTTATCCTGGCGATTTACATGGGCATGGAAGTCATTGCCAACGTACCGTCTTTATTGCACACGCCCCTCATGTCTGGCTCCAATGCCATTTCTGGCGTCGTCATTATGGGCTCCGTCATCGTACTCGGTCACGCCAAGCCTGATGATTACTTGTCATTGTCGTTGGGCTTTTTAGCAGTTGTATTGGCAATGATAAACGTTATGGGTGGTTTTGCAGTCACAGGCAGGATGCTGGCTATGTTTAAGAAGAAGAAGTGAATGAAATTCGGGATTGGCTATTAAGGTATTTAGGACTGGTAAACGTTTGAAGCCCCTAATCCCTGATATCCCATCCCTAATCCCTATCTATATGTCAGAATTTTTACTTGAACTCTCTTATTTGATTGGCTGCGTCGCTTTCATCATTGGATTGAAAATGTTGAGCAGCCCTGAAACCGCCGGCCGGGGCAACTTGATTGGTGCGGCAGGCATGGGACTGGCGATTTTGGGAACAATATTTTTCCATAAAAACGATGCTGGGGAAAGTATTGGCAACTATGGCTGGATTCTCGGTGGCATACTCGTGGGTTCCATTCTCGGCTATCTCATGGCGGTGCGGGTAAAAATGACTTCGATGCCCCAAATGGTCGGTTTTTTCAATGGCACGGGCGGCGCCTGTTCGGCCTTGATTTCCTGCCTGGAATTATCCGGTAGTTCTTCCACCGACTTTGGATTTCTGCTGGTGGCCTTTCTCGGTATTTCCGTCGGTGCCGTCACTTTTACCGGCTCCATGCTCGCATACCTAAAACTGGATGAAAAAATCAGGGACGTCAGAGGCAGCTATTTCACCTACATCAATTTGTTGTTCCTGACATCAATACTTGGACTGATGGCAGCAGGCCTTTTTGCTCCAGACCTTTTCGGCAATTCTGTCATGTGGCTGATTCTGGGTATTTCCCTTATTTATGGCGTTCTTTTCGTCATTCCTATTGGCGGAGCGGATATGCCAGTTGTAATTGCTCTATTGAATTCCTTTTCCGGTATTGCTGGAGCGTTTGCCGGTTTTCTCTACGGCAACAACATCATGCTGATCGGTGGCATTCTCGTGGGAGCGTCGGGGGTGATTTTGTCGGTGTTGATGTGCAAGGCCATGAATCGTTCTCTACTCAACGTTTTGATTGGCAGTTTCGGTGGCGGCGGAGCGAGCAGCCTACAAGGAGTAGGCGATCTGTCCATCCGCGAGGTTTCAGTCAGCGATGCTGCGATATTATGCGCTTATGCGAACAAAGTTTGTGTGGTGCCGGGCTACGGCCTCGCTGTTGCTCAGGCTCAACACACATGCCACGAGTTTGAGAAAAGCCTTGAAGCCAAAGGTGTTGAAGTGTATTACGCCATTCACCCGGTTGCTGGCCGTATGCCTGGACACATGAACGTATTGCTGGCAGAAGCCGACGTTCCTTATACGAAACTCGTGGAAATGGACGATGCCAACTCACAAATGAGTTTGACGGATGTGGTGTTAATAGTCGGAGCCAACGACGTGGTGAACCCCGCTGCTGAAGACGACCCGGGCAGCCCGATTTACGGAATGCCCGTCATTAAGGTATGGGAATCCAAGAATGTAATCGT
>JACRAN010000243.1 GCA_016234735.1 Bacteroidota bacterium | reverse complement strand
TGGCTCGGTTTATCCCTCGTTTCGGTACTCAACCGAAACGAGTCAACATTGATATCCTCGTTGCTCTGTGTGTTTTTGGAACTGTTGATGACAAAGTCCTGCATGAATTGCATCGCTTCCAATAGCTTGGATTTGCCACTGGCGTTTGGGCCATAAATGGCGACACTTTTTAGCAATTTGAGCTTTCCCGCATCAATAATATGTGCGTCGGTAGGCTTGCTGATGGAAGCACCGCGCATATCCAGCGTGACTATTTCTTTGAATACTTTGTAGTTACCTACTGAGAAAGTAATGAGCATTTTCTATGTTTTTTGCGAAAATATCCTCAAATTTAATTTCTTTTTGAAAGAAAACGCAAAAATTCCACACGGCAGTGTTCTCATCACGCTTGCGAGTGTATCTCACACCACCGGCTCCCATCCCCGCTCGTACTCCCGACCCCACGATTTCATCGCCTCGTTGTCGCCGACGATGTGGCCGTTGCGTTGGTCGATGTTCAGTACCCGGCCAGTCTGCCAGGCGATGTTGCCGAGTTGGCACATCAGCACACTTTTTTGGCCTTCGGCAACGGGGCTGTTGCTCGGCTGGCCGCTGCGCACGGCATCGAGAAAGTTTTTGATGTGAACGCCGTCCAAGTTGGCATCGGGGCTGGCGGCGTTCGTGGAATTGGCGGCCGCCTCGGCGGGCTTCACCTCCCGGAGCAGCTTCACCGGGTTGTCGTTCGAGTAGATTTTATAGCCATTCCCGATGACGAGCATCGTGCCTTTTTCACCATAAAAAAGATTGCCCCGCCCGTCGCCCTCGATGGGGTGGACGTTGCAACTGCGGCTCTCCCAGGTCATCGTTCGCCCGTCCTCGAAGTCGAAGGTCAGCACCATCGTGTCGGGGAACTCCCAGTCGTCGTGGAAATGGTAGCGGCCACCGGAAGCGACCACCCGGCTGGGGTATTCCTGGCCCATGCCCCAGCGGGCCACGTCGATTTCGTGGGTGCCGTTGTTGAGCGCCTCGCCCGTGCCCCAGTGCCAGAACCAGTGCCAGTTGTACGGATGCACGTTGTCCCGGTAGGCCGTGCGGGGTGCCGGGCCTTGCCAGAGTTCCCAGTCGAGGCCGGGCGGCACGGGTACCTCCTTGCCGAAGCCGATGGGCTGGCGGTTGTTGGCGTACCAGCCTTTGGCGAAATACACCTTTCCGATAACACCGCCATGCAGTTCGTCCATTGCCTGCACAACGTTGGGCCAGGAGCGCCGCTGGTTGCCCATGTGGATGATCCGGCGGTACTTGCGCTGCGCTTCGACGAGCAGTTCGCCCTCACGGGGGTTGTGGCTGCACGGTTTTTCCACGTAAACATGCTTGCCCGCCTTCACGCCGAGGATGGCAGCCGGGGTGTGCCAGTGGTCGGGCGCAGCGATGACGATGGCATCCAAATCCTTGTCTTCCAGCACTTTACGGATGTCCTTTTCGCCCTTCGGCGGCCGTTTTTGCAGCTTCGCAATGTCGGCAATGCCTGCGTCGAGGTACTGCTGGTCCACGTCGCAGAGCCAGGTGACTTCCGTGTCGGGCATCTGTGCGAAGTTTTGCGCCAGCACCAGCCCCCGGCTGCGCACGCCCATCACGGCCACGTTGATTTTTTTGGAAGGCAGCCCGTTGGCGAAAATCGGCACGGGCCGGATGGCAACGGCTGCACCTGCGAGGGCCGCCGTTTTGATAAAATTGCGTCTGGTGTTTTTCATGATTTTGTTTTGTGGGCCGGAAGTCCGTTCCGGCCACGTCAGGCACCGGAAAAGATTTCCGGTGTACTTTATTTTTTCTTCGACTTGTTGCCGGCCAAAAAGCCCCATCCGCCGGAGCCGAGCAGGAAGCCGAAGTCGTACCAGCCGCCGCTGTTGTTGACGGCGTAGATGGCCACCTTGTCGTCGAACAGGCCGACGATGAAACTGATGGGCGTGATGAAGCCGTGCAGCAGCCCGTAGAGGAAGCCGTACTGCCTGCCAGTGAGGCATTCCTGCACGGGTTCCACGCCAGCGCAGGAGGCGAGAAAGAACATTATCAGCGCTAAAGCGCTGAATGTCAATAGTTTGGAAGGAAGGTAATTTTTCATAGTTGTCATTTTTGAACGTCGTCGGGGTTCGCAACCCCACCGACGTTGATGAAATTAAAATTCCCTGATTTTCACGCTCCGAAACGACACCTCGTTGCCGTGGTCTTGCAGCAGGATATGGCCCTGCGGCCAGTTGCCGAAGTTGGGCCAATCCTTGTACTTCGAGTACGCCACCAGCGCGTTGAACATCGGCGTATTGCGCTCATATTCAAGGGTTTGGAAGCCGTTGAGCCAATGCTCCACGTGGTCGCCATGCACCACGATGCGCACCAGGTTCCACTCCCCCACGCCCCGAAACTCCTTGCCCCGGCTGGGCACCGACACGTTGGCCGCCGGGATGAGGTCGTACAGCGAGCCGAGGGTGCGGTTGCCCTTCACTCCCAGTTTTGCGTCGGGGTGCCGCTCGTCGTCGAGTATTTGGAACTCGCAGCCGATGGCCGAGCCTGCGCCCTGGTTCAGGTCAGGCTGCACAAAATATTTGACGCCGCTGTTGGCGCCTTCCGTGATTTTGAATTCGAGTTTCAGTTCAAAATTGCTGAACTGCGCCTGTGTCACGATATCGCCGCCGCCGGTGGACTCACCACCAGTGGAGGGCTGCACCGTGAGCACACCGTCCTGCATCGTCCAGCCGGTGGCAGGGAAATTTTCGGAGCGGGCACTGCGCCAGCCGTCGGCGGTTTTGCCGTCCCAGAGCAAGCGCCAGCCTTTGCGTATTTCACTGTCTGTCAATGAGTTGGCGACAAAATTTTCTTCGGGGCAATGGGGCTGCATCGGCCAGCGGTCGGCTTCGAGGTTTTCCGTTTTGATGTGGAGGTTGCGCCAACGGACCTGCCTGCCTTCGTGGGCGGCATCGCTGATGGCATGGACTTGCAGGGCGATGAAACCGCTGGCGGTGCCGTCGTCCATGAGGTTGGCGGTGTTCACGCCGTTCACCCAGATGCGCATTTCGTGGCCGACGGCTTCGATGCGGTACTGGTTCCACTCGCCGTTTTTGAAGGCCCGGCGGCCCGGCCCGTTGTCGGCGAGGGTGACGAGCCAGCCCCGCCGCCCTTCATCGTAGATGCCGCCGCTGTACGCCCTCGGAGAGGGGTCGATTTCGGCCTGGTAGCCATGCACCTGGCCGTTGCGGTAGCCGGGCAGGCTGTTGCTGCGGAACTGGATGCCGGAGTTGAGCGACGGGTCGATTTTCACCTCCAGTCTGAGGATGAAATCGCCGTAGTTTTTTTCGGTGCAGAGGAAGGTGTTGGGCGTGTTGGCCTTGGTCGTGCCGATGATTTCGCCGTTCTCCACCCGGTACGTTGCCTGGCCATTTTTGACTGTCCAGCCGGTGAGGTCGGTGCCGTTGAAAATGGGCTGCCAGTTCGCTTGTGCGGTGGCGGTTTGCGAAGCAAAAAGAAAAAGCAGGGGGAGGAGTGGCTTCATGCGTTTCGTTTTGCCAAAGGTAAAAAATCCAGTTTTACCTCCATAAAAAAAAGCGCTGGCCACCCATTTCTGAGCAGCCAGCGCCTTTTTCTTGTCAAAAAAAAACCAACCAAACCCTTGACGGCAATCACGCCCGTCAGTCCTTGCTGATGACCAATTTTTGCTCGAAGTGCATCCCGCCCGCCTTCACGCTGACGATGTACAGGCCGTTGCCGAGGCTGCTCAAGTCAATGCGCTCGTTGACGTACTGCACCGAGCCAAACTCCTTGCGGAGCACCTGTTGGCCGAGCGAGTTGTAAACCTCGAACGTAACTGCTTGGCTTTCAGTCAATTCCGCCAACTTGAACGTCACCTCACGGCCCGCAGGGTTCGGGGCAAGGCTGAACTCGAAGCCGACGCTGGATTTTTTGTTGCCTGTCGGCAATGCCTTTCCTTCGCCGCCTTCGATGGGGGAGGCATCGGCGCCCGGTGCGCAGGAGGTCGGCGTCTGGCCCTCGTTCCAGTAGGCGTTCACGTTCCCCAGCGACTCGTTCAGCGCCGTGGCGTACAGCACTGACTGGCCAGGGGTCAGGTTCAGATTGCCGCCGAGGTAGTGGTTCGCCAGGTCGAGCAGGCCGCCGATGGTGTACGGGTAGAGGTACTGGTTGCCATCGGCGTCGAACACGCGCAGCTTGCAGTCGCCGCCCTCGTCGCAGTAGTAGATGCAGGGGTGAACATCAATGCAGCCCAGCGACTGGTTGCGCACGTCGTTCATTGGCAGGCCAAGGTACTCCACGTCGAAGCGCAGGTTGAGCGTCAGTGCGACGGCGTTGGCCGCCAGTGCGTTCTTCATGCCACTGGGGCCGGAGGGGTTGCAGCCGGTGCAGTTGGTCTGGTGGCAGTTGGCCAGTACGGTCGGCCCACCGATGCCGGGCAACAGGGCAACGATGCACGGCGGCTCGGTGAGGGTGAGGGAGCGGTTTCCGCCGCCCACCACGACGGGGCCGTAGGCCAGCATGTCCTCGATGATGATGATGTCGCTGGTGTTCATGAAGGAACCGGGTGCCCCGCCGACGATGCCCCATGCCTCCTGTCGGAAGGTCTCGATGGGCAGGCACTCGCCGGAGTAGGTCACGGCGCAAACGTCGGGGAACTCGTTGCCGCAGAGATCGGCGATGCGAAAGTAGAAGGTGCGGCCAAAGGTGTACACGCCGTCGCCGTCCGCATCCGAGCACTGCCAGAGGTCGGTCCAACTGTCGAGCGTGACGATGAGGTCGGTGCCACTGCACACGTCGAAGATGTTGCCGGCCACGAGCAGTTCCTCCACTTTGATAGTGAAATCATAATCGCCGGGGCATGGCACGTCTTCGATGCAGGCAATGTCCGTTACGTTGAGGGCAATGCCGCCGCCAACGCTGGCAGGGCCGCTCGGGCAGGTGCCCAGTGGGGCCTGGTCGTCGTTGATGGTGTAGGTCAGGCTCCAGGGGTGGCTGTGGCCGCCGCAGTCGGTGTAAACGAAGGCGTACTTGCGCCAGCCGGAGCAGCCCGTCGGCGAGATGGACTCGGAGACCGTCGGGCCCGACACGCTGATTTCCTGGCCGCAGATGTCGTAAATGGTGGGCGGGAACGGCGGTTGGGCGTACAGCAGGCAGCTTACCACGTCCTCCACGTCGGGGTAGGTGAAGAAGTCGGCACTGTACTCGAAGTTGAAGGTCTTGCTCCAAACATGGGCGTTGCCCTCGCAGTCCGAGTAGGTCCAGGCGTACTTGCGGCTGCCCTCGCAGCCGAAGGCGTTGGCGGTGCTGGTGGTGACGGGGCCTATCGGGTTGAGCAGCTTGCCGCAGTTGTCGAAGACCGTTGGAGGCACCGGCTCGGATGCGTTCAGCGGGCACTCGACCGTCAGCGTCTCGCTCGGCGGCACGGCAAAGTCGAGGTACTCCACGGTGTAGATGAAAATCCAGTCCGCAAAATTGCCCTCGCAGTCGGTGTATCGGAAGGTGTAGTTGCGGTTGCCCTCGCAGCCGGGCTTGGCCGTCACGTTGAACAGGACGGGTACCAGCACTTCGCCGCAGTTGCTCAACACGACCGGCGGGGTGGGCTGCACGTCCGTTTTATCAGGACAGTCCACGGTGGCCATGCCGGTGGGCGTGGTGATGGTAAACGGCAGCCGCTCGACGGTGGTGACGTGGCTCCACTGGGCCGAGTTGCCGGAGCAGTCGGTGTAGGTGAAGGTGAAGGTGCGGGTGCCCTCGCAGGTCAGCGGGTTCGGCACGTTGACAATGACGGGGCCGGTGGGCGTTATTGCGCCAGCGCAAGCATCAATGACGACGGGCGGCACGGGCGCTATGGCCAATGCCGGGCAGGCGACGGTGGAGGCCCCGTTGGCGGGCACGGGCGGCGGCGTCACGTCCTGCACGGTGATGGAGCGGGCGCAGGTGGCCGTGTTGCCGCATTGGTCGGTGGCCGTCCAGGTGCGGGTGGTGGTGAAGGTGCCGGGGCAGGCGCCCGGCACGGTGGCGTCGGTGAAGGTGATGGCGGCGGTGCCCGGGCAGTTGTCCGTGGCCGTGGGGGGCGTGAAGACCGGGGTGGCCGGGCAGTTCAGGGGCGTCGTCTGTGCCGCGCAGGTGATGGTCGGCGGGGTATTGTCAATCCGGGTGCTGTATGTAAACGTGGTGCTGTTGCCGCACAAGTCCGACGCAGCCACGGTGACGAGGGCCGAACAGGTTCCCGAAGCAATGGCATTCAAAGTTACCGTCCCGCCGCAGCCGTCAACGGCAGTTGTGACGCTGAGCGCCGCTGCCTCGGCCGCTGCAGCCGTGGGGTAACAACTGGCTATCATGCCCGATGTGATGGCCGGCGGCGTGTTGTCTTCGATGCGGAACTGCCCGCCGATATTGGCCGAGTTGCCGCAGTCGTTGGTGAAGGTGAACAGCACGGTGTAGGTTTTGGTGTTCCCGCAAAGGAGGGTCTCAACGGGGGTACCGTGCGTGATGCTGACGATGGGGCCGGAGCTTGGGTTCACGTTGGCGAAGCCGCCCGCAGCCAGCCAAGCGTTGAACTGGGTGGTGTTGCCGCTGCCGTTGCACTCGACGGTCTGGTTGGCGCCACCGGGGCCAAAGGTGACCTGTGGGCAGGGGCATGGCGGTACCGTCGGGCCAGTAATCGTTTGCACACATAAATTGGCGGGCACGGTGAACTCCACCTCCACGACGGTCACGGTGTTGTCGGCCTTGAAATGCACGTTTGTAAACGTGTGGCTGCCATTCACGGGTAATCCGGCTACGGCCACATTATGAATGGTAATAGCGTCGCCGCCCGGCTCGATTTGCAGCAGGCCCGACTCTGGCCGGTTGACGAAGCTGATGGCCACGTCCGCCGGAAAAAAGTCGTCGCTGATGTCGTTTGGCGTGCCGTTGTCGTCGCAGGGGCCGATGTTTTGGAGGGTCACGCTGGTGATGTCGCAGATGGGTGAGCAGGGCTGCACTGTCGGGCCAGTAATGGTTTGAACGCAGGCATTGGCGGGAATGGTGAACTCCACCTCGACAACGGTTTGAGTGCCGTCGGCCTTGAAATGCACGTTGGTAAACGTATGGCTGCCGCTTGCCGGCAAACTGCCCACTGCAATATTGTGGATGGTAATGGCATCGCCGCCCGGCTCGATTTGCAGCAGGCCCGTGGGGGGCCGGTTGACGTAGTTGATGACCACATCCGCCGGGAAGAAGTCATCGGTCGGGTCGTTGGTGCCGTTGTCGTCGCAGGGGCCGATGTTTGTCAGGGTGACGCTGGTGATGTCGCAGGCACCTCCGCCCGATGAGCAGGGATTGACCGACGGGCCGGTGCCGGGCAGCGAGCAATGGATGTTGTTGAATGTCCCGATTTTACCGGTAAAATCAACTGCCTGCCCATCGGCCCGGAACCTCACTGCTGAGAGTGTAGTGCTGACGTTGGTGCCGACTTGGGCAAGGGTTGTCCGCCGGAACACCACGTCGGGACCTTCAAGAATGAGGCTGTCGCCGTTGGTGGAGTTGGAGTACAGCACCTCCACGTTGACGGTGAAATAATCGTCCGTCGAGTTGTTCGGTGTCCCGTTGTCGTTGCAGGCGCTGATGTTGGTGAAGCTGTAGCCGATGACTTCGCAGGGGGGGCCAGCGGAGCAGGATGGCACGTTCACAACGCCTGCTATATTGGCAATGCAAGTCGGCTCAGCGGTGAAGTTCACCTGGGCCACGGTGTTGGTGCCGTCTGCCTTGAACTTTACATTCGTAAAAACATGGGAATTGCCGATGATATCCTGAACCGGAATTTCATACGTCCCGATTTGGTCGCCGCCCGGCACGATTTGCAGCAATCCGGTCACTGGCCTGTTGAAAAATGAAGCACTGACGTTCTTGAGGAAAAAGTCGTCGCTGGGGTCGTTGGGGGTGCCATTGTCATTGCAGGGGCCAGTTGTCCCGGAAAACTGGGCGGTAATGGAGCAGGGTGCCGGGATTACCGTGATGGTGAAAACCATGTCCGGCCCGGTGCAGCCGTTCGCTGTGGCGTTCACAGTAAAAGTGCCGGTATTGGTCCCACCGCCACTGAACGCCGTGAAGGTTGGTATATCGCCTGTGCCGCTCGTGGGTGTCAAGCCAAAAAACGGCAGCGTGCGCGACCAGTTCACGGTGGCCCCCGGCACGTTGGGGGTCAAAACGGTGGCAGGCACGGATGCGCCATCAATGACCGTGAAATCGGCCACTTGGGCAACCATCACCTGCGTCGTGCTGGCAAACACCTCGATGTCGTTGTCGGTGGCCACTACCGAGGTGCCGATGCGCATGGTGCCGCCCGAACCGGGGTTGCCACCGCCCGCCCCGCCGCCGTAGCCGTAGAGCCGGTAGGTGACGGACTGCGAGTTGGGCGAGATGGTTTCTGAAAAGGACAACAGCACAGAAGTCGTTGTTACCGTCACTGTTCCGATGTCAGCAGTGAAGCCGTCGGAACTGCACCGCAGCGTGGCCGTGTTCGGTCCGGTGGCCGAGCTTCGCAGCACGATGGTGATAGTAGTGGGATTGAAGAACAGGCAGTTGATGGTGTTGACCGTGAACTCGTAGTAGTCGTTGTTGGCAATGGCTTCGGCGAGCGTGGTCGGCGTGGTACTGGCGAACCATGCCGAGGAGTTCATCGAGCCGGCCCCGGCGGTGGCGGTGACGCCCGCCCCCCTTGTGAGAACGGGTGCGCTGAAATTGGGGCCGGAGCTCGTGCCCGTGCTCGAAGCCTGGTTGCCCGGCTCGGCACTCAGCTCGAAGAATACGGCTTGTGCAAAACTGGCTTGGCCAAACAGCATCAGAACCAAGGCCAAGGCCATGATGCCCAGCGGTTTTCTCTTTCCCGGAAGGGAAAAAGACATCGTTGCTTGGCCAGTTTTTCCTGGCCGGGTGGTGATTGAATTTTTCATAAGGATGAAATTTGGTTGTTGATAAAAATTGTTCAGTGCCAAGCATTCGGCACCGCATTTTTGCCAACACAAAGGTTCAGCCTTGCCCTTCGCCGGGCTAACGCATTTGTTGCAGAAGCGGCAACATTTGTTGCAACGGGCCTGTTTGGTGGAGGAAATTGCTGCGTTTTCCCCAACCAAAACCAATTTCCAATATTTTTCCCTAACTTGCTTCTCCGTTGATTTCACAACAGTTGACGCATCCATGAGAAAATTTTACAGCAAAATATTTTCCCTTGCAACAAGCATGCGCAGTGTGGCCATCCTTGCCACCTTGGCGGCCATATTGTCGGCGGCTCCCCTGCTAGCGCAATCCACCTCCAAACTTGACAGCCTCCGAAAGATTGCCGACACCGCCACCGACCTGGACGTGAAACTCAATGCCACGTATTTGATGGGAAATGGCTACCGCAACACCAAGCCAGACTCCACCCGGCTCATCGGGGAGTGGTTGTTGAAGATGGCCGACGAACATCAACGGGAGGATGTCAGGGCATCGGGATACTTCCTGCTGGGCATGGCCTACAACACCTTGGGTGACAACCGGCAATCCATTGAAAGCCATGAAAAGGCCATCCAAATCCGTGGAAAATTGGGCGACAAAAAGAACCTTGCCGATTCTTACCATTCAATAACCTACCCGCTTTACTTCTCCAACCAGTTTGCCGAGGCGCTCCAATACGAGGTGAAGGCGCTGGAACTTTTCACCGAATTGCTTGATTCCGCCAAGATTGCCGCCTGCTACAATGAACTGGGCAAGTACGCCGCCAAGATGAAGAAGCACGAGCTTGGGGTGGCCTACGCCAAAAAGGGGCTGGAAATCAACTTGCAGGCGAAAAAAAGCCCATACACCTCCTACTCCCGGCTTGGCTTGATTTATACCCTTGCTGAAAACACTGATTCCGCTGGCTTCTTTTTCGAGAAAGCCCTCGAAGTGGCCACCAAGGAAAACATCCCACGTGCCATTGCCACCGAACAGAACAACTTAGCGGAAACCTTTTTGAAAAAAGGCGACTACGCCCGTGCAAAAAAGCTGCTCCAAGAGAGCCTCACCTTTTTTGAAGGCATGAAGGCAAAGCAAACTGCCATCATGGTGTTGGGCAGCATTGCCGACTTGGCCATCAAGACCGGGGATGCAAATACAGCACTCACGCACACCCGGAAGGCACTCGGAATGGCCGAAAACGTGAACGACCCGGCCACCCTCGCCACCATTTACGATATTCAGGCAAAAGCCTACGCCGCATTGGGCCAGCACCAAAACGCCTTCCTGGCTGCCCGCAAATACGAAGTGTTGCACGACAGCGTGGTGACCGCCGAGCGCAGCCAAGAGGCCGCTGCCGTGGAAGCCCAGTTCCGTACCACCGAAAA
The DNA here is from genome assembly GCA_016234735.1 of Bacteroidota bacterium. GTDB lineage: Bacteria > Bacteroidota > Bacteroidia > Chitinophagales > Saprospiraceae > UBA6168. The sequence goes on along the minus strand of JACRAN010000243.1, from coordinate 15,436 downwards.
CCAAAAAACCATCGCCTACCAAAACCTTCAACTCGAACGGCAACAGGGGCGCAACCGGCTGTTCATGTCGCTCGCCCTCTTCGCCATCGTTACCGGTGTGGGTATCGCCCTTTTCCTTCGGGAAAAACGCCGCCGTGCCGAGCTTGCCCTGCGCCTCGAAACCGCCGAGACCGACCGCTTGCGTGAACTCGACACCGTGAAGTCCGCCTTCTTCGCCAACATCTCGCACGAGTTCCGTACGCCGCTCACCCTGCTGCTTGGCCCCTTGCGGGAAATGGAGGCCGGCACCTTCCGTGGCGATGCAAAAAAATACTTCGGCATCATGCGCCGCAACGCCGCCCGGCTGCTGTCGCTCGTCAACCAACTGCTCGACCTCAGCCGCCTCGAAAGCGGCAAGCTGCAACTCCAAACCCAAGCCGCCGACCTGCACCGAACGCTGCGCACCGTGGCCGGCTCGTTCGAGAGCCTCGCCGACCAGAAGCAGATTGAGTTTCGGGTGCAAATACCACAGGAGCCGTTTTGGGCAAAATTCGATGCCGACAAGTTGGAGAAAATTATCGGCAACCTGCTCTCCAACGCCTTCAAGTTCACGCAGGAGGAAGGCCAAGTGGATTTACGATTTACGACTGACGATTTACGATTGCCAGACGGCAGCGCCCCAATCGTCAATCATCAATCGTCAATCGTAATTAGCGACACTGGCATGGGCATACCCGCCGAGCAGTTGCCGCATATCTTCGAGCGGTTTTACCAGGTGGAAAACACCGGGGCCGACATACAGCCCGGCAGCGGCATCGGCCTGGCACTGACCAAGGAACTCGTCGAACTGCACGGCGGCCAAATCAACGTGGAAAGCAAGGAAAATGAGGGCACGAGGTTTACGGTGACCTTCAATTTTGAAAAAGCCGTGCCAGTGGAAGTTGCAGCCGAAATCCAAATCCCGATAGCTATCGGGACGAAATCCGAAATCGCCAGCGGCCCCCAATCTGAAATCGTAAATCGTAAATCTGAAATCGTAAATCAAAAACCCCAAACCTCCCGCCTCCCAATAGTCTTGGTCGCCGAAGACAACCCCGACGTGCGCAGCTACATCCTCGAACAGTTGCAGGGCAAGTACCAGTTGATAGCAGCAAAAGACGGCCAGGATGCGCTTGAAATCGCACAGTCCCGCATCCCCGACCTTGTGCTCACCGACCTGATGATGCCCGGCCTCGACGGCAACGAACTGACCCGTCGGCTGAAATCGGACGTGCGCACGAACCATATCCCCGTCGTCATGCTCACCGCCAAGTCCGCCCAGGGCGACCGCATCGGCGGCATCGAGACCGGCGCCGAAGCCTACCTGACCAAGCCCTTCGATGCTGCCGAACTGCGGGCCACTCTGAACAACCTGCTGGCACAGCGGCGCATTTTGCAGGAAAAATTCAGCCGCCAGATACGCCTCGACGCTCCCGCCGAAGCGGTCGTATCCCTCGACGACCAGTTCCTGCAAAAAGTGCTCGCCGCCATCGAAGAAAACCTCGACGACGAAACCTTCGGGGTGGAAAACCTCGCCTCCGCCGTAGACATGAGCCGCAGCAACTTGTTCCGAAAGGTGGAGGCGCTGCTCGGCAAAAGCCCCAACCAACTCATCCGGGAACGGCGGCTGCTGCGGGCCAAGTCCCTGCTCGAGCAGGGCGCTGGCAACTCGACCGAAGTGGCCTTCATGACCGGGTTCAACTCGCCTTCCTATTTTGCAAAATGCTATGTGGAGATGTTCGGAGAGGCACCGGGCGTGGTGGCTCGGAGGAAGGGGGAGGTTGTGTCGTGATAGCCGAAGTCGAAGTAGGGCCGGAGTGGGCACGCAGGGTGTGGCGAAGCGGGTGCCTTGGCTTGTTTGAAAGCATGGCTTCCAACGAACATAATGTTTTAGATTGGTAGGGTCTGCGCCAGCGGGGACGCAAGTTACGCTGCGCTGAACTTGCTTAATCTTTCGCTTTTTGTGTTTTCATACTTGCGGGAGGTGGCGCTTTTGTACATGGCAATTTTTAGCGGTTTAGTTGAATTGCAGGCGAAGTTACATCGCATTATCTTCTTGCCGTTTTGAATTTTAGTAACCGAAAATAAGGGTAAAATTCAATTTTTAGTAATCGAAAGGATTGCCGACTATTGGATTTGGGCTGCGCACGGTGGGCTGAAGCAGTCATCTTGGGCCGTTTGATAGCTGGTTATCAATGAGCGGTGAGACTGTACATCTTCACTTTGGAAAAATACCTTTCAAATTAATCTTGGTATTTCCTTTCCAAATATGATTTCTCATCCCCAAGCTTGTTTCAAGGTAGTTTGCTTCAATTGGATTTTCAATAAATTTTTTCAAACCTGTAAGGACTTCATCTGTAGAATAAAGAATGGTTGGAATGAAAAGAACTTTCAGCCTTTCCAAAGCAAAATTTTTGATTTCTTCATTTGAACTTGAATAAATATCTATTTTTTGAGGTGGTATTGACATATGCTTGATATTACTCGGATTTAACGTTAGACTCATCCAAACAAGAATGTTTTGATACTCTCCTTGAAGTTTTTCATTGATGCGATTTTCGAGTTCCTTTTGCCTTTCTATTTTTCGTTCAATATTTTTTTGGATAATAAATGTCAGTATAGAACCTAAAATACCGCCTATTGCAATAGTGATTGGGGTTGAGAAGTACTCCATCCAATTCATTCTTGATTATTTAGAATTTGATTATGACTTTAGTTATTTAGAGCAAGTTTAGCCCATCGCAACTTACGGTTCTCACACCGCCACCCCCATCAACTCCGATGGCTTTATCATAAACTCCCCCAGCAAAGCACTCAACTTGGCTAAGAAGCGCTCACGGCGGTACAGGTACTGGTTCAGCATTGACTTGCTCTCATCATTCTTGTGCAGTTCAATCATGCGGTTGACATCCTCTATCTGTTGAAGGATGTTCACCAATTTGATGATTCTTTTGTCAGCGATTTCTATCTTATCCATCTTGCAAGTTATTGATTTTCAGAAAATTGGATTTCGACATAGCCTTTTGGGTATCTATTTCCCGTTCTGTTCGACCAGCTTCTTCCGAACCAATCATTCCAATACAACATGTCGGATTGGGTTTGGATGTGTTGGCGGTGTCCTTCAGGAAAAACGGTCAATGTGTAAGCATCTACGCCGTAAATTTCAATGGCCTTCCTGTTGACAAATCTTTCACCAATGGTTTTCTCTTTTTCAAGGTCTGTCCGATGGTCAATCAATGTAACCATATCTATGTCCCTTGGGTTGGTTTTTCTGGTCACGAAACTGCCGTTTATCCACTGGGTAAAATTTGGTGTCAGCAATGCCTTGAAGTCTCGAACATAGGTTTTATAATTTTCAAACAACCGTTGTCGAGTAGTGCTTTGAGCAAATCCTTCGACGAACATTGCTTCAAATTCTTCCATTGTCAATTTGATTTTCTGATAAGGATATAAAAACCCTCTTTCATCAAATTTTAGTTCGCTCATCGTTTTGTGTTTGTCCAAGTTCTCTCTATCCCTGTAGTTTTCAACAGCGTCTATCTTGAAAGCTGACGGTCATTGCGGATTTCCCGTTGCCACTCCACCGGGTTTTCAATGCCTGAAAACGCATTCGACTTGGCAAGTTGTTCAAGCCAATACATGGGCGATTGAGTGGCATGAAGTTGCTTTTTTGATTTGCTAACGGGCTTTGCTTGCTTTCCCTGATTCACCAAATTGGTCAAGAAGGCATCCAATATGGATAGGTCTTGAGGCATGACCTGCCCAAGTTTTTGTAAGACGGATTGATATAAAGCAATTTCTGTCGTGCTTAAAGTTTTTACAAAAGTAGCCAAAATTTTCTGCAAGGCCAATCACTGGCCACGCCCCCAATCGTAAATCGTAAATCCCGCAATCGTAAATCGAATCACCCCAACCCCTTCACCCCCTTCACAAACGGCTGCACATAAACCCGCTGCCCAGTTGCCCGATAAAACGCATTCGCCACAGCGCCCCCCGCAGGCGGCAGCGTTGGCTCGCCGAGGCCAGTCGGGTCGTTGTTGCTCTTCACGAAATGCACCTCCACGGCAGGCTGCTCGCCCATGCGGATGAGGCGGAACTCGTCGAAATTGTCCTGCTGCGGCTTACCGTTCTCGAAGGCCAGGTCGCCGTACATGGCATGGCCGATGCCGTCAATCACGCCGCCCTCCGCTTGGTTAATGGCAGCGATGGGGTTGATGACGATGCCGCAGTCCACGGCGCAGATGACCTTTTTCACCACCGTCTTCCGGCCGATGGTTTGCACCTCCGCCACCTCCGCCACATAACTGTTGTGCGAATAGTAAGCGCTGAAACCTTGGTGCGTGCCCGCCGCCCCGATAGCTATCGGGGTGCCCCAATTGGCCTTTTCCGCCGCCAGTTGTATCACACCGATGGACTTGTCCGGGTCGTAGTCGAACTTGCCGACGGGGTTTGCCTTCGCCCGGTTGAACAGGTCGAGGCGGAACTGCACGGCATCTTGCCCCAGTGCCTCGGCCACCTCGTCGAGGAAGCTCTGCTCGGCGCTTGCCAGGAAATTGGTCACGGGCGCCCGCCACGGCCCGATGGTCACCTTGCTCGGCACATTGTGCGACTCGGCGAGGTAGTTGTCCACTGCCCCGGCAGGGAAGTTGTTTTCCCGAAGGGTGTTGTCCATGTTCATGCCCGCCCCGGTGACGTGGAAGGCCGTCATCTTGCCGCCCTTCAGCGCCGCCCGGAACTTGTACTGGCAGGCCGGGCGGTAAATGCCCGCCGTCATGTCGTCCTCACGGGTGTACACGTGAAGCACGGGCGCTTGCGCAATGCTCGAAATCTCCGCCGCCTCCAGCACGAAGTCGCCACGGAGGCGCCGCCCGAAGCCGCCGCCCATGCGGGTGAGGCCGATGGAAATAGTGCTTTCGTCCCTTTTCAGCAGGTCGGACACCTCCTTGCGGGAGCGCTCCGGCGTCTGCACGGGGCCGGAGAGTTCGACCTTGTCCTCCGTCACATGGGCGAAGAAGTTTTGCGGCTCCATCGGGTTGTGCGGCAAAAACGGCGCTTCGTACACCCGCTCGATGACCTTGTCGGCAGCGGCGAAAGCAGCCTTCACATCGCCATCGCTGCGGCGTGGCGTGGCGGCTGGCTCGTCCAGCATTTTGCGCATGGCCTCGTTTTGCGAAGCGGTGCTTTCGAGGTTGCCGTCGTCCTCCCACACGGCTTGCAGCGCTTTTTTGCCCTTGATGGCCGCCCAAGTGGAGGTGGCCACCACAGCGACCTTATCGTTTGCGAAGCGAAAAACGTCCTTCACGCCGTTCACCGCACGGGTAGCTTTTTCGTCAAAAGACTTGAGTTTTTGGCCAAATGCGGGCGGGCGCAGCGCCGAAGAGTACATCATGCCGGGCCGGTGCTGGTCCATCCCAAAAAGGGGCTTGCCGGTGAGGATGTTCTCCATGTCCACGTTGATTTGGCTGGTGCCAATGAGCGTGAACTCCGACGGGTCTTTCAATTTCACCTGCTCCGGTGCGGGCGGCGTGAGGGTGGCGGCCAAGGTGGCGAGGCTGCCGTAGCGGGCCGTTTTGCCGCTGGTGTGGCGCACCATGCTGTCGGCGGCGGTGCATTCCGACGGGTCAACGCCCCACTGCTTGGCCGCCGCTTCGATGAGCATGTGCCGGGCGGTGGCGCCCGCCGTGCGCAGGGTCGTCCAGGTTTGCCGGATGGACTGGCTGCCGCCTGCCACCTGCCGCTTGAACACGACGGTGTTGAGCGGTGCCTGCTCCACGATGACATCTTTCCAGGCCACGCCCAGTTCCTCCGCCACAATCATGGGCATGGAGGTCTTCACGTTCTGCCCCACCTCTGGGTTAGGGGATTGGATGGTGACTTTACCGTCGGGTGCTATTTTCAGGTAGCCGTTCAGTTCGATGAAATCGGTGGGCATGTCGAATCCGCCCGTTTCGCCGTAAGGCTTGAGCCACGAGAAACCGAGCATGAAGCCGCCACTGACGGTGGCGGTGATTTTGATGAAGGAGCGCCTGTTATGTTGGAAGGTGTCAATTGTCATTTTGAGAAGTTTTGCGCATGAGCCTTGTCATCGCAGCTCAAGCTCTGTTAGAGTTTGGGAACTCTAACAGAGCTTGAGCTGCGATGACAAGGAACGAGATGGGTTACATTTTCCCGGCAGCCGTTTTCACCGCCGCCTTGATTTTGTTGTACGTCCCGCAACGGCAGATATTCGAGTACATGACCGCCTCGATTTCGGCATCGTCGGGATTGGGCGTTTCGGCGAGCAGGGCAGCGGCGGTCATGATTTGGCCGGCCTGGCAGTAGCCGCACTGGGGCACGTCGTGCTCCCGCCAAGCTTGTAGCACGGGGTGGCTGGCGTTTTCCGACAAGCCCTCGATGGTGGTAATGGCGGCCTCGCCCACATCGGCGACGGTCATGGAGCAGGAGCGCATCGGGTTGCCGTTGTAGTGGATGGTGCAGGCACCGCACTCGGCGATGCCGCAGCCGTACTTGGTGCCGTAGAGGCCGAGGTTGTCGCGCAGCACCCAAAGCAGCGGGGTGTCGGGGTCGGCTTCTACTTTGTGCTTTTTGCCGTTGACGGTGATGTTGAATTTTGCCATGATGGAGGATGGTTGAAATGTAATGCAAACAGACAGGTCTTCGTGGGAGAAGTGGCGGAAAGATAGAAAAAAAGGGCGAGTATCCAAAGTTGGATATTCCCCAAATATACAGGCATGTATACCACTGCATTGGCCAAGGCAGCATACCCACGATGGAGGAGTGCCAAACCTGCTCAGGCCTCAAAACTCAATCCTGTCCGCCAACTCCAGAGGCCGTGAGTTTGATTTTCGGTCGTTTTTTCCGTATTGAAGATGTTTCACACAGGTTGGATGCTGATTTCGGTTATGCCAATAAAGTCTTTGAAGTTCGCCGTTGCAATGGTCGTGAGTTGATTGGCCAGCCCGATAGCCACGATTTCGAGGTCAAAAACCCGGTTGCCTTTCGGCTGGTATTTTTGCAAAAGTGTTTCAAAAATGGCCAGACTGCCCGCATCCGGGAAAAGTATCCGGGCATTTTCGCACACCGACCGATAGAAGATGAGGGAGTCTGAAAACGGGATGTTTAGCTTGGAACAAACGGCGAAATATTCACTGATGTTCTTGGAGGTTGTAAACAGTTCGGACGACGGGTCTGTCAGGATTTTAGTCACCGAAGCATGGTATTGGCTGGCAACATCCAACGCATAAAGCAAGATATTGGTATCGAGCAATATTTTAATCTTCATTAGCAAGGTCACGGATGTTTACATGGTCAAGTTTTCCGCCCAAATTGACGGAACCAATGCCTTCCCATACCCTGTGCCTGTCATTGGGCTTCTTTTTTTGGTTGACTTTCGGCTTGAAAGTCAACCGCCCCAAGCCACAGTCTTTCAGTAGTTGAATGACCCGATGCAAATCGTCAACATTGTCAAAATATAAATGCAACTGTGCTGTCATTGCTGATTTTTTTACAAAGAAACTCAAAAAAGAGGTTGCCTGCAAGAATTCTGTACCTCAAAACTGTATCCCCTCCGCCAATTTCCACGGGTTCAGCCTGCCGAGGTCGAGCGTGAAAGTGACGCGCTCCCAGAACGTGTCCCGGCCGCTGGTGTCGTACAGGCCGGGCAGGTCGCCGCTGCCCCGCAGCGTTTTTGAGTTGACAACGGGGAAGTAAACGCCGAAGATGCCCTTGCCCAGTTCCAGCGCAAAACCACCCTGCCACCACACCTGGTCGGAGAAGCTGAGGCCATCGGAGATGGGGCGGGCATCGTCGTAGTAGCCAAAGTCGAAGTAGGGTCGGAGTGGCAGTTTGAGCGGCAGGTCCTGTGGCAGGTCGGCCTTCAGGTTGATTGCGAAGATGAAATTGTTGCTGCGGCCCTCTGAGTACGGGCTGCCGAGCGGCACTTTCAGGCCGCCCTCCCGCGGGTGGATTTGCTGCGACCACGAGCCTGTCGTCTCCGTGCGCCCGAAATAAAAATCGTCGTAGCGGTAGTCGTTGAAGCCCTGCCCCGTGAGGTTGAAAGCCCCTGGGCCGACAAAACCCCGCTCCCGGTAGTCGTTTTTCAAAAAACCGCCAGCGAAGAAGCGCAGGTAGATGCTCCGCTTGGTGTCGTAGGTGAGCGCCGTATTGGCCTCCAGCGACAGGCGCAGGTAGCTGCGCCGGATGTCTTCACCGAACACATCGTCGAAGCTGCGCTGCTCCAACGCCAGCCGCAGGCTGTACGGGTTCAGCGCACGGCGGTCGCCCACTTCGTAGGTCAGCTCGTGGATGGCGCTGCCCACCCACTCGTCGCCCTCGTAATAAAACACGCCGAATGTGTCCCCGATAGTATAAAACTTAGTCGCTTGCTCTTCCAGCAGGATGCTCCGCAATTGCAGCGTCTGGTAAAATTTGCTGGTCTGGGAACGCACCAGTTCCAGCCGCACGAACGGCACGAGGCGGCGGTATTGCAGGTGCGTGGAGGCGTAGCCGGTCTCCGTAATCAGCGAGTCAGGTGCCCGGTAGTTGAACACCTTCGACGTGAGGCCGAACGAGATGCGCTTGATTTTTTCTGTTTTTGGGAAAATATTGTACTGCACATTGGCCACGCCCACCAGGTCTTTCGAGTCGAAGCCGTACATCGTCGCCAACTGGTACTCAAACTTCCTCGCAGGCATCCCGCCGTTGTGCAGCAGCAGGCCAGCCATCATGCCGTCGTACTTGTTCCCACCGATGAGGGGCGCCCAGTTGACGGTGGTGCGGCGGCTGTTTTCGAGGGGGCCGAGGAAGCGGAGTTGCAATGGCTCCACCGTTTTCAACCCGCCGGAAATCCTGACAGTGTTGTTTTTTCGGTAAACTTCCAACGTGACATGCCCACCGTCCAGCACAAAACTGTTGCAGTCGCAGGCAGGGAAACTGACCTCCTGTTCGCCAGTGAAACCGTCGAACCACTCCGTTTGCACCAACTCGCCGTGCAGGTAGGCCGACACCGGGAACGGGGCGGCGATTTCGCCCCGGTTTTTTACCAAAATTTTGAAATCAGCGCCGCCGGTGCTGCCGGAAACATTGCCGAGGGCGTAGTCCAATTGCTTGTTCGAGCCGAGGTAACCGTCGAAAAACCAGCTTAAATTTTTACCGCTCTCCTGCTCGAAAACTGCCCGGAGGTCGGCGGGCTGCGGGTGCCGGAACGCCCATTTTTCAAAGTACGAGTGCATGATTTTGTCGAACGCCTCCGTGCCGAGGTACTGCTCCAGGTGCCCGAAAGCCGTGCCCGGCTTGATGTAGGCACTCACGCCGTAGTTGATGGGGGCGAAATCGTTGGAACTGGTTTCCGGTGCCTGGTCGAGGCGGCGGCGGCACTGGTAGAGGTAGGCCAGTTCGTACACGTCGCCATCCAGCATTTTTTGAAAAGATTTCCCCATCGACAGCGAGGCCCTGTCGCCGTAATACTCCCGCATGTAGCGGTACTCGTAGTAGCTGTTCATGCCCTCGTCCATCCAGGCGTGTTCCCGTTCGTTGCTCGCCAGCAAGCCGTAGAACCAGTTGTGGCCGACCTCGTGGGTAATCACGTCGTCGAGCGCCTTGGCGTTGCCACTGTTGCCGATGACCGTGATCATCGGGTATTCCATGCCGCCGCCAGCGCTCAGGGCGCTGTGGACGGCGGTCGCCTGCGGCCAGGGGTACTCGCCCACGTGCTGCGAGTAAAACTCGACGGCCCGGCGCACGTACTCGGCCCCGCGTGTCCAGATGGCCGCCTCCTTGTTGGTGAACATGCCCCAGGTTGGGATTTTCTTGCCGCTGGGCAGCGTGGCCTCGTCCTTCAAAACATGGAAACGTTTGTCGGCGAACCAGGCGAAATCATGCACCCGCTCCGCCGTGTAGCGCAGGGTTTTCATGGTCGTTGCCGAAGGCGGAAAATCTTCGCCGGCAGGGAAGCCGTTTTTCACAAACGCCTGTGTTTCAGCGACTTTTTGTTCCAAAAACTGGCGCTCGCTCTCGTTTTGCAGGGTGCCGGTTGCGCCCACCACGTAGTTTTCGGGCAGGGTGATGGTCACGTCGAACGAGCCGAACTCGGAGTAAAACTCGCCCATGTCGAGGTACGGCATCGGGTGCCAGCCGGTGGCGTCGAACACCGCCGGTTTTGGGAACCACTGCGTCATCTGGTAGGAGGTGCCGACGTGGCCGAGGCGGCTGAACGAGGCCGGTATTTTCAGCGTGAACGGCGTTTTGATGGTGATTTTTTCGCCGCTCCGCAATGGCCGGGCGAGGCGCAGTACGGCGATGTCGGGGTTGTTTTTGTCAAAAACCCAGGCCGCTTTTTCTCCGTCCACCGTGAAATCGAGGCCGGAATAGTAGCCGAGGTCACTATCTTTGGCGAAGTAAAACTTCGTGTTGCCCATCCGGAGTTGTTGCTCCGCAAAGCTGGTGTTCCGGCTTTTGAAGGCATTGCCCCAGAGGTGCATCCAGATGGAGTCGAGCGGCTGCGGGGAGTTGTTTTTGTACTCGATTTCGATGCCGCCGCTGACGGTGTGCGCCTGGTCGTCGAGCGTGACGTTGATGCGGTAGTTGACTTCCTGCTGGAAGTAGTTTTGGGCAAAAGCGGCGGCAGAAGTGCAGGCCAGCCAGGCAAAAAAGAGCAATCTTTTCATCAAAAATATCGTGTTTTTCCTCTGTGCCTCTGCGCCTCTGTGTTTAATTTTCAACACAGAGGCACGGAGGCACAGAGGGGTTTTTCACGGCAAAAGTAACCATAAATGAAAGCCATTCTTTTTACGCTGTTTTTCTTTTCGGCCAACTGGCTCTTCGGCCAGACGGGCTTCCCGGAATCTTGGCAGGGCCAGTGGACCGGCACCCTCGAAATCTTCACCCCGGCGGGCAAGGTGCAGGAGCTGCCGATGGAACTGCATATTTTGCCGAAGGACACCCTGCCCCGCGCCTGGAGCTACACCATCATCTACGGCGCAGACAAGGTGGCGGGCACCCGCCCCTACGAACTCGTCGAGGTCGATTCGGCGAAGGGCCAGTACCTCATCGACGAAAAAAACAGCATCAAAATGGAGGCGTACCTGCTCGGCGGGAAGTTTTTCCAGTGGTTCGAGGTGCAGGGAAGCCTGCTGTTCACATCGACGGAACTGGTGGGCGAGGAACTGGTCTGGGAAATCATTTCCGGCAACATGGAGCCGGTGAGCGTCACCGGCAACCAGCTTCTGGACAGCGAGGACATCCCGCCTGTGAAGACGTTCCCGGTGGGGGTGCTGCAGCGGGCGAGGTTGCGAAGGTTGTAGAAAAATCCTACTTGAAATTCACAAAATCAGTCGGGTTCACAGGCTTGCCCTGGTGCCACAACTCGAAGTGGAGATGGGGGCCGTCGGTGAGTTCGCCGGTGTTGCCAATGATGGCGATGGCTTCGCCAGCCCGCACGTAGCTGCCTGTTTTTTTCAACAAGACGGAATTGTGTTTGTAGAAGGTCACGATGTTGTTCGTGTGCTGGATGGCGATGGTGTTGCCCGTTTCCAGTGTCCAGTCGGAGGAGATGACCCAGCCGTCCATGACGGCCTTCACGGGAGTGTTTTTCGGGGCAACGATGTCCACGCCGAGGTGTTTTTTGTCGGGGTTGAAGGTGGACACCACCGAGCCGCCGATGGGCGAGGCGAAGTACAACTGCTCCAACGGGGTTTCCCTGGGCGAAATGTTGACCGGATTGCCGCTTTGGGCATCGCCTGTTACTTGCCTGATTTGCGCTACTTCCACCTCGTTGCGCAGCCTGGCATCTTCTTCGGAGCGCTCGACCGGCCGGTGGTCTTCAGCGGTTTTTTTGGATGGGGGCTCGCTGGGGGCGTATTCGACATCGGCGGTGAGCATTCTTTTGAAGCCCTGATTGTAGCGTTCCTGCGCTTCGGCGAGGTTTTCGAGCGAGTCGAGTTCCCTGTAGATTTTCACCATTTCGGGGTGGGCGCTGCCGCTGCCGTAACCCGGGATGAGGCGCTTCACCGGCGTGAAAGCGATGGCCAACACCACAAAAACCGATACCAGCACGATGAGCGTACTGAGCATCACGTACACATTCAGCAGCGAGAGGTTGAAAGATTTGACTTCCTCAAAGGTTTCGTTGTTGAAGATAACCAGCCGGTAGGTGTCCTTCATCCGCTCCCACCTGCGACGCTCTTTTTTGTTTTCTTCCGCCATCACGTTATCAGTTGATTTGAATAAAATAAATTTGCGCTTTCTTTAGTTTGGTGTCTGGTTCGGCCTCGTTGCCGTAACACCAGGCAAAAAGAACCGTAAAAATCGCAATTCCTTTTTAAGAATGGGAAATGTGGAAGGTTGAGCGATGATTTTTTTTTGGATTTCACGGCCCAACCTACCCTCCCCTTCGTTATCAGACAAAGTTTACAGGTTTGAAAAAGTTTACCACCTCACTGTTTTTGATTGCCGTTTTCCTGATTGTTTCAGGCTGTGTAGCCCAGAAGAAAAAAGACGACGTCGGGCCTGTCGGCAAGGGCTACCACAACATGACCGCCCACTACAACGGCTACTACAACGCCACCGTGCTCGTGGCCGAAAGCAAATTAGAACTGGAAAGCCAGTACAAAGACAACTACCGCAAAATACTTCCCATCTACAAATACGTGGCTGCCGACAACCCGAAAGCGGTGGCCGATGCCCTCGACAAGGCGGTGGAAAAAGTGTCCGTCGTCGTCAACCTGCACCGGGTGAGCCGCTGGACGGACGACTGCTACCTGCTGCTCGGCCAGGCGCAGTACACCAAGCAGGACTACGAATCGGCGGAGGAATCGCTGGAATTTATGACCGGCGAGTTCAACCCGAAGGAAGTCGCCAAGCGGGAATCCAAATCCAAGTCGGCGAAAAAGCGCAAAAAAACAGCCGTCAAGCAAGGCAAGACAACCGATGAGAACGGCGAGAAGGTCGAACTTTCAAAAAAAGAAAAGGAAAAATTGGCCAAAAAGAAGCGCCAGGAGCGGGAAAAGGAACGCAAGCGCAAAATGAAGGAGGCCAAGAAGCGCAAAAAAGGCAAAGGCTCCCCGTCAAAAAAGCCGGGCGATGAGACCAACAAGAAAAACGAAAAGAAAAACGATACCCAAAAAGTAACCGAAAAAGAAGGGGAAGAACCGAAAGAAGAAGCCCTGCCCGCTCCCGGCTCCATCACCCTCGGCAACCTCGAAACGAACGTGGTACAGTCCGACCCCGAAAGTTATTTCATGAAACACCGCCCGGCCTATCAGGAGGGCCTGCTTTGGCTCGCCCGCACCTACATCGAACGGGAGAACTTCACCAACGCCGAGCGCCTGCTGAACGAACTGGAACGCAGCCCCGGTACTTTTGAAGACGTTCGGCGGGAGGCTGCCGTGGCAAAGGCGCATTTTTTCCTGAAACAAAAAAAGTACGACCAGGCCGTCGAGCCGCTCCAGGCTGCCATCGACCTGAGCAACGACCATCAGATGAAGGCCCGCCTGAACTTTATTTTGGGGCAAATACACCAGCAGGCCAAGCGCGAAGATGCGGCCTTCGCTGCGTTCAACGAGGTGCTGGAAAACCAGCCAACCTACGACATGGAGTTCAGCGCACGGCTCAACCTGGCGCTGTCCAACGCCTCGAAGGAGGAGTCGAAGCAACAGTTGGACCGGATGCTGAAAGAAGAGAAAAACAAGGAATTCCAGGACCAGATTTACTACGCCATTGCCGCCATCGCCCTTGAAAATGGCGACAAAAAAGAGGGCATCAAAAACCTGGAACTTTCGCTGCAAAAAAGCTCCGCCAACATTTCACAAAAAGCCGAATCGTACCTGCTGCTGGCCGATTTGTATTTTGAAGATGAAAGTTTCGTGAAGGCGAAACTCTACTACGACAGCACCCTGCTCGTGATGACGGATGCCGACGAACGCTACCGGCGCGTGAGCAACCTCGCCACCAATCTCGACGGCATTGCCCAAAACCTGAAACTTATCGAAACGCAGGACAGCCTGCTCGCCATCAGCCGCATGACGGAAGATGAGCGGGCAGCTTTGGCGGCAAAAATCAAAAAACAGCAAGACGAAGAGCGCATCCGGCAGGCCAAAGAAAAAGCACTGGCGGGTGCCAAGTCGCCGAACCTGCCCAAGGGTGCCCCAGCAGCACCGCCGGCCCTGAACACCTCGAAATTCTGGGCCTACCACGACCGGGACCGAAAAGACGGCAAGCGGGATTTCGAGCGGAAATGGGGCAGCCGCCAGTTGCAGGACAATTGGCGGAGGGCTGACCAATCGAGCAGCAGCAATGCCGACAACGAAATCGTGGAAGCTACGGAAAACAGAACGCTCACTCCCGAAGAAATCAACACCATCCTGAAAGACGTGCCCGATTCACCCGAAAAAATCGGAGCCGCCAACCGGCAAATCGAAGCGGCGTTTTTTGCACTCGGCACCCTCTTCCGCGACCGCATCCAGAACTACAAACAGGCCGTGCAGGCCCTCGAAGAGTTGCTGAAACGTTACCCCGACACCCAGTACAAACTCGATGCACTCTACTACCTCTACCTGTCGTACAAGGACATGGGCGACGAGGCCAATGCCCAGGTGTACTTCGACCGCATCGTCAACGGGTACCCGACTTCCAACTACGCCCGGATTCTGATAGACCCCACCTTCGTGCAGCAGGTGAAGGCAAAGGAGGACAAGCTGACCATCTACTACGATGAAACGTTGTCCAATTTTGAGCAGCGCCAGTACCAGGCCGCCTTCGACCGCATTGCGAAAGTGGGTGAAATGTTCGGCGGCCAGAACAAACTCATGCCCCGCTTTGCCCTGCTCGGTGCCATGTGCATCGGCAACCTGCAAGGCAAGGAGGCATACGTCGAAGCGCTCAAGGAGGTCATTGCCAAGTACCCCGAAGACCCCGAATCGACCCGTTCCAAGGAAATCCTGCGCCTGCTGGGCGAAAACATCGGCAGTGGCCCCGGCCAACAGCGTGACCTGCCGCCAGGCGAGGGCCAGGTCGGCAGCTACCAGGTCACCGACGACCAGTTGCACTACGTCATCGTTGTTTTCAAAAACGATGTGGTGCTCAACGATGCCAAAGTCCTCATCACCGACTACAACGAGAAGTACCACAAGCTGCAAAAGCTGCGCATGAACAATATTTTCCTGGGCGATGGCGATTCAAAGTTTCCCATCATTGCCATCCGGCGCTACAAGGACAAGGCCGAGTCGATGGATTACCTGAACACCATCAAGAAAAACAAGCAGGATTTCCTGGACGAGGGCAAGTACCAATTCGAGGTGTTCCCGATTTCGCAGGACAACTACCGGGAACTGCTCAAGTCGAAGAACTTAGACGACTACCGCACTTTTTTTGAAAAGAATTATTTGAAGTGAAACGTTTCACCGAGGTGAAAAGAATCGGGGTT
>JACRAN010000242.1 GCA_016234735.1 Bacteroidota bacterium | reverse complement strand
TTGTAAAAAATGAAGTCGGTGAAGGTTTCGGTATTCAGGTCGAGGCGGCTTGCCCCGGCTTCGGTCGCCAGCCAGAGCTGCTCTTTTTTTTGGTCAAAAAAGAGGTCATTGATTTGCCCGGCGTCCACCGCCGAAAATTTGCCGTCGTCCGAGTGGGTGATTTTTCGGAAAAGCGAGCCGTCGAAGCAAAACAGCCCCCGGTTGGTGGCGAGCCAGGCGAAGCCTCGGTTGTCCTCGGCGATGCGGATGATGTACTCGAAACCGGAGTAGGTGAAAAGCGTGGGCTGTGGAAAGTGGCGGCGAATATCGCCGTTGGTGGTTTGGGCAGGCAAAAAAACGAGCCAGCCCCACAATATGGAGGTGAGCCATAGGTGCATGCAAGAAGGCCAAGGCATTATATCGGCACGTTTTGAGATTACAATTTGCAGGTAGAAACTACCTTTCCAAATGATATGAATCAGCCTGAAAATCGGAAAATAAACACAAGTGGCGCTTTGAAAACCGATGAAAATAGTAAAGTGCTGCTCGTGTCTGGTCGAAGTAACAGGAAAATGTGGCCCGATAGCCTCCTGCGTTATTGCCCAGGCAACATTTTCGCCCTGCTGCTGGGGCTGCCGCCATCAAAAAAGTTAGAAACAGGAAATTTTAATGGTGAAACGCAAATTGGCACTGCCGGGAGTTGTCCCTGGCAGTGCCAAAAGTTGGGTTGAAGCCTTGTTTACTACGTATCCGATACTTACTTCGGCAGCAGCACCTTGTCGATGACGTACACCATGCCGTTGGAAGCCTTCACCGCCCCAAGCACGTTGGCATCGTTGACCATGATTTTGTCACCTGTTTTCTTGATAGTGACCTTGCCGCCGTTGGCCATTCCGAGTGTCATGCCATCCGAGAGCATCATTTCGGAGAGCGAGGAAGTAGTCACGTGGTACTTGAGAATGTTCGCTAAATCTGCTTTCGCTTCGGGTTTCAGCAACCCTTCGACCGTACCTGCCGGCAGGGCATCGAAGGCAGCATTGGTAGGCGCAAACACCGTGAACGGCCCCACGTTGGCCAGCGCATCGACGAGGTTGGCGGCTTGGAGCGCCGCAACGAGGGTCGTGTGATCTGCTGAACCAACTGCTATTCTTACCACATTTGGGTCGGAGTTTTCCTCCTTGACACTGGCCTGACCACCGCCAGGTGCCGGTTCGGCGGTTGCCGCAGTTGCGGTGCCGTCATTTTTGTCGGCAGCGCCCGATTGACAAGACAACATCCCGAACATTAGTCCAAAAACGAGGGCAAAAACGAAGAAGACTTGTTTTTTCATGTTTGAAATTTTTAATCAGAAGAAATAAGATTTTCGGACAATTTTATCCGCTTTTTCTTTCTGACTGAATGACTTTTGGCAGCGTTGCACGTGATTTTTGTCACACAGCGTGGCGATGATGCTGGTACCCGCAGGCATGGCATGTTGCCAATCACCAATTTCGCATCCATTTTTCTTCCCAACTTTGCTGTCCAATTTTCATCCCTGGCAGGTATGCGAAGAACAACATCAGCACCACCCCTCGACCTCCTCATCATCGGCGCAGGCCCCACCGGCCTCGCCATCGCTATCGAAGCCGAGAAGGCCGGGCTGCGCTACTTCGTGCTGGAAAAAGGCGTGCTGGTCAACTCCATCTTCCGCTTCCCCACGAACATGACCTTTTTTTCCACCTCCCTCAACCTCGAAATCGGCGGCGTTCCGTTCATCTCGCACACCGACAAGCCCACCCGCCGGGAGGCGCTCGAATACTACCGCCGCATCCTCGAAAGCTGGAAACTCAAGGTGAAAACCTACGAGCCCGTGCTGGGCATGGAGCGACGCACCGACGGCGTTTACGAAGTAAAAACTACGAAGGCTGCCTACCCCACCCGCTGCGTCGCCATCGCTACCGGCTTCTACGACCAGCCCCGACTGATGAACATACCGGGCGACGATTTGCCGAAGGTGAAGCATTTCTACGACGAGGCGCACCCCTACGTTGGACAAAAAGTCCTTGTGGTCGGTGCCGCCAATTCCGCCTGCGATGTGGCGCTGGAAACTTTCTACAAAGGTGCCGAGGTGACGATGTGCATCCGGGAGGACGTGATCTACGACAAGGTAAAATACTGGATCCGGCCCAACATCGAAAACCGCATCAAGGAGGGGAGCATCCGGGCTTTTTTCAACTCGCAGGTGAAGGAAATCCGCCCGGGCGAGGTCGTGTTGGCCACGCCCGACAGCGAGGTGACGCTCGAAAACGACTTCGTGCTGGCCATGACGGGCTACCAGCCGGATTTCGATTTTTTGGAAAAATTGGGCATCCAGTTCAATGCCGACGAGCAGCGGACGCCCATGATGAATCCTGAAACTTTTGAGTCAAACCTGCCCGGTGTCTATCTGGCGGGCGTGGTGCAGGCAGGGCTGGACACGAGCAAACTTTTCATTGAAAACACGAGGCATCATGGGAAGGTGATCGTGCGGGAGGTAGTGAAAAATCAAGGATAACGTCCAGCCTCCATTAATAGACGACGCACGATTAGACGTTCCGGTTCATTGAGTTTTAGCAATTTTATAGTTGCCTCCGCAATTTTGGTTTTCGCCAAGATTTCCCCGTATTCAATATCAAAATGTTCCTGCCAATCGTGTTCCCTTGGGTTGAAAATAGCAACGATGTCTTTGTAAGATTTCAGGAATGTTGTCAGGTCAGTGCCTTTGTACTGGTTACAATGTGGGCAAGCATAAGCAAGGTTCTTTGTTTCATCGCCTCCTCCGTGTTTAAGGCTGATGATATGGTCAATCTCGAAGGGTAAAAAGGAGTCACTTTCGTGCAACTGGCAATATTCGCAGCGAAATCCGGCACGTTTGGCGACAAGTCGTCTCAGAGAAATTGGAATATGGCGGCTCATGCAGCAAGTAGCCTGTGAGCACGGGCCTTGGCAAGGTTAATCAACATATCCAAGGCAAGATAGCGCTCCAATTCAGACGTTTCTTCCAAGGAAATCTGGCCTTCCTTTTTTTTGTCCACCAAAATCTCCACCCGTTTGGCCATAGTTTTAGGTGCTTTCAAGGCCACAATCTTGGCTGGGTCCATTTGAGCAAGCAATCCAGCTACATCGTCAAAGACTTCAGTTACTGTCATTTTGAATGATTTTCCAACAAATTTAAGGAAGCAGCCCCAGACTGCCAACTGCCAATTGTCAAACTGCCAACTTCACCTTCGCCTCGTCCCACAGCGCATCCATCTCCGCCAGCGTCATTTCGTCCAGCGGCTTGGGGGCATGGGCCTCGATGTACTCGAAGCGGGCCTTGAACTTGCGGTTCACGCGCTCCAGCGCCGTCTCCGGTTCGATGTGGAGGAAACGGGCGTAGTTGACCAGCGAGAACAGCACGTCGCCAAACTCTTCCTCCTTTTTTTCTTGCGAAAAATTGCCCTCCACGGCCTCCTGCAGCTCGCCGATTTCCTCCTGCACTTTCGCCCAGACCTGCGCCGTGTTTTCCCACTCAAAACCCACCTGTGCCGTTTTTTGCTGCATCCGCCAAGCCTTCACGAGGGCGGGCAGGGAGGTTGGAACGCCTTCCAGCAATGATTTTTTGCCACTTTGGAGTTTCAATTTTTCCCAATTGCGTTTCACGTCCTCCTCGTCGGCCACCTGTGTGTCGCCATAGACGTGCGGGTGGCGCTGCACCAGCTTGTCGCAGATGGCATGGAGCGAGTCGGCCATGTCCCAGGCCTGTTTTTCCTCTGCAATTTTTGCATAAAAAACCAGGTGCAGCAGGAGGTCGCCCAGTTCCTCCTTGATGCCATTGAGGTCGTCGTCGAGGATGGCGTCGGCCAGTTCGTAGGTCTCCTCGATGGTCAGGTTGCGCAGGGTCTGGAAAGTTTGCTTGCGGTCCCACGGACATTTTTCCCGCAGGTCGTCCATGATTTGGAGGAGGCGGGCGAAGGCTTCGAGCTTGGCAGGGAGGTTTTGGACGGTGTTTGTCATTTGTTGGTTGATAAGGGTTGATAAAAGGTTGATAAAAGTTGATGAGGGCGTCGTATATCAACCCTCATCAACCTTTTATCAACTTTTATCAACCTAAATTCTTAGCTCTTAGCGACCACCTTCAGGTTCAACTCCTTCAACTGCGACTCATCCAACCCATCCGGCGCATCAATCATCATGTCCCGGCCCATGTTGTTCTTCGGGAAGGCGATGAAGTCTCGGATGCTCGTCTGCCCACGCATCACGGCGCAGAGGCGGTCGAGGCCGAAGGCGATGCCACCGTGCGGCGGTGCACCGTACTCGAAGGCTCCCAGCAGGAAGCCGAACTGGTTCTCGGCCTGTTCGGGCGTGAAGCCGAGCAGTTGGAAGTTCTTTTCTTGCAATGCCCGGTCGTGGATACGGATGCTGCCGCCGCCGATTTCCACGCCGTTCAGCACGAGGTCGTAGGCGTTGGCACGGAGGTTTTTCAGCGTCTCGTGGTCACCACTCATCATCTTCTCTGCGTCCTCTGGCAGCGGTGCGGTGAACGGGTGGTGCATCGCAAAAAAGCGCTGCGAATCCTCGTCCCACTCCAGCAACGGGAAGTTGACGACCCAGAGCGGCTTGAAGTCGCCCGCCTTCATCAGGCCCATGCGGCGGCCCATTTCGAGGCGAAGTTCGTTGAGTTGCTTGCGGGTTTTTTCGGCTTCGCCGGAAAGCACGAGCATCATGTCGCCAGGTTTTGCGCCCATTTTCTTTGCAAATTCCTCCAACTGGTCTTCGCTGTAAAACTTGCTGACGCTGCTGCGGAAGCGGCCAAACTCGCCGTTCGGGTCAGCGTTGACTTTTATCCAAACGAGGCCCTTCGCTCCGATTTGTGGGCGCTGCAACCACTCGGTCAGGTCCTTGATGTCTTTGTTTGAAAACAATTCAGCCTGCCCCTCGGCGCAGATGCCCACCACGAGTTCGGCGCTGTCGAAGACGGAAAAACCGTGACCTTGCGCCACGCTGTTCAACTCGCAAAACTCCATCCCGAAGCGGATATCGGGCTTGTCGGAGCCGTATCGGGTCATGGCTTCGTCGTAGCTCATGCGGGGGAAGTCGGCCATTTCCAAACCCAAAACGGACTTGAACAGGTGCTTGGTCAGCTTCTCGAAGGTGTTGAGGATGTCCTCACGGGTCACGAAAGCCATCTCGCAGTCTATCTGCGTGAACTCGGGTTGGCGGTCGGCCCGCAGGTCCTCGTCCCGAAAGCATTTCACGATTTGGAAATACTTGTCCATGCCGGCCACCATCAGGATTTGCTTGAAGGTCTGAGGCGACTGCGGCAGGGCGTAGAACTGGCCGGGGTTCATGCGGCTGGGCACCACGAAGTCACGGGCACCTTCCGGGGTGCTCTTGATAAGGTTCGGCGTCTCGATTTCGATGAAGCCCTCGCCGCTGAGGTGCTTGCGGGTCTCGATGGCCACTTGCGAGCGGAACATGAGGTTTTGCTGCACGGGCGCACGGCGGATGTCGAGGTAGCGGTACTTCATGCGCAGGTCGTCGCCGCCGTCGCTGGTATCTTCGATGGTGAAGGGCGGGGTTTTGGAGGCGTTGAGGATTTGCAGGTCGCTGACCATGATTTCCACGTCGCCGGTTGGGCGGTTGGGGTTCTTGCTGGAGCGTTCCCGCACTTTGCCGAAGGCAGAAATGACGAACTCACGGCCCAGTTTGCGGGCTTTTTCGCAGAGCGCTGCGTCGTCGTCCATGTTGAAAACAAGCTGCGTGATGCCGTAGCGGTCACGCAGGTCAATGAAGGTGAGTCCGCCGAAATCACGCCCGATCTGCACCCAGCCTGAGAGTTTCACTTCCTGTCCAACGTGTGAGATGCGGAGTTCGCCGCAGTTGTGTGTACGATACATGTGTTAAACTATTAAAATGGTAAGAATCAGACGACTACAAGGATAAATGTCATTCCTCCTCGTCATCTCCAACTTTTGAAAAAGTGGTTTTTAACTCTGATTTATGTATTCGAATGTTGTCTTCAATAATTTCAAACCAAGCAATCGAATCAGCAATTTTGTCTTGCAAGAAAATGATGTCTTCCTTGCAAAGTGTAACGTTCCAAGTTTCAAGAGCGACTTGTTGAATGTCATCTACACAAAGGGAATAGAATATTTTGTTTGATTTCATAGTTTTTGATTTAAGAATTAAATGACTATCAGTTCAAATTCAATTTCTAACTTCTTGCAAATTGAATCCAAAACAGCCAAGGCCCTCTCCCTGCCATAATGAGTTTCAATTGCATAGTCTTTGTAGTTCTCAGGGTAAAAAAAGTCTCTGCCATTAGGATGCTTTGGTGGATTTTCAATTGTCAGTATGTAGCGAGTATTCCCAACACCCCAAGGCAAGGGCATTTTTTTGATTAATCCACTGTCTACCAAGTAGATAAGAATTTTTCGAAAGACAGTTCTTACCATGTCTCCTTCAAATATTTGATTATTTATCTTGACGGCAATTCGTCCAGTTTTTCTACCTCTCGTAGGAATATCCGAGGTGCTGTACTCAATTACCCCACCTGCTTGTAGTGCATCAAATATTGAATCGAAGACATCACTGTATTTTTCATACAGGTCAAGGGCTAATTTTTTCTCTTCGTTAGTAATCGCCATTTTTATACCTTTTTGCCTAGTTTTCAGATTTTTGATGTATTGGATGATGAAAGGTTGAACCTTGCCATTAAGATTTGGGTGTTCCAAAATTGGTAGTAGTGCCTTATCATTCAGCAATTGAAAATCCATGCAATACCATCTTTCATCACCTACGGTCGATTTTGAATCTGAGAGCAACCTCGGAAGAAAATAGATAAGTAGGTTGATGTCGTTTGGATGCTCACGAAAAAGCCAATCAGCATATTTTTTCGATTGTTCAGCATTGATTTGAGAATCAATTTTCATTTCAAAAATCACATTCAGTCTTCTCTTTATCTCGACTTTGTTTTTTAAATCCCCTGTCAAAAAAATGTCAAAACGCCCCAAGTCCTTCACGCTAAGCTCAGTTGAACGATTTTCGTTTGGAGAAACTTCAATGTCTGAGAATTCGACTGTCGGTAATATTTTAGTTAGAGGATTTGAAAAATGAAAGCTGGACTTAAGGCATTTTTCGTCAAAAGTGAGCAATAGTATTCTTGTCAAAACATAATCGTACAATAAATGAGAACCTTTTGGGTCAAGAAGCCATCCCCAAAAACAGGAATGCCAACGCTCGTAATGAGTTCTCCCAACTATTTTGAAAAAATTTGGCTCGGTTAGGACGTTGAAAAATTTGATAAAGTTGGATTCCGAGACCAATTCAACTAATCGCTGAGGAAAAGAAGCGTTGTCGCTTTTTCTTTTTGTTCGGTATCCTGACACCATGTAGCGATTAATTTCTTAGAACTTGCCCTTTGTTTGATCGTGCTAAGTTCAGATTGGGAGATGGATTTTCTTAATTTCAATTTCGGCAAAACTAAGCCTTCTACGCCAAAAGAATTGGCTGGTTTTGAAATTTGACACGTTTTTTGAAAAGAGTACCTAATCTTGTCCCTTCAACCGAAAATTCCTCCCGGGCAAACGAAAAATTACTGGCAAGGGTTACTTTTGCTCGCCCTTCAAACAATTCAGTTTACAAGTCTTGTCGTTTTTTCTACCCTGTATTTTTGTGAAATATTGCACATGAACCGAGATGTTATGAAAAGGAATTTGTTGGTTTTTACACTACCCTTGTTGATTTTGGCATTCACGTTTCCCAGGTACAGGGCATCGCTGAAGGGCAACTATCCGGGAAGCTACTTCCAGGCCCCGGTAGCCCATACTTTGCTGCTTTCCGGCACCTTCGGCGAGCTTCGGCCCAATCATTTCCACGCAGGCATCGACATAAAATCGAGCAAAGGCGTGGTCGGCGACGACGTTTTTTCGGCTGCCGACGGCTACATTTCCCGCATAAAAGTCGATGCAAGCGGCTACGGCCACTCGCTCTACGTGAACCACCCCAACGGCTACACGACCGTGTACGCCCACCTCGACGAATTTGCCGGGAACATCGCCAACTTTGTGAAAGGCCAACAGTACGCGCATGAAAAATTTGACATCGATGTTGAACCGGGGCCTGAAAAATTCCCGGTGTCCCGAGGAGACCGCATCGGCAAAATGGGCAACACCGGCTCCTCCAACGGTGCGCACCTGCACTTCGAGGTGCGGGAAACTTCGACCCAAAATCCCATCAACCCACTGCTGTTCGGGTTCAACGTGCTGGACAATATTTCACCCAAAATGCACTCGCTCAAGGTTTATTCGCTGAACGACAAACGGGAGGAGCTTGGCTCCAAAGTCTTCCCGCTGACGAAATCAGCCGATGGCTACAAAATCAAGGGCGACACCATCGCCATCGATGCCGGGCAGACCGCTTTCGGCCTCAAGGTGTACGACCACTTCGACCGGGTGAGCAATTGGAACGGCATTTTTGAACTGACCATGTACCAGGACGACAGCGTCGTGTACGACTTCAACCTGGAGTCTTTTGCTTTCGACGAATCCCGCTACATCAACGCACACTGCGACTACGTGGAGCGCCTGACCAAAAACAGTTACTACAACCGCTGCTTCACCCTGCCCGGCAACCACCTCTCCATCTACCGCCAGCAGTCAAACTTTGGCATGATACACCTCGCCGACAAGCAGGTGAGCAAAATCACGATGGTGGCTTCCGACGTGGCCGGCAACAATTCCGCCCTTGAATTTTGGGTGAAACGCAACCCGGCCCTGGTAGCTGCCACTCCCGCGCCAGGTCCGAAATACAACTACATCCTGCCCTACAACGAGGGCAATATGATCCGCACCGAAGGGCTGTTCCTGCACATGCCGCCGGGCACCTTGTACGAAAACCTGTACTTGGACTACGAAGTGACCCCGGAGCGCTCCTCCGGCTACTACTCGAAGGTCCACCACATCCACAACAGCAAAACGCCCATCCACGATTTCTACGACCTCGGCATCCGCCCGACCGTCTCCATCCCTGCCGAACTGAAGCCCAAAGTCTTCGTGGCCTACTGCGAAGGCAGCCGGGTGCTGAACTGTGGAGGCCGTTGGGACGACGGTTTCCTGAAAACCAAAGTGCGGGCACTCGGCGATTATGCCATCATGGCCGATGTGATGCCGCCCGTCATCCGTCCGTTAGTTTTCGCTCAAAACATGAAGACCTACCAAAAAATGGCCTTCAAAATCAGCGACAACGTCGCCACTGCCACCAACGTCGAGGGGCTGACCTACGAGGCACGGGTGGACGGGCAGTGGGTACTGATGGAATTCGATAAAAAAACCAGCACCCTCACACATTATTTCGACGGGGTCATCGTGCCCGGCGAACACGAATTCAGGCTGGTGGTGAAAGATGCGGTGGGCAACGAAGCGGTTTACGAGAAGAAATTTATCCGATAGCTTTTGGCGTGTTGGCAGTTGGCGTGTTGGCAAATTTGAAATATCATTTCCCAATTAGCCAAAACGCCAACCGACTAACTCGCCTACACTGCCACCACCTCGTCGATGGCCTCCAAATCCAGGATGGTCTTGTCACTTCCGGCAGGGTCGGGATAATACATGGGCTTGAACCGCACATTCCAGATGAACTCCTCGTCGCAGTAGGAACAGTTGGCAAAAATGGTCTGGGAAAAAGTCTCGTCGAACGCTTCAATCAGCACAATCACTTCGAGGTTCATTTTTTGCAAATCCTCCGGTGTCTTGCCGAAGAGGGGGCTTTCGGCGTCGATGGGATGGACGATGTTCCAATTGAGCGGCAGCATCACCACCTTTTCCCGTTCGAGCGGCAGTTTTGCGAAGCGACGCACTCTCGTGCCGTCCGGCCCAGCCTCCACCCACGACATGGTGACTTTCGCATCGAGGTTGATGAGGCGGTTGAGCCGGCGGTTGGCGATGCGGAACTGAAAACTCATGCCGCCATCGCGGTAGGGTGCGATGATGGCGTTTTTACTGAAAAGCAGTTGGGATTTTGGTTTTGAAAAACGGGCGTACAGCAGCCCCGTCGCCAACGCCGCCGACAGCAGCCCCGTGAAGGCGATGAACGCAGCCATGAAATTGGTGGAAATGCAGGCGGGGCTGATGGTACCGTAGCCCACGGTGGTGAAGGTCTGTACACTAAAAAACCAAGCCTGACCGAAGTTGCCCAACCATCCACCTTGTTGCAGTCCGTTCAAACAATCGACACCGACAGCCATCAGCAAGAAGGCGAACAAAATGTTGGCCGACATAAAAAAGAGCAAAACAGCCAAGAGGAATTTGCCCCACGACATCTCCACCAAATCCTGGTAGAGTGTCCAGCCATGCCTGCCTGTTTTCAGCACGTTGAAGTTCCCGTCCTTGTCGATGAGGCGGTCGCGGTCACCGGTGATGCGGGTGCCAAAGCCGAGGTCGTCGGACTCTTTCAGCTTCTCGTTTTTTTTCTGAAAGCGAAGGTTGATGGCCATGCACAGGTTTAAAAATCACTCCACCACGTCCACCTCGTGCGCCTGCAACACGTCCTTCGACGCACCGGCCAGGCTGATGAAGGCCACGATTTTGCAATTTTCCTCTTTCCACTCGTCGGGCAACGTCAGGGTGTAAGTCTGCTCGATTTCAGCACCGGCGTTGAGCGCTTCCGAAATCGGTGCGCCGTCGTAGTTGGTCATCATGCCGCGGAGGACGTGTTTGTGGATGTAATTGGGATCCGGCGTGGAACTGGCAGGTGTCAGTTGCGCATCCTGGATGCCGCTTTCGGTAATCATGATGCTCAGGCGCACATCGGGGTCGCCGATGGTTTCGTCCACAAACAGCGTGACTTTCGCCGTCAGTTCGCGGGTGCCGTTGTCAAAATCAGGTGCGATGTCGATGCGTACTTTCGGCAGCAGGGTTTTCTCCTCCGCAATGTAGCCCGCCCAGTCGCCCTGGCCGAGTTGCAGGTCGAACTGCCCGTCGAACTTGCGCCGGTTGACCACCGCTGTCGGGTAGCCGAACGGTTCGCCTACGTAGCTCAGGATTTGATCGCCCGCCGCCGTACGGAAATCGTACTGGCTGGTGGAATACGGCGGTGAAAACTCGCCCGCATGGATGGAAACAGCGACGAGTCGTTCGCCGTTTTGCGCCAGCAAATCTTCGATGAGCGCACTGCCCGCCGGGCAGTTCACGCAGCGCACCCCCGTAAATTCTTCAATCAGGACTTGTCGCTTCTGGTCGTCCACGGGGGTGCCGCCGCCGCCCTGCCCCATCGAGCCGGTCACCACGGGCGGAATTTCCTCACAGGCATGGAGGAGGAAAATGGCTGCTGCCAAAAGGAAAATATGTCGTTTCATTTTTTTTGAGATTTTAGATTTTAGACGATAGATATTAGATTTCAACCCTTGTTCCCTCTACAATCTAACGTCTAAAATCTATTGTCTAAAACGTAGAATTCACGGTCATTTTCACCCCGCTGAACGCCGGTTCGAGGCGGCAAATGCCGCCGGAGCAGACCACGCCTTCCACCTGTTTCACATAACTCAGGGAAAAACGGTTGGCCTTGTTCGTGTAAAAAACGTCGAGGCGGGGGTAGTGTATTTTTTCCTGCTTGCCGGTGGCGGCATCGACGGGCGACGCCTTGCCGGGGTCGAGGTTGTACATGTCGGACACCGTGAGCGCCCAGTGCGGGGCCAGCGTGAACTCGACGAGGCCGAACACCCAGTTGCCGTAATCGGCCCGCACCCCGTGTTCTTTGGCCACGTTCATGTACTGCGCCTCCAAGCGGATGGAGGTTTTCGGGTCGAATTTATACAGAAAATCCACGTAGGGTGTGATGGTCTCCACCGGGGCAGCGTCAGGTTTACCAAAATAAACTTCCTGATTGTACTTCTGCAACTGCACCCCCGTCGTCAGCGTCCATTTTCGCTGATACTTGTAGTAGATTTCGGTAAAAATTTCCCGGTAAAGTTGATCGTCGTTGAGGTTGGTGATGTTGGAAAAATTGGCGTTCAGGCTCAGTTTCTTGTTCACCGCGTAGCGCGCATCGGCCTGGAACGCCTGCTCGCCCACGAACTGCGTGGCCGCAGCGTACCGTGCCAGCAGGCGGTACGTGTTCACCCTCGTCATCGGCGGGATGTAGTGCAGCAGGCCCCGTACCCCCTCCTCCTGCGGGCGGGTGCGGAAGTCGAAATTCTCGGTGCGTTTGCCCTCCACCGTCAGGCCGAGGCCCTTGCCGGAGTAGCTCAGG
>JACRAN010000241.1 GCA_016234735.1 Bacteroidota bacterium | reverse complement strand
CATCGACAGCGCCAGCACCCCCTTGAGCACGAGCGTGAAGTCGAGTTTTTGGCCATCCGTCGGCGCACTCAGCGCGACCGTGCGGGTGATGTCGGTCGTGCCGTCCGTGTACTGGCCGCCTGAGTCGAGCAGCAGGATGCCCCGTTTTTCAATGCTGGCGCAAGTGCCCGGCTCAGGCCGGTAGTGGACGATGGCACCGTTGCCATTGTAGCCAACGATGGCATCGAAGCTGTCGCCAAAATAATTGCCCAACTCGCTGCGGAACCCCGTCAGCCGTTCGGCCACTTCGGATTCCGGCACGGGGCGCTCGTCGAGCGTCTGCTCCAGCCAGCGGAAAATACGGGTGAGCGCTGCCCCGTCTTTGGCCATCGTTTTTTTCAAATGCTCAATTTCCACCGGGTTTTTTATGGCCTTCAAAACGGCCACGATGTTGCTGCCTTCCACAATTTTTGCGGAAGAAACAGCGCTGTGAACCCGGTTGCTCGTGGTGCCCAGGTCGAGCATAACCGATTGATTGTCAGGTATTTTTTTCAAAAAGTCTTCCAGCGAATCGTAGGAGCTGACGAGGACTCCGTCCTCGTTGAGTTTTTCTTTCAAACCGGGCGGCAGTTTGCCGTTTTCGATAAAAAGCCAGGCCGCTTCCCTGCCCACAATGGCGTAGGCGTAAAAAACCGGGTTGCATTCCACGTCGCTCCCCCGGAGGTTGAACAGCCATGCGATGTCGTCGAGGGTGGAAATCAGATGGTAGTCCGCCGCCTCCATTTTTTCACGGACTTTCGCCAATTTCTCCTGCCGGGAGGCTCCTGCGTATTTCACATCGTGCTCAAAAACAGGATGTTGTGGCAGCGGTGGCCGGTCACGCCAGACGTTTTCAATCAAATCTACCTGAGTGTCGAGCGTTATTTTTTTATCGTAAAAATGCTTCGCCAGCCGCCTGACCTGCCCCACGGAAAACAGCCGTCCGTCCAAACCAACCGTGCAGCCTTTGGGCAGGTTTTGCTTCATCCAGTCCAGATGCTCCGGGGTATGCGGCGCGCCCAATTTGTGCAGCACCAAGCCACTGCCTTCGAGTTGCACCTCCGCTTGGATGAAGTAGCGGCTGTCCGTCCATAGCCCGGCATGGTCGGCCGTCACGACCACCGTGCCAGCCGAGCCGCTGAAGCCCGAAATCCACTGCCGGGACTTCCAGTGGGCAGCAAAGTACTCGCCCTGGTGGGGGTCGGAGGAGGGGATGATGCAGGCGGCAAGCCCCTTTTCCCGCATGGCGTGGCGCAGGTTGGCCAATTTTTCCTTTGTGGTCATTTTTATCAAATTTTGTTGCGCCGCAAATCTCGCACGGTGCGACGACGGAGCCAAAAAAAAGAGCGGTTTTTGACAAAACCGCCAAAAACCGCTCTCGCTGTTTGAAAATTCCTAAATCCGAAATCCAAATTCCGAAATCGAATTATCCGTTCATCGAAGCCAGGAATTCCTCGTTGCTCCGTGTGTTCTGCATGTGTTTCAGCAGGAACTCCATCGCTTCCTCCGGCTTCATGTCCGCCAGGTGGTTGCGAAGGATGAACATGCGGTGGAGCGAATCCCTGTCGAGCAACAGGTCGTCACGGCGGGTGCTGGATTTGGTCAAATCAACCGCCGGGTAGAGGCGCTTGTTGGACAGGGTGCGGTCGAGCTGCAACTCCATGTTGCCCGTGCCTTTGAACTCCTCGAAAATCACACCGTCCATTTTCGAGCCGGTGTCGATGAGCGCCGTGGCGAGGATGGTCAGCGAGCCGCCGAATTCGATGTTGCGCGCTGCGCCGAAAAATTTCTTGGGCTTGTGCAGCGCGTTGGCCTCCACGCCACCGGAGAGTACCTTGCCGCTGGCGGGTGCCACCGTGTTGTAGGCCCTGGCCAGACGGGTGATGGAGTCGAGCAAAATCACCACATCGTGGCCGCACTCGACGAGGCGTTTGGCTTTTTCCAAAACGATGCCCGCCACGCGCACGTGGTTTTCGGCAGGCTCGTCGAAGGTGGAAGCCACCACCTCGGCGTTTACGCTGCGCTTGAAGTCCGTCACCTCCTCCGGTCGCTCGTCCACCAACAATACGATGATGTATGCCTCCGGGTGGTTTTTGGCGATGGCATTGGCCACGTCTTTCAACAGGAAAGTTTTACCAGTTTTGGGCTGCGCCACGATGAGGCCCCGTTGGCCCTTGCCGATGGGCGTAAACAGGTCAATGGTGCGGGTGCTGAAATCCCTGCCAGTGGGCGAGGTCGTCAGATTGTATTTTTCGTTGGGAAACAGCGGCGTGAGGTAGTCGAACGGAACCCGGTCGCGGATGTCCTTTGGGTCGAGGCCGTTGATTTTTGAAACCCGCAGCAGGGCGAAGTATTTTTCACCTTCCTTTGGCGGGCGGATGGCACCGCGCACGGTGTCGCCGGTGCGGAGGCCAAACAATTTAATCTGAGACGGTGAAACGTAGATGTCGTCCGGCGAAGTGAGGTAGTTGTAATCGGCGGAGCGCAGGAAGCCATAGCCGTCGGGCATCATTTCGAGAATGCCTTCACCTTCGATGATACCGTCCAGTTCAATATCGAACCGCTCGCCCTGCCTTCCTTCGTAAACAGGTTCGTCATCCGGCACGAAAGGAGCATCCACGATAATATCGGTATCAATGCCGCCGCCGCCGCCGCCTCTGACAGTAGTTGGCATTTCCATGTCATCATCCATTTCAACTTCTTCGTAGTCATCGTCTTCGTCAATTGGATCCAAACCGATGGTTTTGGGCGGTGTTGCGAAGAGGTTGTCGCGATTGCGAATGTCGCGGTCACGGGGGTCCCGCTCACGGAGGTCTCCTCGTCCATCGCGGTCACGCAAGTCCCGCTCACGCGGTTCCCCTCGTCCATCACGGTCACGCAAGTCTCTGTCGCGAAGGTCGCGCTGGTCGCGGGTGATTCTTTCGCGTGGCTCCCGTACATCGCGTGGGTCGCGGTCTCTGGATGGGCGGCGGCCAGCCATTTCCTCCGTTCGTGGTGGTGGTTGCTGTCGAAGGGATATTCTGCCAGCAGGCTGCCTCTCGACAGCGCCGTTTTCTTTGCCGTCGTCTGTTGCTTGAGCCTGGTTTTGCTTTCCAGCAATGGCCTGTTGGTCCAGGATTTTATAGATAAGGTCTTGTTTGGCTAAACGACGGAAGCCACTGATCTCAAGGCGCTCTGCTATTTCCTTCAATTCAGGAACCAGCATGTCATTTAATTGCAAAATGTCGTACATGATGTATAATGATGTTTTAATCAGGAAGGGGCAAAACCCGCTGCAAGTCGGACGACCTGCATGAAGTTGCTTGGGTTGTGCTACTCACTTAAGTGCTTCACATCGAAGAAATTAATACATGGTGGTACTTCCTTTCGTCAATGTGTTATTGGATAACTTTTGAAAAGGTTTGGTTGAAATTGAATGCTGTACTGAAAGTTAATCTGGTGCTTGAATAATTACGAACTACCCGCTAAGTGGGTTCTCCTTCACAAGGGACTTTTCCTTTTTTAAGGTAACGCTGCCGGAAAGACCTGGACTGACACAATTTTGAAGCAAAAGCGGAAACTATGTCAATTACATTCTGCGCCAACACATCTCAGTCTCTACACTGTTTTACTTAGTCTGTATTTAAAGGGAAAAAAACAAAGGAGTTGTAGCTCTGAAGTTCCAAATTAAATATACCAGCAGCTAAAACAGGTGGCGTGATTAAGGTTGTGCGGCAAAAATACACACAAGTTTCAAATTTCAAATACTACCTTTGCCAAAAAGTTTTTCCAAAAGTTAATTTTCCCTTGTTATCGATTGATTTTTAAAAAATTACAATTGAAAACAAATTTGAATCTTGATTCTGGAGAGTGGTAAAACGGCTTTTTTTGCAGATATTCTACGCTCGGGAGGCCACACAGTGCAGAATTTCAAACTAAGGTAGAACAACTACTCCTTCCAATAGTTTTCAGCACTGCTTTTTGAACGAAATTTTCCAGCTTTTTATTGGCAAACTCAAACCTTCTCAATGCTTGAACTGAGTTTTATAAAAACGAATAAAGAACGTGTTATTCAAGGCTTGAAAATCCGCAATTTTTCGGTTGAAAGCCTTCAGGTGATTGACCACATCCTGGGGACGGATGAGGTGCGCAGAAGCACTCAAGCTGAATTGGACAACAATCTTGCCGAATCCAAGCGGTTGGCCGCTGAAATTGGCAGCCTTTTCAAATCAGGAAAAACCGGCGATACCGATGCTCTCAAACAACAGGTCGCTGCGCTGAAAGAACAAGCCAAAAACCTGGAAACGAAGATGAGAGAAGCCGCCGAACGCTTGGAAGAATTACTGCTTTCGGTGCCCAATATCCCACACATCTCCGTGCCGCCCGGTAAATCCCCTGAAGACAATGAAGTACACAAAGCCTGGGGAAAGCCGCTGCCCGAACTGGGGGACGGAGCCATCCCGCACTGGGAACTGGCCAAAAAATACAATATTTTCGACCTCGACCTCGGCGTAAAACTCACCGGGGCGGGCTTCCCGGTGTACCGAGGCAAGGGTGCCCGGCTGGAACGGGCGCTCATCAATTTTTTCCTCGACGAAGCCACCAAAGCAGGCTACGAAGAAATTGCACCGCCGCTCATGGTCAACCAGGAAACCGCCAGGGCCACCGGCCAACTCCCCGACAAGGAAGGCCAGATGTACTACGTTGAAAAAGA
Source organism: Bacteroidota bacterium (assembly GCA_016234735.1). Classification (GTDB taxonomy): domain Bacteria; phylum Bacteroidota; class Bacteroidia; order Chitinophagales; family Saprospiraceae; genus UBA6168. The sequence goes on along the minus strand of JACRAN010000241.1, from coordinate 11,582 downwards.
CGATTTGTACCTCATCCCCACCGCCGAAGTGCCCGTGACCAACCTCTACCGGGACGTGATTGTTGATGAAAAAGACTTCCCCATCAAACTCACAGGTTACACCCCGTGCTTCCGAAGGGAGGCTGGTTCCTACGGTGCTCATGTGCGCGGCCTGAACCGGGTACACCAGTTCGACAAAGTGGAAATCGTGCAGATTGCCCACCCGGACACGTCCTACGGCCAACTCGAACAGATGCTGGCGCATGTGTCCAGCCTCCTGGAAAAACTTGAACTGCCCTACCGCATTCTCCGGCTCTGCGGCGGCGACATGGGCTTCACCTCGGCGCTCACGTTCGACTTCGAGGTGTGGTCGGCAGCGCAGGAGCGGTGGCTGGAGGTCAGTTCGGTCTCCAATTTTGAAACGTACCAGAGCAACCGCCTCAAAGTCCGTTTCAAGGACGGTGGCAAAACCCGCCTGGCGCACACCCTCAACGGCAGTGCGCTGGCCCTCGCCCGCATCGTGGCGGCGTTATTGGAAAACAACCAGGCCCCCGAAGGCATCCGTCTGCCGAAAGTGCTGCACGCCTACACGGGTTTTGAGTTGATTGATTAAATTTTTTAACCACCCGGCAATCCCTGTAAAATCGCAAAACTGCCATGCAAGCTATCGATATCGAAGCCATCAACCAGCAGATTTACCACGACAGTGCTTTCGTGGAGCTGCTGACCGCTGAAACCGCCAAAACCATCGTTGGCCAAAAAAACATGATCGAACGGCTGATGGTCGGGCTTTTGACCAAAGGTCATATCCTGCTCGAAGGCTTGCCTGGCCTGGCCAAAACGCTGGCTATCAAGACTTTATCGAGCGCCATCCACGCCAAGTTTCACCGGATACAGTTCACGCCCGACCTGCTGCCGGCGGACATCATCGGCACGATGGTTTACAATCCCGGCACCACGAAATTTGCCGTCCACAAGGGGCCGGTTTTCGCCAATTTCATCCTGGCGGACGAAATCAACCGTGCCCCGGCCAAAGTGCAGTCCGCCCTGCTGGAAGCCATGCAGGAACGCCAGGTAACGATTGGCGGCGAGACTTTTTTGCTGGAGGAACCCTTCCTCGTGTTGGCCACCCAAAACCCCATCGAGCAGGAGGGAACCTACCCGTTGCCGGAGGCACAAACCGACCGCTTCATGTTGAAAGTGAAAGTCGGATACCCGGAACAGGAGGAAGAGCGCCAAATCATGCGCCTCAACCTGGGTAGCGAAACGTTCGGCGAGGTGAAGCCCGTGGTGCAGACGGCGGACATCCTGCGGGCGAGGAAGTCGGTGCAGAAAATTTACATGGATCCCAAAATCGAGCAGTACATCCTCGACATCGTTTTCGCCACCCGCCAACCGAAGGAACACGGCCTGGCCAACCTCGCACCGCTGATAAATTATGGCGCTTCGCCCCGTGCCAGCATCAACCTCGCATTGGCCGCCAAGGCACTGGCTTTCCTCAAACGCCGGGGCTACGTGATACCGGAAGATGTGCGCAACATCTGCCACGATGTGATGCGGCACCGCATCGGCCTCACCTACGAGGCGGAAGCGGAGAACGTGACCCAGGAGGAAATCATCAACCGGGTACTGAACAAGGTGGAAGTGCCGTAGAAATGATGCTGGTTGAAAAATCAGGAGTTTCCGAAAGACGGGAAAAATGGTTGATTGGGGTCATTTTGGGATTTCGGGGCCAGTATTTTTGAGGGAAAAATCTCTCATCAATTGGTGGGGCAAATAAGCTGGCTTGAATAAAATTCTTCTCCAAGAGGCAACGTGTTTTCCGATTCCACACGGCGGCCTGTTTTTCCCTGAAAAAAAAAATCAACCCACCTCCTGCACCCCCTCCGCTGAATATTTTATTGACATCGACCGCCCATCTGTTTTTTACTACTTTTGATGCCGGTAACGGCTACTGCCCACTGGGTACATTATCCAAAACATTCACAAACACACCGTCCGCAAGTGCTGACTTTCTTCCGAACCAACCAGGTTTTTTACAGTGTACTGCTGATTTTCTACATCGTGCTGCTTCGGTTCTCCGTGCTGATTATTCCGTTTGAGTGGGAGCCGTCGGGGCATGGGGTGCTTTGCGACATGGTGTACAGTTGGATAGGCTCGCAAGGTATTGTCGCCCACTTTGTCGCTATTCTGTTGGTACTGGCGCAGGGATATTGGGTCAATGTGCTATCCATCAAAAACCGTTTTTCCAACGAAATCAACCTGTTTCCCGGCCTGTTTTATGTCTGGTGGTGTTGTGTAATCCCCGATTTCCTCTATTTGTCGCCGGTTTTGATAGGCAATACTTTTTTCCTGATAGCTATCCACCAGATTTTTGGCACCTACAAAAATCCCGCTTGCGCCGACCGTATTTTCAATGCAGGTCTCTGGCTGGGGGTGGCGAGTTTATTTTACTTCCCGTTTATCTTTTTTCTGCTGGTGCTGCTGGCCGGGTTGAGCATCCTGAGGGCCTTCAACTTTCAGGAAGTCGGGATGATTTTGACAGGTATGTTTTTACCCTACCTGCTCGTCGGGTTTTACTTCTTTTGGTTTGGCCAACTTGATTTTTTCTGGGAAAACCAGATTGGAAGGAATATCAACTTCCTCAGTTTCAGCAACGTCGCTTTTAGTTGGGACACCTACGTAAAAATCTTCGTCTTCGCTTTCCTGATAATTTTCGTGCTCATCAACAACAACACCTACCTCATCAAAAAAAACATTCAGGTCCAGAAAAAAATCAACCTCCTGTACTGGGTGTTGGCGGCTGCCGGGATGTCGGGACTGTTCCAGACAAACCTGACCTTCGAGCACTTCCTTGTGCTGGCCCCCCCCCTCGGCATCTTCCTGGGCCTGTCATTCACCGCCATGAAAAACCAATGGGCGGAGTCCATCCACTTCCTCATGGTGTTGCTCGCGCTGGCCTTGCAGTTCGTGCCCTGGCAGTTCTGAGAAATGCCAAGGCGTTTTACCCCGTCATTTTTTCTTCAAATTCAGGTAATCCAAAAAGTAAATCACCCGTAGCGACAGGCTGTTGCGCTGCGGGAAATCCGTCAAACGGTCAACGCCCTTCCCGTAGGAATACTGCACATCTTCCGGCATGTCGCTGAAGTGTTCTGTGTTGTTTTTCCAAACGATGAAAATATCGCTGCCTGGCGCAAACCGCCAGCGGTACACGGCATCGACGGTGAAGGCATTGAAACTGTTGTCGCTGAACTCGTTGTAGTCCGTCCCCACCAGGCGGCCATCCACATCCAGCAGGTGCAGGCTGCTGTACTCCGCCTTCGACCAGTAGTGGCGCAGGCGGAACGACAGCGACATTTTGTTGCTGAAAATGTAAGTCGTATTGAAAACATTCTCCACCGTGATGTTGTCCCGTCGGCCAAAAATGATGTCCCCATCGGCCAGTGTGGTCACGTAGCCCACGTCGTTTTTGAAATTGTAGCTGCCGACATACAGGAAAAACGACAGTCGGTCGGTCGCCCGGTAGCGGGGCGACAAGTTGAAATTGAGGCGGTACCTGCCATCTTCGTTGAATTTCCTGAAATTCCAGCGGCCATCCAACGCCAGTTTCTTCCGGTAATCGGTCGAAACGAAGTTGCCAATGTTGAAGCTGGTCGGGGAGCGGTAGTACCGGCTGAAGTCATCGGTGCGAGGCTCGAAGTAGTCGAACGTCTCCACAGGCTCCATCCAGGTGGACAGGCTGAAGGCAACCCGGTTGCGGGTCATTATCCAGGACTCCGTACCGAAACCCAAATCATTGAAAACATCGGGCCGGTGGAGCCGACTGTAAAAAGCGTCCAAGCTGACGTGCGCTTCGATGAACTTGCCGAACGGTTCGTTTTTGTTGTAGCTCCAGTTCCCGAAAATGCTTTTTTCGTTGGCGTTGAAAATGAAACCGAGGTCGTTGGGGTCGTAGTCGTAGCTCTCCTGATTGTAGTTCAGTGCCCATTGGATTTTACCGCTGGTCTTCCTGATCCCACTAAAAAAAGAATGCCCCAGGTCTGCCTCGCCGGGGAAGTATTTTTGGCTGACGACGGCCCTGCCGTTGAAGGCGTATGCCTGTTTTTTGTCCCGAAACGAAAAATTTGCGCCCGTCACATTGGCTTCGTAGTCGCTGCCGTTGCGCAGCACATTGGCGTTGGTGAACGTGACGTAGGAGTTGTTCTTCAGGTTTTGGTCCAGCACCACGATGTTGTAGTTCGTCAGGGGGTTGGTCGTCACCTGGCGCTCGTCGCCCGTCTCCATGTTCCGTAGCGTGGCATGGGCCTCGGCGGAGATAGCGTTGAAAATTCCAATGCCCAGGCCCCCGTTCGTGCGGCCTGAAATTTTGGTGGCGTTGATGAGTTGCGACTCGCCGGGGTTGTCCACCACCTCCTCATTTTCGCCCGCCCGGTCGTACACATCGAAGAAATGAAGCGGCCTGCCGCCCACCCGCCGGGAGTAAAACAGCCCGCCTTTGTTGAACAACTCGGTGCCTTCGGTAAAAAACTGCCTGTTTTCATCGAACCGCACCTCGAACGGCGAGAGGTTCAGCACCTGGTTGTCGGAGCGCACCTGCCCGAAGTCGGGGATGAGCGTCATGTCGAGCGTGAAGGCATCGTTGATGCCGTACTTGATGTCCACGCCGCCGTTGATGCTGCGCCCCCAACTGCTCTTCGGGTCGCCGTTTTTTTCGTAAAAATTCTCGGCGTACACCGAAAAATAAGGCGTGGCCGACAGGCGCACCGGCGACTGGATGTCGGAGATGCCGCCCATCTCGCCCGACTGGTTCAGGTAGCCAGAAATATTGGGGTCCACCTCGTTCCAGTACGAAACCTCCCGCCGACGGCGGATTTCACGGGCGAAGTTGACGTTCCAGACCTGCTCCCCGGCGTTGGGGAAACGGATGGCCGAGTACGGGATTTTCATCTCCACCACCCAGCCTTCGGGCGTGAATTTCACCTCGCTGTCCCAGACCGCATCCCAGGACGACTCGCCGGAGTTCAGCACCCCGCCGAAACTGCCACGGCCAGCTGCCGCCGAAAACTTGGTGTCGTACTGGATGCCGGAAGCCGTCACGCCGAAGCCCACGCCGTTGTTCCCGTCCCGGTAAGCGTCGATGACCACGGCGAACCAGTCCGTGTTGCCGATGTTGTCCCGTTCCGTCATTTCCAGCAGGATGCTGTCAGGGTGCGAGTCGAGGAGCCTGGCCCCGATGTACACCGCCGTGTTGTCGTACAGCACCCGCACTTCGCTCGCCTGCGAGGGGGCCTTGCCGGGGTCGGGCGTATTTTGGACAAACCCGGAAGTCGGCGGTGCCAGCAGCCAGGCCGCTTCGTCCAGGGAACCGTCGATTTTTATGCTTTGGGAAATGCGCACGGCGTTCGTTTGTTTCTTGTCAATGTCGGACGGCTGGGCGAGGCAAATGCTGGCAAGCAGCGTGGAGAACAGCGTCGTGTACAGGATTTTCATGAATTCAAAAGTTGGTGAAACGAGAACGAAGGACAAATTTTGGTGGGGCTGTTGGCTCTTCGCCGTTGGCCATTGGCTTTTTAGCCGGACTTAAAAAATGGCCAACAGACCTTTCGACAAATTGACAAATTTGATACCCTAAAGTTGTCATCGTGTCCAAATTACTTCCCGAATTTTTTCAACAGGCACAACTTCCCTTTCTGGGAAAAATACTTTGAGGAACCCGCAATTCGTATTTTACGCTTTAATTTGCACTTCCCACTGAAACCCCGTAACCAAACAACAACTTACGTCCCGTCAGGTGAAAAACTTACTTCCACATTTTATCCAGGAACAGCAGTTGGCCGGCAACCGGCACGGCAGCTTCGAGGCGTTCACCATGTTCGTGGACATGTCCGGCTTCACCCGCCTGACGGAGGCGCTGCTGAAACACGGCACCGCAGGTGCCGAGCGCCTGTCGGACATCCTCAACGCCATCTTCGAGCCAATGGTGGCGCTGGTTTACAGCCAGGGCGGGTTCATCCCCTACTTCGCCGGCGATGCCTTCACCGGCATCTTCCCGGTGGGCCAGTGCGAGTGCAGCGGCCCGGCGATGCTGGCACTGGCGCAGCGGCAGTTCGAGTTGCTCGAAGCTGCCTCGGCGGGTTTTGGGGAGTTCAAAATCGGCATCAAAACCGGCCTCTCGTTCGGCCTGGTGGAATGGGGCATCGTGGGCGAGGCGCACCGCTCGTTCTACTTCCGGGGGCCTGCCGTCGAAGGCTGTGCCATCGGCCAGGCCCAGGCCACGCAGCAGCAAATCATCGTGGACACCCCGTTCGCGCACAGGTTGCCGCAGGCAATTTCCCTCACGCCCTGCGCCGCCGGGGGCTTTTTTGTGGTCAATGAAAAACCGGGGCCGCCCGCTGCGGCACCGCCCGTTTTGCCCCAAATCCCACCGCTGCAATTGGAAATCGCTTCGCAATTTTTACCCAAAGCCGTCCTCGATTTCAACCAGCGGGGCGAGTTCCGAACGGTCGTTTCCGTCTTCATTTCCTTCGAGGGGCTGGAAGATTTCGACGCTTTGAACAGCTTCGCAAACATTGTTTTAGACCACATCAACAACTTCTCCGGCTATTTCAAAGAAATTGACTTTGGCGACAAAGGCGGTGTCATCGTCGCCTTTTTCGGGGCACCCGTTTCCTTTGAAAACAATGTGGAACGGGCGCTGGAGTTCGTCTGCGCCATCCAGGACGACCTGCTGCCGCTCCAACTCACCGACGACCTCCGCTTCCGGGCAGGCATTGCCGAAGGCGTTGCCTACACCGGCATCATCGGGGGGCGGGAGCGATACCAGTACGCTGCCGTCGGCAACCGGGTGAACATCGCCGCCCGCATCATGATGCACGCTGCCTGGGGCGAGGTGCTGGTGGACGAGGCCGTGCGCAAGAGCCGCCACTTCCGGTTCCAGCACACCGGCGACATCCGCTACAAGGGACTGAAAGACCCCATCCCGACCTTCAAATTGGTGGGCCGTAACCAGCACCAGCGACAACCGTTCGAAGGTGCAATGGTGGGCCGCGAGCGGGAAACAGGCAAACTGGAAGCCTTTGCCCTCGCAGCCTTCGACCAGTCGGAAGCTGCCGTGGCTTACGTGTACGGCGAGCCGGGCATTGGCAAAACGAGGCTGTCCTACGAACTGCGCCACCGGCTGCGCAAGCAACGCCGCCTGAGTTGGCTGGTGTGCCAGAGTGACCAGATCCTGCGCAAGCCCTTCAACCCGTTCATCTATTTTTTAAAAGATTATTTTGACCAATCGTCCGACAGTACGCCGCAGGGGAACCTTGAAAATTTCGAGCGGGAATTTTTGGCGCTGCTCAACGACATTGTTGATGTGAAGCACCCCGAATCGGAGGGCATCAAGCGGGAGGTTGTGCGTACCAAACCCGTGCTGGCCGCGCTCATCGGCCTGAAGATTGCCGACTCCCTCTGGGAAGACCTCGATGCCCGGGGCCGCTACCAGAACACGTTGGCAGCGCTCACCAGCCTGTTCCAGGCGGAGGCGCTGCTGGGGCCGGTGGTGCTGGAGTTGGAGGATGGACACTGGTTCGACGACAGTTCGAGGGAGTTCCTGAACGAGTTTGCAGGGCGCATCAAAAACTTCCCGGTGTTCGTGCTCGTGACTTCCCGCTACGACGACGAGGGCGACCGGCCCAAGGTTTTCAGCGAAGCTGTTTTGGAAAAACATGGCCTGCCCCAGATTGAAATCGACCTCAACATCCTCGACGGCGAGGCCATGCAGGGCTTTGCCAGCCAACGGCTGAAGGGCAAAGTGAACCCGGAACTGCTCGAACTGCTGCTGCGCACTTCCAACGGCAACCCATTCTACGCCGAGCAAATGCTGGAATATTTCGCTGAAAGCGGCCAATTGGAACAAGGCGAAAACGGCTGGTCGGTGAAGGACATCAACGTGCGCATCAGCGACAGCATCCAGGCGGTGCTGACGGCCAGGATCGACCGGCTGTCGGGGCTGGTGAAGGAGACCATCAAGGCCGCCGCCGTTATTGGGCGGGAGTTCGAGCTGTCCGTGCTGACCGAGGTGATGAAGACCAACGAGGAACTGGCGCAGCACAACGGCAATTCGCACGTGGTGCTGCGGGAGCAGGTGAAAACGGCGGAGCGGGCGCAAATCTGGCAGGCGATGAACGAGCTGCGCTACATTTTCCGGCACTCGCTGCTGCGGGAGGCGGTGTACGACATGCAACTGAAAACCCGCCTGCGGGAATTGCACCACCTGATTGCCGAAGCGATTGAAAAATTGGACGAAAACAACATCGAGCAGCGCTACGTGGACCTCGTGTTCCACTACGAGCAGGCGGGCGTAGAATCCAAGTTGCAGGAGTACCTCCAAAAAGCTGCCGACCACGCCAAGGAATACTACCAAAACCAGCAGGCCATCCATTTTTACAATAAACTGCTGACCATCCTCGAAAAACAGGGAGATGTGCAGCAACAGGCGCGAACGCTGCTCAAAAAAGCCAGCATCCTGGAACTCATCGGCCGCTGGGAAGAAGCCGAGGTACTCGACCGGCAGGCGCTCGAACTGGCCCGGCAGGTCAATGAGAGCAAGTTGCTTGGCCGGGCCAACAGCAACCTCGGCTACCTGCTCATGCTCAAGGGGAAATACGACGAGGCCGACGGTCTCCTCGAAACGGCGGCGGCATTTTACGGCTCCATCCACGACAACCAGGGCACTGCAAAAGTTTATGGCCACCTCGGCACACTGTACTTTCGGCAAGGAAAATACGAGGATGCCAAGCTCTATTTCATCCGCAGCATACAACTGGCGCAACTTTACAAACACACCAGCAGCAACGCACAGATTGTGGCCACCCTCGGCCTTACCTACATGAACCTCGGCAAGTACGACGACGGCATCCGGTGGCAGCAGAGCCAACTCGAAACTTGCAAGCAGATGAACGACCGCCAGGGCATGGCCACCCTGTACACCAACATGGGCATCGTTTATTTTGAAAAAGGCGACTACGACGAGGCTCTCGGCTGCTACCAGCAAGGGCTGGCACTGGCCGAGGAACTGGGCAACAAGCAACTCACCTCCATCGCCATCGGCTGCATCGGCACGGTGTGGCAGCGGAAGGGCCGCTTCGACATTGCTTTGCAGCACTTCGAGCGCGACCTGGCGCTGACGGAAGAACTCGGCGACAAGCAGGGAATTTGCATTGCGCTGGGCTTGCTCGGCGAGCTTTTCAGTGTGATGGGCAAGTTCGACGAGGCCATCGGGTACATGCAGCGCAACTTGAAATTGGGCGAAGAACTCGGCTACCGCAAGGGCATGGCCAAGTCGCTGAACACGCTCGGCGATATTTATTTTTATAAAAATGAATTTGAAACGTCCATCGGCTACTACGACCGCTCCATTGAGTTGACCCGGAACATCGGCAACAAATTAGTACTGGGTTTCAGCCTGGCAGAAAAAGCCAACGTACTGCTGGCCAGCGGTCGTATGGACGAGGTGACGGCGCATCTTCGGGAAGCTACCACCCTCGCCATGGAACTCAAGCACCCCGACCTGCTTTTCGAGGCGCGGCTACTGGCCGGTAAACTTGCTTTGAAACAGGAGGACAAGGAGGAAGCGAAAAACATTTTCGAGGCGCTGCTGGCGCAAAACCGCGGCAGGCGGGACGAGGCACTGGTGCAATTTGAGTACAGCAAAATCGAGGCCGGCACCGAGCACCGGGAACGGGCGCTCGCCTTGCTTCGGGAGTTGTACGAAGCGACGCCTGTGTACGTGTATCAGTTGCGTATCAATGAATTGACGGCGGCGGCAGGTTGACACTACATTCTCGCTGCTGCCGCTGCTTCCGATTTAGCTTCCTTTGCCTCGGCTGTACGGCCTAATTTTTCCAACAACATGGCTTTGGTGGTCAAAAAAACAGCCCGCTCCGACGGCTTTGGTTCGTACTCGCAGTTGTGTTCCGACCACCGGAGCGCCTTGTGCAACAACGCTTCGTCCAATGCCACTTTCGATATGGCGACCGCATAAAAGTCGAGGTCTTTTCGATATTCCCGGTATCCGTCCAAGAGCCGGAAATCGAGTGCAGCATCCACCATGTAAGCCAGATCATACCAGTCGCCAGCGCGGATGTAATGAGCCGCCAGGGCCCTCGCCAGCAATTCATTCCGTTTCGGGAATTCCCCCTCCCGCAGCATTATAATTAAGTCTTCTTCCGCAACTTTGTCGAACGAATTACCTTCGTAGGGCACGAAGCTTATGTTTTCCCGTATCTGGGCATCAATGGTTTCGTATATCTTATCATCCACTTCCTGTTGCCCGATGACTGCACCGATTTCTTCCCGGTTGTTCAATAATATCCTGAATTCACGGGAGGTTGGCATCTTCAAAAATAGCTTCGCAGCCCCCCAATACGTTCGGTCCATGAAGTGGTCTTTGCCCATCAGCGAAAGGTAATTCGTGGTGATTTCCGTTTCTTTTTTTTGCTCGCCAGCCATGCGCAGTGCAAGCATATAATCGAACATCATTACCGGATTCCGTTCGCCATTGCGGTAACGCTGTTCGAGGTCTGCGCAGCTCCGTCCCGGTGTTACGGCCATTTTTGACCAGTCTAAAAACGTATTCTCCTGGGTATGGGCACCCACTATGCGGTGTACTTCCTGGCCATTTGCATTGATAAAAAGATAGGTAGGAAAAACTTTCACGTCATACTGGTTTTTTACGCCAACACCGCCAGGTTGTTCCATATCGTACTTGACGTTGATGAATTTCTGGTTGAAGAAATTGGCCACTTCCGGCCTGGTGAAGACTTCTTTTTCCATCTTTTTGCAAGGCCCGCACCAGACAGTATAGCCGTCGAGGAAGATAATCTTGCCCGACTGGCGGGCTTCGTCCATCACTTTTGGCCATTCCGGGTTGTCTTGAAAATCAACGCGGTCGTATCGGATTTGCTGTGCATTGATTGACAGGGCACACACAAGAAATACTGTTGCTAAAGGCCACGAGCAGGTTTTAAGTAAATTCATTTAAACTGATTTTAAGTGAAGGCAAATATAACTGGATTAAGGTTTCCTTGAATAAAATAGACGGCAACACCTTGATTGAACTGGTTCGGTTGCCACCGATTTTAACTAAGGAATCACTTGTTGGCCATACTATTACGCCTATCTTAAAAAAATTTGGCAGCATAAGTTTAAAAAAAATCCCATTATTCAGAAATAATAGTATTTTTGTGCGCTTGCCAAAGCAAAGCTAACTGATTGATTATCAATCTACCTGTTTACTCCCTGGACAATTATTAATTGCCCGCGTTAAAAAGAGTATCCCCAATTTCAACCCTGTTAAAAAAAATAATAACTGCCCACGATGAGTTTTTTGGGTATTTCCATGACAGTTTAATGCCTCTTCAACAATAATGAAGATTACAAAAAGCTGATTTCCAATGTGTTAAATTTTGCAACTGTGATGTGCGTCCTAAAGTTATGACCCCAGAAAACGCCCTAAAGTTATGACCTTTGTTCTTTGACATACTGGCAGATTCAACAAAAACACTCATTATGGGACAAGCTACCAACCTTGCACTTCGTGAACGGATACTGGAGCT
>JACRAN010000246.1 GCA_016234735.1 Bacteroidota bacterium | reverse complement strand
CATTCGTATTTTCGCTGCGTTTATCTCCACAACTCTTTTCTATCTTTGCGGGCAACAAATTTCATTCGCTATGCAGCAAGACCTGAAAGAGATTTTTGGTGAAACACACGGCCTCGACGAGAAGAGCATCGAGTCGCTGACCCGTGCCCTCGAAAAGAACAACCTGCCCGGTTTCGACTACCTCGAATTCAAACTTTCCCTCGGTCGCCTGGCCCCGATGAACCTGCCGGAAGACACGGCGTTCAAGTCGGCTTTTGCCACGGCCTCCACCGTTGGTTTGACCAAAGAAAAACTGCTGACCACCGGCCAGCATTACCGCAAAGTGCTGACGGACGAGAAGGAACAGTTCAGCCTGGCCCTGCAAAACCAGTTGCAAAAACGGGTGAACTCCAAGCAGCAGGAGGTCGAAAAACTCAAAGCGCAAATACAAGCCTGGCAGGAGCAAATCGCCAATTTGCAGAACATGATGGCCAAATCGCAGGCGACCATTGACGATGCCGGGAACCAGATTCAGGCGGAGATGAAGAAAATACAGGCGACGAAAGAGAATTTCGAGCATACCCACCAGAGCATCATGAACCAAATCGAGTTGGATTTGCAAAATATTCAGCGTTACCTTTAAACCGGATGCACGGGATTGCCCGTATCTGTAAACTACCACACATCAGATATCTTCCAAATAATGAACTGCAAACAAGGAACAGACATCATCATCCACCAAATGGCCGATTTGCTGGGCAAAATCAGCGACCAACCCTACGGCCAGCCGCTCCAGCTTTTCAATGGTTCGACCATCGGCCAGCACTTCCGGCACATCGTCGATTTTTACGGCTGCCTCCTGCGGGGCGTGGCCGATGGCCGGGTGGACTATGCCCAACGCCAACGGGACGTGCGCATTGAGACCGAGCCGCTCTACGCCTCGAAGGTGCTGAAAGGTTTCCTGGACACGATGAACCAGTTCACTGAGGATGATGCTGTGGAGGTGGTGGCGGATTTTTCCTCCGACTTCAACGAGATCCGCCCGGTGGTGCAATCGACCGTAGGCCGGGAACTGATGTACGCCTACGACCATGCCGTGCATCATTTGGCCATGATAAAAATGGGCCTGAAAGTGACCGCCCCGACCGTAGAAGTTGATAAAAATCTCGGAGTAGCGCCTTCCACCGTCAAGCACTGGAACGAGATGAGTGAGCAGTTCGCCCCGGAGGGGTAAACTGCAAACTGCCCACTGAAATGGATTATTTCAAGTACCAAATCTCCACGGACATTGCGCAGAGCGAAATCCTGATTGCGCTCCTCAGCCACCTTCCTTTCGATACTTTTGAGGAAACGGAGGCCGGATTCAATGCCTACCTGCCTGCCGCCAACATCACCGGGGAGGTCGAAAAACAACTCGCCGACCTCCGTCAGCGGTTCGATTTCCAGTTCGAAAAAGAATTCATTCCCGGCCAAAACTGGAACGTCATCTGGGAATCCAACTTCCATCCGGTCATCGTCGGGAATTTTTGCGGCATCCGGGCGGATTTCCATGAGCCGCTACAAAACGTTGAGCATGAGCTGGTTATCAACCCGAAAATGGCCTTCGGCACCGGCCACCACGAGACCACTTTTTCCGTCATCGAACTGATGCGGGGCATCCCGTTCGCCGGAAAAACCGTCCTTGACTACGGTTGCGGGACGGGGGTGCTGGCCATCCTCGCCTCGAAGTTGGGGGCAGCGTCGCTGGAAGCCGTTGACATCGAAGTGGAGTCGTACCGAAACACCGTCGAAAACTGCCGAATCAACGCCGTGACGAACGTGCTGGCGCTGCAAGGCACACTGGACGACGTACCCGGCAGGGATTTCGATGTGGTGCTGGCGAATATCAACCGGAATGTAATTTTAGACTCCCTCTCCCCGTTATCAAAACTGCTGAAACCTGGCGGCATATTGGTCGTTTCAGGGTTTGTACTCGATGACGAGGCGCTGATGACGGATGCGCTGGATGCAAACGGTTTCAGCATCCTCGAAACAAAACGCAAAAACAACTGGCTGGCAATGCGGTTGGCGCGTTAGCAGGTTGGCGTATTGGCGTGTTGGTTTTTAAAATCATTCACTCCAAAATGCTAACACGCCAAAATGCCAACCTGCCAAAACGCCTATTGATTTTCAAAGATTTGATGATGAAATTTTGGTTGAGCCTGATAATAATTTTCCTATCCTTCCCCCTCCTGCTCGATGCCCAGAAGCTCGAAAAATTCTCCGAAAACAACGATGCTTTCCTCCAGGAACTGGAAACATTCATGACGGCTTCCAAGAGCAGCAAGCTGGAAGAAATTTTCAGGGAATTTGCAAAGCAGGCGAAAAGTGGCGTGTTTTCGGAGGAGGAAATCGTGCGCATCCGCATGACCGCCGACAAAATGCTGGCCGAGCGCATGACCGCCAACCCCTATTTTACGGCGTACCTGGCTGGGCTTTCGCTGGTAAAAAAATCGGAACTGGGCGAGAGCCGCTTCAAAAACTGGCACGAGGTGCTGGACGGCATGTTGAACAGCATCGAGAACCGGCGGCTCACGCCGTTCCAGGATTTCCTCGAATTCAGCTACGGTTTTTTTGAAAAAAACGCCCTGCGGACTTCGGACCTCGGCACCATCTGGCTGGCCAACGCCTCCCGCTACGACCTGGTTTTTGAAAACAAAATGCCGCTCGTAAAATACGACAAACTCGACCTCATCGCCACCCGTGGCAACGATTCCATCCTGATAAAATCGACTGCCGGGATTTACTCGCCAACGGAAGAAATCTGGCGGGGGAACGGCGGCACCGTCTCCTGGGAACGCCTTGGTCTCGGCAAGGAGGTGTACGCCGAGTTGTCGGAGTATGAGTTTGAGACCAAAAAAAGTTTGTACGAGGTAAAAAGCGTGAAAATGCACTACCCGTTGTACTTCGGGCAGACAGCGGTGGAGGGCCGGTTCGAGGACAAACTCGTGACGCAAAACGAGGCGACGGAGGGCAGCTACCCCCGTTTTGAATCGAAGGAAAACCTCCTCGACATAAAAAACATCGGCGAGGGGGTGCGCTTCACGGGCGGGTTCAGGTTGCAGGGCACCACCGTGTACGGCTTTGGCACCAAAGACCAGCGGGCGGAGTTGCAGCTTTCCAACACCAGGAAGCAACTCGTGTACCGGGGCAGGGCCGAGTTGTTTGTCATCAGGCAGGAGGACCGGATTGTGGCGGAGGGCGTTGAATCCTCGGTGTATTTTGGCCAGGATTCCATTTTCCACCCGTCGGTGAACATCCGTTTTGACATCAAAAACAAGGAACTGCAACTCTCACGGGGCAAGCGGGGCAGCGACCGGAACCCGTTTTTCAATTCCCTCCAGCAAATCAACATCGATGCCGAGCGGCTGGATTATCGGATGGAAGCAGACAGCATCTACATCGGCAGGCGGAGCATGGGCATTGCCAAATCGGTCATCCCATCCGTGTTCGAGTCGCTCAAATTCTTCGAGGAAAACGACTACCACCGCCTCCAAAACATTTCCACCACCAATCCGATTGCCCTGATGAACGTGGCTTTCAAGGAAACCGGCGAAAAAATCCTCGATGCGGAGTCGTTGGCAAAAAGGCTGAACCCCAAGTTTTCCGTGGAAAACATTTCCTCGCTGCTCTACGACCTCGTTTCGAAGGGCTTCATCAACTACGACGCCGACAAGCAGTTGGTGGAGTTGAAGGACAAGATTTTCCACTACGCCGAAGCCAGCCAGAAAAAAGTCGATTTCGACAATCTTCGGATTTCTTCGGAAACCAACGAAACGAACGCCATCATCGACCTGAAAGAAAATTCCATTTCTATCAACGGGGTGCAGAACATCGAGTTCAGCCAGAGTCAGCGGGTGGGTTTGAAGCCCTACGGCGACGTGGTGAAAATGAAAAAAAACCGGGACATGGATTTCCATGGCCGGGTGTTCGCAGGCTTCGGCCTGATGGAGGGCAAGGATTTCCACTTCGACTACGACCAGTTCCAAATCCGGTTGGACTCCATGCGTTTTTTCGACCTGTACCTGCCCACCGGCAACGTGAGCAAGCAGGGCGTACCGGAAGCCTACTCCCTCGCATCCAGGGTGGAGCACCTGAACGGGGTACTGCTCATCGATGCCCCGGATAACAAATCGGGCCGGGAAGCCATCGAGATGTTCCCCTCGCTGGAGAGCAAGAAAAACGCCTTCGTGTACTACGACTACAAAAAAATACAGAGCGGCGCCTACCAGCGGGATTCGTTTTATTTCAAATTGAACCCGTTCAGTTTCAACAGTTTGGACAGGTTTACGAAGTCGGACATCCACTTCAAAGGTTCGATGGTTTCGGCGGAAATTTTTCCGGTTTTCGATGAAACGCTGGTGGTGCGGGAGGACACGTCGTTGGGTTTTGAAACAAAAACACCCCCGAAGGGCTACCCCAACTATCAGGGCAAGGGCAACTTTGCCGGCAGTCTGGATTTGAGCAACAAGGGATTTTTGGGCAAAGGCACCCTCAACTACCTCGGTGCCAAAATCGACTCCGAAGACCTCATTTTCAAACCAAGTCAATTGACCGGCAGCGCCGAGCGCTTCGACCTGGAGGAAGACCGAAAGAGCGCCGTGCAGGTGCCGCAGGTGCGGGGCTTCGACGTGACCATCGACTGGCGGCCCTACAAGGACAGCATGTACGTCAGTTCGAGGGAAGCGCCGTTTGAATTGTTCAAGGAGGGGCGGCACACGCTCAAGGGCACCTTGATTCTGACACCCGGTGGCTTGAAAGCACGGGGCCTTTTCGATTGGGACAAAGCCAGTATGAACTCCAAACTGTTCAGCTTCGGTGCCAACTCTGCAACAGCAGACACCACCGACCTGAAAATCAAGGCGTTCAATGCCGATGCCATCGCACTTTCCACCACCAACCTGAACGGCGTTGTGGATTTCGACAAACAACTGGGAGCGTTCAAGGCCAATGCGGAGTTCCTGACCACCACGCTGCCGTACAACCAGTACGAGACGAGTTTCAACGAGTTCGACTGGGACCTGGCGAAAGAAACCGTGACTTTCAGGGTGAACGAAGGCAAGCTCGGCAGTTTCCTCTCCATCCACCCCGACCAGGATTCGCTGCGGTTCCAGGGCAAATCGGCGCTGTACGAACTGAAAACCAATCTGCTGAAAGTGGGCGGTGTGCCGTACATCGTCTCGTCCGATGCCTTCATTTACACCGAAACCGGCGACGTGGAGGTGCAGCCAGGCGGCGTGATGACCGAACTCACCAACGCCAAAATCGTGGCCGACACCGTCAACCAGTACCACGTCATCAACCGGGCGAAGGTGAAAATCCTGGGGAGAAAAGAGTACCGGGCCAGCGGTTTTTACGAGTACAACATCGGGGACAAAAAGCAGGAAATCGACTTCGCCGAAATCATCGGGACGAGGGTAGGCGAGGGCAACCAAAGCACGAAACGCTCCGTGACCCGTGCCAAAGGCGAAATCCACGAGAAGCAGGGATTCTACATCGACCACAAGACAAAATTCCAGGGCACCATCAGCCTGAATGCCGATAAGCCCAACCTCGGTTTTGAGGGTTTTGCCCAGCTGCAATCTCAGACTTTGCCTGCAAAGCATTGGTTTTCAATACGTTGCGAAGGTGACAAAAATGACCTCGCCATCGCTTACAACATCCCCCTGAACCCCGAAGGCGAGCAGGTTTTCACAGGGCTGTACCTCAGCAAGGAAACGGCAACGGCCTACCCACGGGTGATGATGCCGCTTTTTTTCAGAAAGGACCGGCCAATTTTGGCGGTCAGGGGCATCATGCAGTACGACGAAAAAACCGACAAATTCATCTTCGGCGACTCGCTGCGGATGCTCGGCGGCTCAACGGTGATGAAGGGGAACCAACTCGTTTACGACAACAAAACCGGCAAAATCGAGATGGACGGCACGTTCAATCTCGGCAGTGGGTTAAAAAACGTGAAGGTAGAGGCGGCAGGCCAGGTGAAAACCGTTTTTGGCGAAATGGTGACGGACACCGTGCTCGGCACCGCCGCCATGAAGTCGAAACTCGACATGGAGGCCATGCTCGGCATGAAGCTCATCGTGCCGGACAACCTGATGAAAATCATGCTGGCCGACTTCAAATCCAGTACCTTCGATGCCAACCCCATCGTGTACGCCAAGGACATGCCGTTCTACCGCCGGGCCATCACCCAACTCTTCCCGGACAACCCCGAAATCCGCAGTTCCATCGAAAACATCAGCCTCGGCTCGCTGGATTTGCCGAAGAAAAACAACCCCTACACTTTCCTTTTCGACAAGGTGCCAATGGACTGGGACGTTGATTACCAATCGTTTGTGTCGAAAAAACCGAAACTTGGCCTCGTCAGCATCGACGGTGAAATGATCAACACGGCCATCAACGCCTACATCGAAGTGAAGATGCCGACGAACGACGACGACCGCCTCTACGTTTACGTCAAATCGCCGAGCCAGATGTACTATTTTTTCGGCTACAAGCAGGGGATTTTGAACATCGTCTCCGACAACACCCGCTTCATGGAAGTGGTGTTGGGCATGAAGGACAAGGAAAAAATCATCAAAATGCCGGACGGCGAGCAGTACGAAATACAGCCGGTGGAACCGTCCACGGCGAGTGCGTTCCTCTACCGGATTGAGGCGGTGCAGAATTAGGAAAACACGCATTTCAAAACACCCCGTCGAATTATGAATTACATCGTGTACGATTTGGAAGCAACGTGCTGGGAAGGCAAGCCGCTGGACATGGCGCAGGAAATCATCGAAATCGGGGCCTTGAAAATCAACCCCTACGGCGAGTTGGAGAGCGATTTCAACCGCTTCATCCGCCCGGTGCTGCACCCGAACCTGTCGCCTTTTTGCCAGCAGCTGACCACCATCGACCAAATCAGCATCAACCGGGCGAGGCCGTTCCCGGAGGTGGTGGAGGATTTTCAGGAGTGGGCCGGGGTGTTCGACGGGGAGGATTGCATGTTTTGTTCCTGGGGTTCTTTCGATAAAAAAATGCTGATACAGGACTCGGAACTGCACCGGCTCGACTTCGACTGGATTGAGCCGTACCACCTGAACATCCGCCGCCAGTACCACGACATGCGCCGCTGGAAAACTTACAAGGGATTGAAAAAAGTGGTGGAACTCGAAGGGTTTGAATTCACGGGGATTTACCATCGGGCCATTTCGGATGCGGAAAACCTGGCCAAGGTTTTTGTGAAACACATCGATGCCTGGCAGTGCTGAGGATGGCGGGGTATTTGAGAAGCAAACCAACGGATGGCCGCCGGTGTTGATGTGTGGATTCCATGGAAGCAGCGGCTCTGTATCGTCGAAAACGCTACTTTTGACATGGTTCCGGCGATGGTCGGGATTTTCTCACTTTAAAAATTTGATGATGAAATTTTTTTTGAAACTCAGTTTTTTGATACTGGCTGTTTTGACCCTCGCCGCTCCGGTGCATGGTCAAAAGAAAATCAAGGAGGGCACGGTGAAGTTTGAAATGACCACCGAGGGCAGCGAGTCCGCCGAATTGGCGATGCTGGGCGGTTCGACGCTTGATTTTTATTTCGATGGCAAACAGCAGCGGATGGACATGAACCTGCTCGGTGGAATGATGAAAGTCCAAACCATTGTCCCCATCAAAAACCCGAAGGATGGTGCGATTTTGATGGACGTGCTGGGCCAAAAAATCCAGATTGTGGACTACGGCGAAGATGAGATTTCCAACAACTACAACTTTATGAACGTGGACGGCATCGAGTCGGTGACCTACGACGAAGGCGACAAAAAAGAAATTGCCGGGTACTCGTGCTACAAGGCGGTCGCCAAATTGGACAACGGCACGACCATGAAATACTACATCTCCGAGAAAATCAAGCCGCCGACCGGCGTGAAAAAGAAGGACAACAAGGTGATGCTCAAGGGGTACCCGCTCGAAATGACCATCGACACGGGGCAGGGTTTTGAGATGGTTTTCAAAGCCACCGAAGTTTCCAAAAATCTGCCCGAAGGTGTTTTCAAAATCCCCGAAGGCTACCAAAAAATGACGATGGAAGAATTCCAGAAGCAGAGTGGGGGGTTGCTTGGCAACTAATCGAAAAAAATTGGACTTCCCAAAGCCCCGCCAGCCTCAACAGGCTGGCGGGGCTTCTTTTTTTTTGCAAGTACGCAGACGAAAGCAGCAGGCCGTGCTTGCAGTGGAAATCATTCGGCAGCGATAATTGTTAAAATTTTCGTTTTTTTATCCGAGAATTGTTGTCACACACCAGGCCCGGTCAGCGTTCGGGCAAAACCACTGGCTTATGAAAATTAAAACTACCTTTTTCCTGCTGCTGAATTTCGCAACCTTCGCCGCCCACGCCAACATCGGCGTACCGTTCTGGCAGGAGGTTTTCGATGCCGGCTTCCCAACCGGCTGGTCAACGGGCGATGCCTCCGGGCAGGGTGTCCTTTGGGAGCAATGTTCCGAACCGGGCGAGTGCCCACCTGCCATTTTCGACTATATTTCCTGCAAGGACAGCGAGTTCCGGTCGCCCAGTTTCGAGGACGGCTACATGTTCGTCAACTCCTTCGAGCACGGGGCGATGCCGGTGCCGCACATCAGCTACCTGCGCACCGGGGCCATCGATTGCAGCGACAAGCAGGCGGTTTTCCTGAAATTCCACACCTACATCCACTCGTTGTACACCAATCCCGACTCCAGCGCCATCCTGCGGGTGCGGGCTGGCAACGGCCCTTGGATGAGCTTCGTCATTTTCCCAAACCTGAACATCGAGGTGTCCGAAAACCTGCAATCCTGGAATGCACAGCCCGTGTTCCTCGACATTTCATCAGTGGCAGCGAACCAGCCGAACATCACCATCGAGTGGCGCTGGACGGCCAATTTTGAAATCGCCTGGATGGTGGACGACGTGGCACTTTTCGATGAAAACCCGCTGTACGGGAACGCAGTTTGGGTCGGGCAGGGCGACTTCAACGGTGGGCAAAGCGGCTGGACCGTCACGAACCAACTCGACACTTGCAAATGGGTTTGGGACAACACCGGCTTAGTCGATTACCCAGATTCCGATGAGTTGGCAGAAGCAATTGCCTGCTGGCCTTCGGTATCGAGCGGGGCGATGGTGGTCAACGCCAGTTTTTGCACGTACCCCGGCGGCGGGCCATCGGAGTACAGCCGCAGCGATTTGAAATCCCCGGTCATCGACCTCTCGGCAGCGCAGCCCGGCACCCGGCTTGTGTTGAAATTCAACCAGATGGCAGCGATTACCAACCCGGCCACCACCTGGCTGCCGATTACCTCGGTGGCCGTCAGCATCGACAACGGGGCCACCTACATCGACACCATTGACGCAAACCCAATGCTGCCGTTCCAGCAGCGGGTGTGCGGGGAGGCGACCCTCCAGTTGCCGGAATCGGTGGCGGGCAAGCCGCAGGTGCGGTTGACGTTCATTTTTTCGGGCGATGGCATTTTCTGGATGGTCGATGACATCCGCATCGTTACGCAGCACAACCACGACCTCCGCATCAACCCGCTGTTTTTCAGCGTTGCACCGGATTTTCAGGTTCCGTCCAACCAGGTCACGCCCATCACGCTCTCCACCCAGGTGCAAAACATTGGCAATCAACCGCTTAACGACGTATCGGTGTTTGCCCAAATCAAAAATCAGGACAACGAGTGGGTGTTTCAGGACACCATTTTTGTCGGCACGGTGATGCCCGGCGAATTAGTGACAGACTTGAATTTTACCAAGAAATTTACCCCGGTAGCCAGCCCGGCAGCCTACGTTTGCTACTACCAGGCCAACGCCGATGAACCCGATTCGGATGATTTGAACAACGTCGTTCGTTGGAAATACAACGTGGGCGACACGGTTTTCAGCAAAAATGATTTTTGCAGCATCAACGGCTATTTCAGGCCGGGCGAGGATGTCAAATACGAAGTCGGCAACTGCTACTACGTGCCGAACGGAAACCATCTGAACGCCACTTCCATGAGTTTTGCTTTCAAAAATGCAGCGATCCTGGGCAACCTGAACGCCAAACTCCGCATCAGCCTGTACCGATGGAAAACGCAAACGGGCGCTGGCGACCAGAATTCGGACACGTTGGCCAATTTCAATGAATTCGAACTGGTGGCTTTCAACGAATACCCGGTTGACGGTGATGAAAACGGGCAAATCGTGACCGTGCCGGTCAGTGAGGACAATTCGGCCATCCCGCTCGAAGACGGCACCTACTACTTCGTGACGGTGGGCTACCTGAACCCGGTTTCGAGCAACGGCAACCCGGTGCCTTTTTTTATCGGGGGCAGCGAGGAAATCAACTACACTTCCATGTTTTACCAATCGTACCCGGATGGGCTGCCCCGCTACGTTTCCATGCTGAGGGAGGGGGACGACCTCGATTTCAGGGCCAATGCCTGGGCGCTCCGGCGGATTCCGTTCATCAACCTGAACGTGCAACAACTCACCCCGACCATCTTCCGCCCTGAAAATTCGGCTCAAATTTCACTTTCGCCCAACCCTGCGGGTAGAATTGTCTGGTTGAACGGTGATTTTGACGAAATGCAGCGACGAGTTGAGGTAGAAATTATTGACATTTGCGGCCGATTGGTAGCAGTCCGGCATTTTGAAAACACATTTGTCAGCCAGCTACCAATAGACCTCCGTTCGGTAAGCAACGGTTCTTATACCTTGCGGGTCGTTACGGAAAACAAGGTCGGCAGCGCAAAACTGCTGGTCGTGGGGCATTAAAAAACACAGCGATTTCGGGCTTCGAATATGAACAATCATTGGTTAAATCATTGATTCTCAACGTTTACCCCGTGTTTTTCATTTTCAAAACTTGTAACCGCATTATTTCATTAAATCGTTTTTACACCATGAAGGATTCTACAAAAAAAGTGTTTGGTTTGATGGCTTTCCTGCTGATGGGGGGGCTTACTTATTCGCAGACCGTGCTTTGGGGCGGTGCCGGCAGTGCCGACGGCGAGTTCAACGCAGGCCTGAACAACTGGACCGTGAATGCCGTCAGCGACCCTGATGCACTCTGGGTTTGGGATGCCCAAGGCGACGGCGCAGGTGGCGCCTACTGGGGCAACCGGATGCCGATACAGTCCCCTTCGGTAGCCAACGGGGCGGCATTGTTCAACTCGGATTTTTATGACAACGCCGGTATCGCCGGTAACTTTGGTTTGGGAGTAGCGGCTGCTCCGCAATTGGCAGAGCTTGTTTCACCCGTCATTGACCTGACGGCGAACCCCATCATTTCGCTGAAGTTCAACCAATACTACCGCAACTTCCAAAGTACGCCATCCGTTGCCTGGTCGAATGATGGCGGAACAACCTGGTCTGACCCGATTCTGGTCAACGAAGATGTTGCGATTAATACGGAAACAGCCCGAAATGATGTGCAAATCATTCCCCTCCTGGGTGCAGGTGGTACCGCCAATTTCAGGTTCAAATTCGTTTTCGATGCCAACTACTACTACTGGATCATCGACGACGTGTCCATCATCGAGCGTCCTGATTTCGACCTGAGCCTGGGCGACTTTTTCTACCCTCCGGCCAGCTACGCACAGCCGGTGTCACAAATCGGTTCCGACAGCATGGGCTTTTCGGTCGATGTTTCCAATATCGGGAAATTGGCGCAGGACGACATCATGCTGAAAATTGAAATTCTGAAAGGCGCCAACGTCTTGTACACCGATGAAATCAACATCGGTAGCCTTGCTGCCGAAACGTTTGATACCACGTTTTCTTTCGATGACTTGTTCGTGCCGGATATGCTGACGGTCGGTACGCACCGGCTGCGGTACTCGGTGAGCAGTGCCAACACCGATTTTGACAACACGAACAACAGCGTGGAAGAAGAATTTAGGGTCACTACCAACTATTACGCAAAAGAAGATGCCGATGGCAACTTCGAGGGAGGGCTTCGCCCCGGCGGCGGCGGCGATTACTACGTCGGCAACGTGTACGGCACCAACCCGAACTGGGTGGATTACTACCAGGTGACCAAAACGGAATTTTCCTGTGCGGTCAACCCGGACGACCCCATCGCCGACAAGGCCATCAGCATCTACCTGCTGCAAGTGAACGACGAAATTTTGCCCGATTACAGCAATTTCACGGACATGACCACCTACGTTGCGACCCACCCTGACCTGACGCTCATTGGCTTCGGCGAACATACGTTCTCCACCGAAGGCAACTACGAAGTGGTGGAAGTCCAGCTTTCAGACCTGGAGGAAGGTACGCCCGGTGTGCCCATCCAACCCGGCAAGCGCTACTTCCTGATGATTGAATATGTTGGGACTGCCAACACCATTTTCCACACGTTCAACACCAAAATCAACTACTTCCAGATATCGTCCCTCACGGTGAGCGACCAGTGGTACCTCGGTGGTTTCGGCGTGGAGGAGGCTGCACTGCTGCGCATGTACATCGACCTCTACAACATCGCCGACGAAAAGCCGCTGCCCGACAGCGCCATCGAGTTCTACCCGAACCCGGCCAGCACGACGCTGAATGTCGATATTTCGCTGGAAAAACCGGCGCTCGCCAACATCACGCTGGCCGACCTGAACGGCCGGGTAATTTTGATTGACGAGGTGCTGAACGCCCAGAAAGAAAGCCGCCAGTACGATGTGTCGGCACTGCCGAGCGGCACGTACCTCGTCCGCATCGCCACGAAGGAAGGCACGAAAACGAAGAAATTCGTCGTGCAGCACTGAGGAATTGTTGCTGACCAACTTGGTTTGATAGTTTAAAAAAAACGCCCGAACGTACCTACGTTCGGGCGTTTTTTCATTTTGTTCAACAAGTTTTGCTATGTTTGGCGGGTCGTCTCAACCGTTAAAATCAATCACATGCAAGACCGTAGAAATTTCATCCGGCGGCTGGCCGGTGCGGCCGGTTTGGCTGCTTTCACACCGTTTTTCAGCACCGTTCAAGGCAGGAGCCTGCTGGATGTTTTGGAGAAAAACGCCAACCGGAGCGCCACAGATTGCGCCTCCGACGAGGATTTCTGGTACTACATCCAGCAAGCCTACACCGTGTCGGCCAACATGGTCAACCTCAACAACGGCGGCGTAAGTCCGCAGCCGAGGGTGGTGCAGGAGGCGGTGGAACGCTACAACCGCCTGAGCAACGAGGCTCCCAGTTTCTACATGTGGCGAACACTTGACCAGGGCCGGGAGCCGTTGCGGATGAAATTGGCCGAAATCGCAGGCTGCTCCCACGACGAACTCGCCATCAACCGCAATTCCTCCGAGGCGCTCGAAACCATCATTTTTGGCCTGCGGCTCAAGGCAGGCGACGAGGTGGTGTTGACCAAACAGGACTACCCGAACATGATCAACGCCTGGAAGCAACGGGCGCACCGGGAAGGCATCGTGTTGAAATGGTTGAATTTTGATTTTCCGATAGAAGACAAACAACTGATAACCAACACTTTCGTCAATGCCTTCACCCCGGCCACCAAAGTCGTGCACCTCACGCACATGATCAACTGGAACGGGCAAATACTGCCCGTGCAGGAGATTGCGACGGCTGCCCGGCAGCGGGGAATCGAGGTGCTGGTGGATGCGGCGCATACTTTCGCCCACCTCGACTACAAGATTTCGGACCTGCAATGCGACTATTTTGGCACCAGCCTCCACAAATGGCTGTGTGCGCCGTTCGGCAGCGGCCTGCTCTACGTCCGCAAGGAAAAAATCAAAAACCTGTACCCGCTGCTGGCTGCCGGTGACCCTGAAAGCGAGGACATCCGCAAGTTCGAGAACCTCGGCACCCGCTCCTTCGCCATCGAGCAGGCCATCGGGCAGGCGGTCAATTTCCACCAGATGATCGGTGCCGAACGGAAGCAGGAACGGCTGCGTTTTTTGAAAAACTACTGGACGGAAAAAGCCCTCCGGTTCCCCAGGGTGCGCATCGGCACTTCGCCCAAACCGGAGTTTTCGTGCGCCATCGCCCTGCTCCAGGTGGAGGGCAAGACCCCGGCGGAGGTCAGTGAATTCCTGTTCAACCAATACAAAATCCACACGGTCGGCATCGACTGGGAGAACATCCACGGGGTACGCATCACGCCCAACGTGTACACCAGCCTGAGCGACCTTGACCGGCTGGTGAAGGCCATCGGGGAATTGGTGAAAACATGATGTAGTGCGGCAATTCTTTCTACATTTGCGCCTTCACAATCGGAATGTTGTTTGGTCAATGTAAATCCGGCGTTCGCCAAGCCTCATTTTTTAACCACTCATCTTCTTTTAAAATGGTTATTGAAAATAACACCGTCGTCAGCTTGCATTACCGCCTGACGGAAAATGACCTGCTCGGCGAGCTGGTCGAAGAAACTTTTGGTGGAGACCCGCTCATTTTTCTGTACGGCGCAGGCCAGATGATTCAGGAGTTTGAACGCCAATTAGCAGGCAAAGCCGCAGGTGACAACTTTGCTTTTGGCATACAATCGGGAGATGCCTACGGCGAACACGACCCCGATGCGGTGGTCCTGCTGCCGCTTTCCGTTTTTGAACACGAAGGCCAACTCGACAGGGAAATGCTGGTTCCCGGCAATATGATTCCCATGTCCGACGACCAGGGCAACCGTCTTCAGGGCCTCGTGCAGGAGGTGACAGCCGAAGGCGTGGTGATGGACTTCAATCACCCGATGGCAGGTCAGGATTTGTACTTCACGGGCATCATCGAGTCGCTCCGGGCAGCTACGCCGACGGAAATCGCCCACGGCCACGTGCATGGGGAGGGCGGGCACCATCATTGATTGACGATTGGGGATTTACGATTCATCCAGGACGCATCATCGTAAATCGAAGCGGCACCGATGTATTTCGATGCCGCTTCGCTGTTTTTGGACAATGGTTTTGGCTTTCGGCAGTTTGTTCTTTTCTTTAAGCCTGAAAATTTACGGTTCACAACATCAAAATGGACATCGAAAAAAACAAGAACGAAGACTCCATGAAGCTCCAAATCTCCCTGATGAAGCACCGGTTGGTGAAAATCAGGCTGGGCGGGGGCACGAAGAAGCTGGAAAAACTGCAAGCCGAAGGCAAGCTCTCCGCACGGGAACGCATCAATTACCTCGTGGACAAAGGCACGGACTGGAAGGAGGTGGGGGCCTTCGCCGCCTTTGAAATGTACGAGGAGCACGGCGGCTGCCCTGCCGCCGGAGTAGTGGTGGCGTTGGGGCATGTGAGCGGGCGGCTGTGCGTCATCGTGGCAAACGACTCGACGGTGAAGGCCGGGGCCTGGTTCCCCATGACCGGCAAAAAAAACCTGCGGGCGCAGGAGATTGCGATGGAAAACCGCATCCCCATCATCTACCTCGTGGACAGCGCTGGTGTTTATTTGCCCATGCAGGACGAGATTTTCCCGGACAAGGAGCATTTCGGGCGCATTTTCAGGAACAACGCCCGCATTTCGGCAATGGGAATCCCGCAGATAGCGGCCATCATGGGCAGTTGCGTGGCGGGCGGGGCGTACCTGCCCATCATGTCCGACGAGGCGCTGATTGTGGAGGGGTCGGGGAGCATTTTCCTGGCGGGGCCGTATTTGGTGAAGGCCGCCATCGGGGAGGACGTGGACAAGGAAACCCTCGGCGGGGCGACGACACAGACGGAAATCTCCGGCATTTGCGATTATAAAATGAAGGATGACCAGGAGTGCCTCGATACCATCCGTGGCCTCATCGGCAAAATGGGCAGTAATGAAAAAGCCGGTTTCGACCGCACCAAACCGACTCCCCCGAAAGTAAAACCTGAAGAAATATTCCAGGTTTTCCCGACCGACCCCGGCAAACCCTACGACACGATGGAGCTGCTGAAACGCTTGGTGGACGACTCGGAACTCACGTACTACAAAAAAGACTACGGCAAAACCATCCACTGCGCCTACGCCCGCATCGACGGCTGGGCGGTGGGCATCGTGGCCAACAACCGCACCGTCACCAAATCGGCTACAGGCGAGATGCAGTTCGGCGGCGTGATTTACTCCGACTCCGCCGACAAGGCCGCCCGGTTCATCATGAATTGCAACCAGAAAAAAATCCCGCTCGTGTTCCTGCACGACGTCACCGGCTTCATGGTGGGCAGCCGCAGCGAGCAGGGCGGCATCATCAAGGACGGGGCAAAAATGGTGAACGCCGTCGCCAACTCCACCGTCCCGAAGTTCAGCGTGGTCATCGGCAACTCCTACGGTGCAGGCAACTACGCCATGTGCGGCAAGGCATACGACCCCCGCCTCATCGTGGCCTGGCCGACCGCCAAAATCGCCGTGATGGGCGGGGCACAGGCTGCCAAGACTTTGCTGCAAATACAGGTCGCCTCGCTGAAAGCGAAAGGCAAGGAAATCACCCCAGCCGACGAAAAGAAATTGCTCGAAGCCATTCAGACCAAATACGACCAACAGACCTCGCCCTACTACGCCGCCTCCCGCCTGTGGGTGGATGCCATCATCGACCCGCTTGAAACCCGCCAGTGGATTTCAACGGGCATCGAAATGGCCAACCATTCGCCGGTCGAGCGGTTTAATGTGGGCGTTTTTCAGGTTTAAAAACTTCAACGCCATGCTACTTGACATTTTTCCGAGCAAAGTCGCAAAGTAGTTCACGCAGAGTCGCAATTCCGAAGCCATCGGAAGAATAATCGGTTTTTGCGACTTTGCTTAATCTTTTGCGGCTTTGCCTGGAAAAGCACAGTAGTTTTTTCAATCCTCGATTCTCAGCATGGAAGGAATGGAAGACAAAACGCCCCGATACATAGGTTGGCTCAAGAAATTGGGCATAGCCGGGTTCTTGTTTTTTCTCGCCAAGGGCTTGGTTTGGCTCGGAGTTTTCATTTGGGCGGGCAAGTGTGCGATGGATTAGAGGGTGAGTGAGAGGGTGAAGTGCCTCGCCTCTCACCCTCTCACCCTCTCACTCTCTCACTTCTATAATCTGTGTCAGACAAACCGTGCAATGAAATACCTCCTCTCCATATCTCTGCTGTACTGCTTCACCGACGCTGCATTTTCGCAGCAGGCCAAGTGGCACGCGGGCCTGCGATTCGACCCGAAGTGGGTGAAAACGAATCCCGGTTTGCCCATGCACCCAGTTTCCCTGTTGTTCAGCGGAAACCCTTCGACCCTGCTGCCGGGGCAAAAAAACCTGCTTGCCACTTGGCCATACCTGCCTGCCGCCTGGTGCTACCACGACCTCGCCTTTTTCTGCAAACTGGAAGTGAAAATGGAAAAGGCCGTCCGTTTCCCCGTGAAGTTCCGCCTCGGCGACGTGGAGTACGTGGACCGGCTGGAAGGAAAAGAATAAGAATTGACAAATCTTAAAAATCTGTCAAATCTCGCCCTAATCTTCCCATTTTTTACGGCTCTCCAAAATGCTAAAACCATGTATGAACTCGCCCTGAATCGTATCGCAGGAAACAAAAAAATCAGATCCAAAGTACTAACTTGTGGAGGCAGCAGCCACTGAAGTCGCCTGTACAAGGGCACGTTTTATTTTGAATTAGTTCCTTAATCCTTCACAAAGCGCACCGTGCCCACTCCTTTTTCCGAATGGAGTTGCAGGAAATAAACCCCGGCAGCCAGACCACTCACGTTGAAGTCCAACTGGTGGTCGCCGGCCAGCAAATTGCCCTTGTCTTCCGAAATCAGGGTTTGCCCAAAGGTGTTGAGAACTTTCACGATTGTCCCTACTGATTCGTCGAGCATCAGGTTGAGGTAAAGTTTGTCGCCCGTCGGGTTCGGGAAGACCTCATAGGTGCCTGGGAAATCATGGTGTACTTCTTCCGCTGGGGATGTTACATCCGCCACAAGGAAGAAGAAGAAATCGCCCGGCAACTGGGTAGTCAGGCGGGTAGTCACCCGCATCAGGTAAATCGTGGGCACAAGCGGCAGGTTGCCAATGAGGGTTGTGGCATAGGTAGTCGTCGGGGTCACAAACACACAGGAACCAGTGATGGCAGCGGTGTCCACCTGCATGTCGCAGGCGTTGAACAGTTCCGCATAGAACGACCCGGTATTGTCACCGGCAGAATAAAACCGCAGTTCGATTTCCGGGTTCCCCAGCGTGTTGAACCGGTACCAGACATCCGAGAATTCGCCCCCGGCCGTGTTGGTGCCAAAACACTGGGCGTTGGGAAACAGGTAATTGTTGGGGTCGAAAGTGCCGTCACTGGTGGTGCCTTCCGTTATCCCGTCAAAGTCATCGGCCATAGCCGCCGTCACAAGGCTGACATCGGGAGCGTCGGCACACTGGTCATTGGAAGGAGGAGGAGGTGGGTCTGACAGCGTGAGGTCGAAAGTGCCGCTACCCTGGTCGCCGCCAAAGCCGCCGAGGCGGAGCAGGTAGGTTTGCCCCTGTGCCACATTGAAAAACACCTTGGAAGTGTAGTTGGAGCAGCCGGATCCGTCATCGTTGCAGGCCCAGAGGTCGGAGTCGAGCAGCGGACAGGTAGCCCCTCCCTGATACACGGCCAGCCGGGAGTCGAATGAAACCTCGTTGCAGGTACTCCACAACACCGAACCCGAAGTCGGAGCCGTGAAACTGTACCAGATGTCGGACTGCAAGGTGGGGTCGTTAAAACCGAAACAAGTGCTGTTGCCGGGATGGGTGGGGCCATCCGTAGTCGCATCCACGCTGGTAAATGGCTGGTTGTCGCCAACGGTGATGACCTGCGCCTGGTCGCAAAAATCGTTGGCCAAGACCGGCGTGAACTGCGACAACATGAAAGTGCCGGGGCCAGCCTCTCCAGGAGCCGTCGCCCCATACCCACCCAGGCGGAGCAGGTAGGTCTGGCCGTTTTGTACGCTGAAAATGACCCTCGACGTATTGCCGCAGGCTACGCCGTCGTCGTTGCAGGTGAGCAGGTCGCCATCCTGGGCGGGGCAGGTGGTGCCTGGTTTGTACACGGCGATTTTCGTGTCAAAATTGGCCGTGTTGCACAAGGAAAAGTCGAGCAGGCCATCAAAAGTAGCTGTGTACGTGTACCAGACATCCCGGAACAAAGTGTCGTTCACTGCCGATGGGCAGGGGGAGTTCGGGTGAAACGGGCCGTCGGTGGTAGCTTCCAGGGTGTTGAAATCGACCGCCACACCTGCCGTCACCACGATGGCATTGGCGCAATCGTCGTTTGCCGGTACTTGCGCCTGTACTGCGAGGGCCAATAGCCCAAACAGCAGCATTGGGTAAATTTTTTTCATACTAATTCAATTTTGAGTGTGAAGAAATAATAGCCAGGGCAAGATATTGGATTTGAACTTATTGCCGAACGAAAATCGCTGAGTATATGCGTAGATTTCCGAAATCTGATGTGCGCCCTAAAGTTATGACCCCAAAATGCGTCATGAAGTTATGACCCCGAGTTCATTGAAATACTGACAGATTCAACAATCGTTCTTCCGACAGATACGGGAGGGAAGTGTATTTTTTGACTATTTCATAGTTGTG
>JACRAN010000240.1 GCA_016234735.1 Bacteroidota bacterium | reverse complement strand
TTCATGGTTGCGGTCATCGGCAATGCCATCAAGGTAAAAATGACCAACATCGACATCTTTGGGGACTACCACAACGCCATACCGGGCTGGACTTTCCTCGTGGTGCTGAGTTCCATTTTCTTCGCCATAACCTGCCTGATCCTCTACATCATGTCCATTTACCTTTCCAATATTTACCAGGAAATCAAACAGCGGCCCATGTACATCATCGAGTCGGTGAAGCGGTTTTGATGGGTGCTCATACTTTTGGGTGAAATCGGCCAGTGTTGGCCACTTTGGTACTTTCGGGTGAAGGAAAACCGAGGAGCGATGCCGTGTTTTGACTCATTGTTTCACTAAAAATATTTAATCACATGCAAAAACTTGTTTTAAAATTCGGACTCATTGCCGGTGCCATCGTATCCGTTTTCTTACTGGTCGGCATGTTGATGATGACGGGTGCCGATGGCAAAGTCAACTTCCAGTACGGCGAAACCTTCGGCTATGTGTCGATGATTGTGGCGCTGTCCATGATTTTTTTCGGCATCCGCTCCTACCGGGACAACCACCTGAGCGGCAGCATCACGTTCGGGAAGGCCCTGAAAGTCGGCCTGCTCATCACGCTGGTGGCCTCGTTGATTTACGTGGCCACCTGGATGGTTTACTACCACTCGTCCAGCAATGCAGCAGAATTTGGCGAACAGTACCTCGCCCATTCGATTGAAACCATGCGGAAATCAGGCATGGCCGAAGCGGACATTGCGAAGAAAACGGCAGAATCTGAAGATTTCATGAAAATCTACAACTCCAACCCGCTTGTGATGTTCGGGGTGACGCTGATGGAGATTTTCCCGGTGGGATTGGTCATTTCCCTGCTCAGTTCGTTCATTTTGAAACGGAATCCGGCTTTGGCATAAAACATTGACAATCAAAAACTTAAACTTCCAATTATGAAAAGAGTCATTGGTATCGGCGGCATTTTTTTCAAGTGCCAGGACCGGGAAACCGTCAAAAACTGGTACACCACCCACCTCGGAATCCCGGTGGAGGATTGGGGAGCATTGTTTCCCTGGCGGCGGCACGACCGACCGGAGGAGGAGACCTACACCGCCTGGAGTCCGTTCAAAGGCGATACGAAATATTTCGAGCCAAGCCAGCACGAATACATGGTCAATTATCAGGTCGAAAACCTCTTCGACCTGCTGGAACAACTGCGACAGGAAGGCGTACAGGTGTTGGACAAAACGGAGGTGTCGGAATTCGGGAAATTCGGCTGGATCATCGACCCGGAGGGCCGGAAAATCGAGCTTTGGGAGCCACCCGGCCTGTAATTTGCGCTGACTTTTTTGCAAAAAAAACCTGGCCGCACATCTGACGGTCAGGTTTTTTTTTGAAAAACTTTGGAAACTTTAAAACCATTGAAAGTTTCCATTGTTTCCAACCGTATTATTTTTCATACACCAGAAAAAACAGCAGCATACATGGAAGTAAAAGATGAAATCGTTGCCCGTTCGGAGCAGCTTTTCATGCGCATCGGTGTCAAAAGTGTCACCATGGATGATGTTTCGAGGGAACTGGGCATTTCCAAAAAAACGCTGTATCAGCACTTTGAAAACAAGGACAACCTCATCGAGGCCGTGGTAAGCACGCACGTTGACAGGGAACGCCAGATGATGGAACGCATTTGTTCCAAAGCCATAGATGCCCTCGATGAAATCAGGACTATCGGCGTGTTCATTACCGCCATGATTGAGGATGTGTCGCCCAGCACGCTCTTCGATTTGCAGAAATACTACCACAAATCCTGGCAGCTTTTGATCAAAAAACAGGACGAGCAAATGATCAACTGCATTGTCAAAAACATTGAAAAAGGCAAAGCAGAAGGGCACTACCGGGCCGATGTGAACCCCGGCATCATCGCCCGGATTTATGCAAAGGCGACGTATCTCGTGGTGGAAGAAGTGGCAAACCCGAACTCAAAATTCTCTCGCCGGGAACTGATTTGGGAGCTTCACAATTATCATATCCACGCACTCGCCACCCCCGCTGGCCTGGCGCTCTGGAAGAAATACAATAGCGAAATGAAGTATTTCGATACGTCAAAAACAAACTGAAATCATTGACCAAGATGAAAATCATCCGACACCTTTTCACATTGACTTTCCTGCAAGTGACCCTGTTGGCAAACTTGCATTCACAACAACCGCTCGACCTGAAAACGGCGCTCCGCTACACACTGGAAAACCACGCTACCGTCCAAAAAGCGAGCATCGAAGTCGCCAAAGCCCAACAACTCGTTCGGGAATCGCTGAGTACCGGGCTGCCGCAGGTGAGTGCCAGCGGCTCGATTGTGAACAACCTGTCCGTGCGCACGAGCTTCGTGCCAGCCGAGTTCTTCGGGGGGCAGCCGGGCGAGTTTGCGAAGGTGCAGTTCGGCACCAACTGGAACGCCTCCGCCGGGCTGCAACTCGACCAGATGCTGTTCGACAAAACCTGGCTGCTCGGCCTGCGGGCCACCCGTGAAGTGACCGATTTTTACAGGCTTGTGTTGGAAAAATCGAAGGAAGATGTGGTGTACGAAGTGGCCAAACTGTACTACCAAATCCAGTTGAGCCGCACCCAACGGGGCATCCTCGATGCCAACCTCGGCCAGATCAAGGGCCTGCTGACGGTGACGGACAAGCAATTTCAAAACGGTTTTGCCAAGAAAATCGACGTGGACCGCCTGCGGGTGCAGCACTCGAACTTAGAGACGCAAATCACCAACCTCGACCTGCAAATCCAGCAGGCGGAGCAGGCGCTGAAATTTGCGATGAACATGCCGCTGGAAACCGCCATCGTGCTGACCGACACCATTTCGGAGGCCATGTTCGACGAAGTGAACCCTTCGATGGCGCAACCCACCTTCCAACTCAAGCCCGACCTGCTCATTTTGAAAAAACAGCAGGAACTCTACCACCTCGACGTGGAACGGTGGCAGGCGGGCTACTTCCCTACCCTCTCGTTTTTCGGGGCCTACAATTACGAGTGGCAGGCCAACAAAATCAACGAGTTTGGCAACGGCGATTTCTGGACGGATTTCTCGCAGGTCGGCCTTCGGCTGAACGTGCCGATTTTCGACGGTTTTTTCAAAAACAGCAAAATCCAGACGGCCCGGTTGAACAACCAACAAACTTTGCAGGACTACAATTATGCAAAATTGGGGCTGCAACTCCGGCACGAAGCTGCCGTGACTTCGCTGCAATCGAACCAGAACACCCTCCGCAGTGTGCAGGAAACCCGAAAAGTGGCCGAAGAAGTCTATCGGGTATCGCAAAGCCGCTACCGGGAGGGCCTCGCCCCCATCACCGAACTGCTCGATGCGGAGAACTCCATGCGGCAGGCGCAAACCAATTACATCACCACGCTGGCGCAAATCAAACTCGCCGAAATCGACCTGCTGAGTGCCAACGGGCAACTCGTCAAAATGGCGCAGTGATGCCCTGATTTTATTTTAAACAACTAACAATCAACCTCTTATAAAATGAGAAGAATCGTAAAACTCGTCATCTGGGCCATCGTGCTCGGCGGCCTCAGCTACTTGGCCTACACACAGTTGGGCAAAAACAAACAGAAACTCGAAGCAGACTCTAAACTCTCGCAGGAGCGCAACACGGTGATACCCGTGGTGACTGGCAAGGCAGAAATGGCCACGCTCTCCGGGGAATTTGAGGTGGTGGGCAATTTTGCACCCTTCCAGCAGGTGTCCGTGATGAGCGAAACCGCCGGCAAAATCGTGCTGCTCAATTTCACCAACGGCTCGAACGTGCAGGCCGGGGCCACACTGGCCGCCATCGACAACGACTTGCAGAAAATCCAGTTGGAAACAACGAAAACCAACCTTGCCAAAGCGGAAAACGATTTCGCCCGCCTCAAAAACCTGCTCGGCGACGGCGGTGTGACGCAGCAGCAACTCGATGATGCCAAAATCGGCATCGACAACCTGAAATCGCAAATCAAATCGGCGGAAAAGCAAATCGCTATGAGCTACGTGAAGGCGCCCATCTCCGGTGTCGTCACCAACAAAATGGTGGAACGAGGCTCGCTCGTTTCCCCGGCCATGCGGTTGGCGGACATCACCAACATCAGCCGCCTGAAAATGCAGGTCTATCTGACCGAGGAGCAGGTGGTGACGGTGAAAAAAGGCCAGCGCATCACGATGCAGGCCGATTTGTTTCCCGATAAAAAATTTGAAGGCACGGTGACCTTCATCGACGTGAACGCAGGGACTACCCGACGCTACCTCGTGGAAATCGAAATAAACAACACCGGCAACACGCTGAAAGCGGGCATGACCGGCACTGTTTTTTTCAAAGGCGGCACAACACGGCAAGTGCTGGCCGTGCCTCGTGAAGCCATCGTGGGCAGTTTGCAGGATGCAAAAATCTACGTGGTGGATGGTGGCAAGGCCGTCCTCCGCCCCATCGAAACCGGCAGTGTTTTCGGCAACAAAATACAGGTGAAATCGGGCCTCCAGGCCGGCGAAGCCATCGTCGTCTCCGGCCAGATCAACCTCGAAGACGGCATGGAAATCATTGTTTCAGAATAAGGAACGAGGGATGAGGAATGAGGGATGACCGTTACACGCACCCTCTCATCCCTCATCCCTCACCCCTCATCCCTTTTTTTATGTCAATCACCGAACTTTCCATAAAACGCCCCTCGTTCATCATCGTCATCTTCACGGTATTGACGGTGTTGGGCATCTTCAGCTATCAAAAGCTGGCCTACGAGCTGATTCCAAAATTCAGCGCACCGTTCGTCATCATCAGCACGGTGTATCCCGGTGCCAACCCTGCCGAGGTCGAAAACTCCGTCACGAGGATCGTTGAGGACGCTGTATCGAGCATGGAGAACATCGTCTCGTTGCGCAGCACCTCGTTCGAGAGCCTGTCGTTTGTGTTCATCGAACTGAAAGACGGCACCAACGTGGACCTCGCCCTCTCGGAAGCGCAGCGGAAAATCAACGCCAACGCCGCGCAACTTCCCGACAATGCCGACCCACCGGCACTGACCAAATTCGCCTCGGACGAATTCCCGATTCTCAGCATCGGCGTGACTTCCAACGCCCCGCCCGCCGAGTTTTACGACCTCGTGGTGGACCGCTTCAAACCGGCCATCTCAAGTGTGGAAGGCGTGGGGGAAGTGCGCAACATCGGCGGGCAGGAGCGGGAAATCCAGGTGCATGTGAACCGGCAGGCGCTTGAGTCCCGGGACATGACCATCCTGCAAGTGGTGCAGGCCATCCAACAGGCCAACCTCGATTTCCCGACTGGTAAAATCGAAAACCAGGACGAGCAGATCATCATCCGGCTGGCCGGAAAATTCCAGACGCTCGAAGACCTGCAAAACCTCGTCATTGCCAATTCCCCGGCGACTGGCGCTCCGGTCAAATTGGGTGAAATCGCCGAGGTGAGGGACGGACTCAAAGACATCACCAGCCTGAGCCGGGTGGACACAAAAAATGCCATCGGCCTGCAGATTTTAAAAACGACCGATGCCAATGCCGTGGCTGTGGCCGAGGGGGTCATTGCACAGCTTGAAAAACTGAAAACACAGTACAAAGCACAGGATTTCAACTACGACATCGCCAACAACCAGACGGATTTCACCATCGAAGCCGTGAACGCCGTTTCGCATGACCTGGTTTTGGCCATCATGTTGGTTGCCGTGGTGATGCTGTTTTTCATGCACTCCATCCGCAACGCCCTGATTGTGATGCTGTCCATTCCGACTTCGCTCGTCGCCACTTTCATTATGATGTACGCGATGGGCTTCACGCTGAACCTGATGACGCTGCTGGCCATGTCGCTCGTTATCGGTATCCTCGTGGACGACAGCATCGTGGTGCTCGAAAACATTTACCGCTACATGGAACATGGGGTGAAACGGAAGCGGGCGGCGCTGATCGGGCGGAACGAAATCGCCTTCACCGCCCTCTCCATCACGTTGGTGGACGTGGTGGTGTTCGTGCCGATTGCGCTCACGTCGGGCATCGTGGGCAACATCATGCGGTCGTTCGCACTGGTCGTCACATTCTCCACACTGATGTCGCTGTTCGTGTCCTTCACCCTCACGCCGATGCTGGCCAGCCGTTTTTCCAAAGTGGAAAAATTCAGCAACCGCACGATTTGGGGGTTCATCCTGAACGGTTTTGAAAGCATCATCCATCGCGTAAACAACTGGTACGCCCGCTTGCTGGGCCGAATTTTGAACCCGGTCCGTATTCCTTTCAAACCTTCCCGTGTGCGGGCATTGGAGGCGAGGGAAGCCGTGGACGGCAAGCCGAGGAAGAAACATTACAATATTTACCTCAATTCCTTCTTGGTTTTTGTGGCCATCATCGTGTTGTTCGTGAGTTCGTTCAGCTTGATAAGCAACGGCTACATTGGCACGGCGTTCATTCAGCCGGGCGACCGGGGCGAGTTCATCATGAAATTGGAACTGCCGAAGGACGCTACCCTGCACGAGACCAACTTAGCCACGCAGCGAGCGGAGGAGTTCATGGTGAAAAAGCAAGAAATCACAAAGGTTTTTTCCACGGTGGGCCGGTCATCGGGCATGTTTGGCAGCCAAAGTACGCCCTACCTCTCGGAGTTGACGATGAAACTCGTCCCGCTTGACAAGCGCCAGGGCGTAAACACGGATATATATGCCCAACGGGTGTGCAACGAACTGGAACGGGAACTGCCGGGCGTAAAAGTAACGACTGCGCCGGTGAGCTTTTTCGGCGGAGCCGATGAAGACCCTCTCCAGATTTTCATCAGCGGCTCCGACAAGGAGCAGGTGATGGATTACGCCAGAAAAACAGTGGCCGAAATCAAAAAAATCGAAGGTACGCTCGAAGCCAAACTCTCCATTGAGGAAGGCAGTCCTGAAATCAAGGTGACGGTGGACCGGGAGCGCATGGCACAGCTTGGCCTCAGCATGGACGTGGTGGGCGGCACGATGCAGACGGCCTTCAACGGCAACACCGATGCCCAGTTCAGGAGCGGCTCGAAGGAGTACGACATCAACATCAAAATGGATGGGTTTAACCGCAACAGCATCGGCGACATTTCCAATCTCTCGCTGATGAACAACCAGGGCCGCCTGATACACCTCAACCAGTTTGCCACCATCGAGCAGACCACTGGCCCGAACCAGTTGGAGCGCCTGAACCGCCAGTCATCCGTGTTGATAAAATCAAAGGTGCTGGGCCGCCCCAGCGGTGCCGTCGGTGCCGATGTCACCAAATTGGTGGAAGAAACGAACCCGCCACCCACGGGCGTTTCCATCATGTACGAGGGCGATTTGAAAAACCAGGCGGAAGGTTTCACCAGCCTGCTGCTGGCACTGGGGGCTGCGCTCTTGTTCTCCTACCTCATCATGGTGGCGCTGTACGACAGTTGGGTGTACCCCTTCGTGGTCGGGTTTTCCATCCTCCCGGCGGTGTCCGGGGCGTTCCTCGCTATGGCACTGACCCTGAGCGTACTCGACATTTTCACCATGCTCGGCCTCATCATGATGCTCGGCCTCGTGGCCAAAAACGGCATCCTGCTCGTGGACTTTGCCAACCAGGCCATGAAGGAGGGCATGGGTACAATGCAGGCGCTCATCGAGGCGGGCCGCACCCGCCTCCGCCCGATTTTGATGACCACACTCTCCATGTCCATCGGTTTCCTGCCGATTGCTTTGGCCAAGGGCGCAGGTTCGGAGTGGAAAAACGGCCTCGCCTGGGCGCTCATCGGCGGCCTCCTCAGTTCGATGGTGCTGACCCTGCTGATTGTGCCCGTCATGTTCCAGTTCGTGGAGGGTGTTCGTTCCGGCATCGGAAAAATCTTCCGCAAACTCGGCCTCAAAAGAGACGACGACGAAGGCGATGACTGGAACAAAGAAATGGATGAGCCGCTGCTGGCCGGTGGCATGAGTACGCATTGAAAACGAACCTTTTCCCAACAAAAAAAGGGCTGCCCGGAAATTTCCGGGCAGCCCTTTTTAAGTCAAATTGGGGCTACCGAACCAACGTCACGTCCCCCTGATAAATCTCGACGGAACCGTCGATAAATTCAATTTCGGCGAACCAGGTGAACACCGCTGGTTGCATGTATTTGTCCCGATGGGTACCATCCCAGCCCACAGCAGGGTCGTTGGGTATAAAATTATAGTACTCGTACACCGATTCGCCCCAGCGGTTGAAGACGAGGAACGACTTGATTTCCGAAACACTTTCCCCGGCGTAAATCGTGAAAAGGTCGTTGATGCCGTCGTCGTTGGGCGAGAAAACATTCGGAACGTACACCGGGCGATTTTTCTCGACAAAAACGGTCAGGTTGTCCGAAGCATCGCAGCCGTCTTTCTCCACCCGCACGGAGTACGTGGTTTGCTGCACTGGCATCACGATGAGTTCGGGGCAGGTTTTGCAGGAGTCGATTCCTGCCACCGACCAGACGATGGTATCGAGCAAAGAGACCGCTGGGTTGGAGATGATGGTCAACACCAGTTCATCGCCCAAATCGATGATGGGGTTGTTGCCAGTGAAATTACCTTCAATTTCAACCGTCACCTCTTGCGGCTCGGCCACGGAAAATGTCAAAGATGACTCGCAGCCCCCCGCATCCGACACGGTA
Organism: Bacteroidota bacterium; assembly: GCA_016234735.1. GTDB lineage: Bacteria > Bacteroidota > Bacteroidia > Chitinophagales > Saprospiraceae > UBA6168. Next base: position 9,950 of record JACRAN010000240.1, on the reverse strand, counting down.
ATGGTGTGCTGACCGGGGCCAAGATTGGTGAACGACAGGGTTGAGGTGAAGGCAGAACCATCCACGGAGAACAGGTACGGGGCCACGCCGCCTGTCACGCTGTCCACCAGGATGAAACCATCCGTTTGACCAAAACAACTCACGTCGGAAATGGCAATGTGCAGCACCGGCGTGGAAACAGATTGCGTCACTACCACCACATCGTTGTCGGAGCAGCCAAAACTATTGCTGGCCAGCAAAGTGTAGGTGCCCGGGTTGGTCGTGGTCGGATTGGCCGAAGTATTGTCCGAAACATTGCCGCCGGTCCAGGAGTAGTTCACGCCGGGTGTGGTGCCGCTGCCTCCGAGCGTCACCTGCGTTTCATCGCAGCTCAGGTGCTGGTCTTGCCCGGCATCGGCCACAGGGGTCGGGTGGATGGTCAGCGTTACAATCGCCTGGTCATCGGGGCATGGAGAAATCCCGTTGAGGAGATAGGTGAACGGGTAAATCCCCGGTGCCAACAAAGCCGTGTTCACCGTGCCGCCCGGCACAGCGCCCAACGGGCCGCTCCACTGCCCGCCAGGGTCAGCGCCGCTGAGGTGGTCGTCCAAATCAACAGGTTGGGCGGCATCCTGGCAAAATGAAATATCGCCGAGCGAAGTGCCAGCCTCCACGGGCGGATTGACTGTGACCGTGACGGATTGGGTGGAAGTATTGTCGCAACCTGCACCCACATCTTCGATGGAAACCAACGTAATTGTGGTGGTAGCCAGTGGGGTCACTGTCATGGGGAAACTGCCCGCCGTTGGTATTTGCAGCGTTTGAGGCACTCCGTTTGCCGTGTAGTTGACGTTGAAAGGCCCTGTGCCCGTTACGGTCAGTGTCAGCGTGGTGGATTCACCTTCGCAAATGGATGTCGTACCGCTGATGGAGATGGTTGGCAAAGCCCTGAAAATCACAGGTGTACCGGGTGCCACATCGAGGCAGGGGTCGTTCAAATCCACGCCGCCGGAGCCGTTGTTGTTCCCCACCACCGCACTGATGTAATACTGTGTGCCCGTCGTCATCGTGCCGGGGATGAAGCTGAACGTGGGTGTCGAATTGGTGGCGATGATGGTGCCAAGCACACTGCCGTTGTTGGTGTGCAGGATGTAAACCAACACGTCGTTCGGGTCGAGCAGCGTGTCGCTGGCAGGTGTGGTGATGGCCATTTCATCGACACAAATATTCAGCAATATCAGTGACATGGTGCCCGCATCCGTGTTGCAGTCGCAAACTTTCAGGCCGCTAACGATGGTCGGGCCGCAACCGTTGGCATCGTCCACCGAAAAACTGTACGCCGTGCCGGTGGGAATCGGGTTGCTGGTGAAAATACCGCCCACCAGAGCGCCCGAAGGCGAGATGGTGTAGCTGGCAGGGTCGCCACCCAGGATGTTGAACGAAACCTGGTAGGTCTGACCGCTGGCGTCACAGAGTTCCGACACGTTGGCAACACTCGGCGGGGTGTTCACGGTGACAGTGGCATTTCCGCTCACAGTGCCGACGCAGTACCCATCGCTCACGCTAATCAGGCTGTAAACGTTGGAACTGGTAGGTGAAACTGAAATGGGGAACGGGCTACTGCCTGCCGTGACGGTCAACTGATTGCCTGATGCGTTTTCATACACCACCGTCCAGGGTGCCACACCCGTCAAAGTCAGTGTCAGGGAGGTGGCTTCGCCACTGCAAATCGTGGCATTGCCCGTCAACGTTGCCGTTGGTATTGCATGGAAAGTGACCTGAATGCCTGCACCCACATTGAAACAGGGGTCGCCCGTGTCCACACATCCATTTCCGTCATCGTTGCCGACGATGGCCGAAATGAAGTACGTGGTGCCGTAGCTCACCGTGCCCGCCTGGTAGCTGAACTGCCCGGAGGTGCTGGTCAAAATCGGCTGGCCATTGCCATTGTGGAGCATGTAGCAGAGCACATCGTCCCCGTCAAATATTTCACCGCCCTGATAAAATTGCGTGGCATCCACCACCGTATTTCCGCAGATACTCAATGGCGCACCGGCCATATCGCCCGCTTGCGAAATACAGTTACAATCGACGATGGGAGCACTGGCAACCACCACCGGGCAGCCGTGACAATCTGAAATCTGGAACGAATATCCCTGCCCGTCGGGCATCTCATCGCTGCAAAACTGATTGCCGGTGAGCGTACCGGTAGCAGGAAATACCTGGTAACAGCTTGGGTCGCCTCCGGCAATATCGATGCAAACGGTGAAGCCCGTTCCCGTTGCGTTGCATTGTGCATCCACAAAAGTGATGGTCGGCGGCGTGTGAACGGTGATGGTTTGGCTCAGACTGATGGTGTCGGCACAATGCTCATCGTTCACGATGGTTAAATTGTAAACCGTTGTTGTTGAGGGAGTTACAGTGTAAGTGTACGGTGTCCCGATGATGCCGGTGACTTGTTGCCCGTTGATGGTGACAGCCCAGGGCGAATCCCCGGTCAGGCCAATTGTCAGGTCAGCGGACTCACCGGGGCAGATTTCGGTGGCACCGCTGAGGCTCGCAGTTGGTATTTCATAAAAAATAACCGGTGTGCCTGCTGCCACCTGGAAGCACGGGTCGTTGGTATCGACATTCCCGGTGCCATCGTCGTTCCCGGCGATGAGCGAGACGTAGTAGGTCGTTCCGTAAGTCATCGAACTTCCGTCGAAGGCAAAAGTCGGGAAATTGTTGGTGGCAATAACAGTTCCGAGGTTGCTCCCGCTATTGGTGTGCAACACATACTGCGTAATGTCGTCTCCATCCAAAACTACCCCGGTTGAGTCAGGGACGGTAGTCGGGCCATCGCCGCAGACGGTCACGGTTGCAGGGTCCATTTGACCGGCATCCGTTGTGCAGTTGCAAATGACAACTGACTGTGAAAATGTCTGAGGGTCACAGTTGTTGGCATCGTCCACGGTCAGGGAGTAGCCGGTGCCGGTGGGAATTTGATTGCTGGTAAAAACACCAGCCACAATATTTCCGGTTACTCCACTCACAAAATATGAGGCAGGGTCGCCCCCGGAAATGTTGAACGTAATGGTGTAGGCCGTGCTTGTTGCGTTGCACGCCACAACAAAATTGGTGACTTGTACGCCAGTGTTGACCGTCACTGTGCCGCAGCCGCTTTCGTTTCCGGTGCAGTTCACGTCGTTCATGGTCGTGAGGCAGAAGGTAGTGGTGGTGGTTGGCGTGACACTCAACGTGTACGGGTTGGCCGTTATCCCGTTGATGGTCTGGATGTTGCCACTCCCGTCATTGTAGCTGATGCTCCAGGGGCCTTCGCCGGTAAAATCAACCGTCAGGCTGCCGGTCTGCCCTACGCAAACGGCATCATTTCCACTCAAAACCGCCGTAGGTATTTCATAAAAAGTGACTGGCGTACCCTGCGCTACCGCCAGGCAAGGGTCGTTCAAATTAACCCCGCCCGACCCATCGCTGTCACCCACCACTGCTGACAAATAATACGTGGTGCCATAGTTCATAGTGGCAGGAATGAAACTTACCAGCGTAGTGTCGGAAATGCTGTGGACAGGCGCTACGATGGCCACCCCGCTTCCTGAATGGAGGTAAAAAACGAGCACATCGTTGCCATCGAAATTTTGACCTGTGCTATTGTAGGGCACCGATTGGGGCCCATCCCCGCAGATTTCAACAGGCGTCAAATCCATGTCGCCAACAGCCGTTGCGCAGTTGCAAATGACGGCGTTGTCGGCCACCGTCACCGGGTTGCAGTTGTTGGCGTCGTTCACCACGAACGAATACCCGCTGCCACTTGGGATTGGGTTGCTGGTGAAAACATTGCCGCTGAGGGTGCCATTCAAAGGGGTGACGCTGTACGATGCAGGGTCGCCGCCGTTGATGGTGAAGATGACGGTAAAATTTACGTTTAAAACATCACAATCTGCGGAAATGCCGCTGACAGTGGGCGCTGTGATGACCGTAACGGTTGCTGTGCCTGAGGCAGTGCCATCGCAGCCGTTGCCGTCCAAAACGTCAGTGAGTGCAAGGTTGCCAGCCTGGCCCTGGCCAATGTTCCAGGTGAAGGGATTGGTGCCCGCCATGAAGGAAGCCTGTGCTGCCCCATCCAATGTCCAATCCACCGTCCACTGTGCGGTGCCGGTAAAATTGATGGTGAGCGGAACCTGCTGCCCACTCCCCTGGCAAATGCTGCCTGAGCCACTCAAAGTTGCTGTTGGAGACGGGTTTTGGGTGACAACTGCCGAGCCGCTCACCGTCCCGGTACAGTTGCTGCCTGCAACGGTCAGGCCTGTCAACGTGTAAGTTCCAGGCTGGTTGACAGTGAGCGTATGTGGGCTGGTGGTGATATTGATAGTCACCGGCGGGCCGCCATTTGTGTAGGTCACATCCCATGGCCCAGTGCCGGTGAGGGAAATCGTCAGGTTGACCGTCTGGCCACTGCCCTGGCAAATGGCCCCGGAGCCGCTGATGGTAGCCGTTGGTGCCGGAATCACCTGCACGTTTTGGCAGGCAGGCGAACTGGTGCCGCAGGAATTTTGCGCAGCAACACAAACCTGCCCACTGGAAGCATTCAGGAAATTAATACTGACCATTGCTCCGGAGCCTGTAATTGTTGCTCCGACAGGTGCTGTCCAGTTGTAAGTGACTCCGCCTTGTGGGCTACTGACGGAATAATTTATCCCTCCACCGCTCGAACACACCGTAGTCGGGCCACTCAATGTCGGAGTGGCAGGCGGTGTGGTAATGTTGACCGTTGCGCAGCCTGGTTGCGAGGTTCCGCAAGCATTTTGAACGGTCACACAGACCTGAGCAGTGCCGGGCGATGCACCACTGAAATTGACATTGATGCTTGTGCCGGATCCACTGAAAGATGCTCCGGGAGGCACTGTCCAGTTGTAGGTGACTCCGGGAGGTTGGTTAGTTGTTGTCGTGTAAGTCTGCGCCTGGTTGTTTGCACAGACAGTTGCAGGGCCGGTCACTACTGGCAACACTGGTGCGGCCGTGACTGAAATCGTAAGACAAGCAGGTGGCGATGAACCGCAGTCATTGTTTGCAGTTACACATAGTTGGCCTCCGATTGGCCCATTCCAGTTTACGGAAATGGTTGTAGCGTTGATGGGTGTAATCGGTTCTCCGTTCGGAGTGGTCCAGGTGTATCCCGTAGGAGGAGGGGAACCTACCGGCGTGACCGTGTAATTTACAGAAGAGTTCTGGCAGGGCGTAAGGTTGCCTGAGACCTGGGGCAATTGAGGTACAGCGGTGTTCTGAGTCACAGTCACGCATCCCTGGTCGGTACAGGTTACCCCATTTCGACTGGCAGTGATGGTGAAACAATACTGGCCCGGTTGGTCGACCACAACTGTTAAACCATTGTCTGGCCCAACTATTCCAGGTCCTGTCCAAATGAAAGTTGACGTTCCTCCAGGCACAATCGATAGGTTTGAGTTAGCAGCACTGATTATGATAGTGGAGCCGGGAAGACAATGCAAAACAGCTGGGGGGGAAATGATGACGTCCGGAGTCATTATCGCCAAATCCACAATCACCGTACTGTCGCAACCTTGCCAACTGGCGTTGCTGCAGACATGGTTGACAAATTCGGTGCTTGAATAGGTCGTTCCACAAATCATGTAAGTGCTTGGCGAACAGAGCGTTATCTGGCCAATGTTGGTTTGGATGGCAGGAATGCCCGTGATGTGGCAAACTACTACGCTATCGCAGCCTAAGTAATTTTGAAGTGTCACTGGCGAGCCTGCCGGGCCAGTTGGCGCACAAAAATCGGTGCCGGCACATGTTATGCAGTCTCCCACACATAAATCGTAGTATTCATTTTCTTGAGGAAGGGGTGCGGAAACAATCGTTTGGCAAGTGGTTCCACCATTTGGGATACACGGGTTGGAAGAAGTGACGCAGAGCAGGGCAGTACCGGCAGCGTTCCATGAAACATTGATGGTTCCACCAGGAGAGCCTCCAATTGACCCGATAGGGGGTGAAATTGTCCAATCAAAAGTCGCTGCGTTGGGGTTGGTCAGCGTGTATGTAGTAAAAGCTCCCGGACAAACCTGTGTCGGGCCAAGGATTGCTCCGGGCGGCTCTGGGGGCACCGGAAGTGTTGATCCTTGGAGCACGTTTACCTGGAAATCACAAATATCACCGGCACATCCGTCAAAAACCACATAGTAAACCTGGCCAATTATGAAATTCGTGTAGCTCATGGTGAAAGTAGAGGTCACGCAGTTACATTGGGTTGCAACAGCCGGACCGGTACAACTTCCTTCATAAATTGCACCCTGCATCCCAAATTGACCATTCGTTCCCTGGCAATTCGATGGAACTACTTCAATTGTGATGGTAGTTGACCCCGCAATGAATCCAAACCATTCATCATTGTTCAGCACATTGGCAGGGCAGCCCGGAAATGTTTGTTGGACGTTGTTCGTACCAAGTGTAGCACAATATCCATCCAGGTCTGTACACAGCGTTGGTGCCACAACACACATGTCACCAGGTGCCGGGTACCCGGGTGGCGGGCACTGTGCGCTAACCTCTGTGAAAGAAAAAGCATGAAGGAGAAGGGCCTGAAATAGTAGTTTTTTCATCACGATTAGATATTTTATTGATGAGTCAGGTGATTTTAGGATTGAGGAAAACTATCAACAATTGCAACAAAATCAGCGGCTTTCAAGGATGCTCCGCCAATCAGCCCGCCGTCCACATCTGGTTGGCTGAAAATTTCGGCGGCATTATCCGGCTTACAACTGCCGCCGTAAAGAATTGCTGTGGAATCGGCAATCTCCTGGCCATATCTCTCTGCAATCAGACTCCTGATAAACTTGTGCATTTCCTGGGCTTGGGCTGGCGAGGCCGTTTTCCCGGTGCCAATAGCCCACACTGGTTCATAAGCTATAACGATTTTGGCAAAAACATCGCTGTCTAAATGAAAAAGCCCGTTTTCCAATTGCGTTCTGACCAAATGCTCGTGGGTACCTGCTTCCCGGACTTCCAATTTTTCACCACAGCAAAAAATCGGGTGCAAGCCACTGGCCAGGGCGATATTCACTTTTTCAGCCAAAAGCGCATCATCCTCGTCGAAAAACTCCCGGCGTTCCGAGTGCCCAAGTATCACATAGCTGGCTCCTGTGGATTTTATCATAGCGGCTGAAACCTCCCCTGTGAAGGCTCCGTTTCGTGCACTGTGGCAGTTTTGTGCCCCCACTTCGATGTTGGCAATGCCGTTGGTCAGCACTGAAATGTAGTGCAAATGGATAAAAGGCGGACAAAGAATGGTCAACACATCGGACGACCCGATGGAGCGGATGATGCCGATTGCCAAGTCCCTGCCTTCATTGAAATCCAGGTTCATCTTCCAGTTACCGGCAACGATGCGCTGTCTTTTCATGCAAATCTTAGTTTGAGTATTTTCGGAAGGCAAAAAGAAAATTTAATGAGGTAGGCAAAAGTACATATTAAGTTCTGATTGCCAAACGCCAGCGGCACAGACGACCATTCATCAGCCTACCAACTGTGCATGAAGTAAGTTATCCGTCAATTTTTGGCTAAATAATTTCAAAACCGAATGGAATTGCCGCCAAAAATTCCTCTTGACGGTACAGCGACAAACAATTTTCATCCAAATTTGACTTTCTAACAAAAAGCGCATTTCTTTGCCCCCGTTAGCAGTTGGTTTATTTCGATGCAACCGCTAATTTTTTGTTAAAGCCGATGAAAATCGTTTTTTCATGGATAAATGGCTTAATTTGGCGCTGTGTTTGCAAGTAACGTTTTCAGAATCCTTTTCAATCTAATTCTTCCACTAAATTTTAAGTTCTATACGGCATAAAACTTCTACACTAAATCGCTTTTGAACATTTTCTAATTAACTCTGATTTAGTTATGCAAGTTATGCCAATCAACGACCACCAGCTGATCGCTCAGTATCTCGAAGGGGATGAAAGAGCTTTCAAAGAACTACTCGACCGTTACCAGCAGAAAATTTACACGTCCATCTATCTATTTGTGAAAGATGAGACGCTTGCCGAAGACATCTTCCAGGAAGTTTTCATCAAAATCATCAACACCCTGCGCAGCGGTAAGTACAACCACGAAGGTAAATTCAGCCAGTGGGCATTGCGGATTTCCTACAATTTGTGCGTTGATTACCACCGCCGGGGCAAGCGCAGGCCGCACGTCCACCCGAACGACACGTTCGACATTTTCGACGTGCTGCACACGCACGAACCGAATGCCGAGCAACTCATCATGCGCAGCCAGACGCACGACCGGATTCGGGGACTGGTTGACATGTTGCCGCCGGAGCAACGGGAAGTCGTCATCCTGCGCCACTACGCCGACATGAGCTTCAAGGAAATTGCGGCGCTGACGAGGGTGAGCATCAACACGGCACTTGGCCGGATGCGTTATGCGCTCATCAACATCCGTAAAATGATGGCGGAGAAAGAAATGTACCTGCAATAAAAAATTGCGCATCGCTAACAACGAAAGGCAAAAGTTTAGGTTTGAAACCCTGACTTTTGCCTTTTTTTTTCACACAGCGTACCCTATTTTTGTCGGATGAAAATGAAAGACCTGATGGAACGTCGCCTTTTTGGCGTGTGCAGCTACCTCGGCGAAAAGATGGGGGTTGCTTCTTCACGAGTGCGTATGTATTTCATTTATCTTTCCTTCGTGGCGCTTGGCTCGCCAATCATCATCTACCTTTTCGTGGCATTTTGGCTGAACGTGAAACGGTACATCAAAAACCGGCGGGACTGGATTTGGGGATAATCAAACATCGTAGTTCAGCACACTTGCCAGCCACTTCTCCGCCTGCTCCGTCGTCATTCCCTTCCGTTTTGCGTAATCCTCCACCTGGTCTTTCGACAACTGGCCGGTCGTGAAATATTTGCTCTCCGTGTGCGAAAAATACCAGCCGCTCACCGCTGATGCAGGCCACATCGCACAACTTTCCGTCAACTGGATGCCCGCATTTTTCTCCACCTCCAACAACTGCCAGAGGGTTCGTTTTTCCGTGTGCTCCGGGCAGGCTGGGTAGCCTGGTGCCGGACGGATGCCCTGGTATTTTTCAGCGATAAGTGCCTCACTGTCAAGCGCTTCGTTTTCAGCATAGCCCCAGAATTCCCGGCGAACCCGCTCGTGCATCCGCTCCGCAAACGCCTCCGCCAGCCGGTCGGCCAGCGCTTTCAGCAGGATAGCGTGGTAGTCATCGTGCTGCTCCTCGAAATGTTTTATCCATTTTTCAATGCCAATTCCGGTCGTCACGGCGAACATGCCGATGTAATCTTCAAGCCCGGTTTGTTGCGGAGCAATAAAGTCTGACAGGCAGAGGTTGGGTTGCCCTGCTGCCTTCTCCGCTTGCTGCCGCAAAAAATGCAGGGTTGAAAGCGGCTCCTCCCGGTTTTCATCTTTGAAAAGCGTCACGCTGTCATTTTCAAGCGCAGCGGCAGGGAAAAAACCAATCACGGCATTGGCGGTCAGCCACTGCCCGTCGATGATGCGGCGGAGCAACGACTGGGCATCGTTGAACAGGCTTCTTGCCGTTTCGCCCACAAATTCATCCTCGAAAATTTCCGGGTATTTCCCCCGCAACTCCCAAGTGGAGAAAAACGGTGTCCAGTCGATGTAGTTGCCCAGCTCTTCGAGGTCGTATTTTTCAAACACCTTGATACCCAGGAACTTAGGCTTGGGTGGCGCATAATTTTTCCAGTCAATTTTCATTTTATTTTTGCGCGCGCTTTCAATCGTCGCAAGAGGCATGCCTTGGCTTTTATTTTGGTGTGCCGAACGGAGTTTATTGTATTGGCCGTCTACGTCAGCCAGGAATTCCCCTATTGCCTTCGGATTAACGAGCTTGCCAGTCACGCCAACGCTGCGTGAGGCGTCCAGTACGTGAACAACGCCATGTTTATATTGCGGCGCGATTTTAACAGCAGTGT
>JACRAN010000239.1 GCA_016234735.1 Bacteroidota bacterium | reverse complement strand
GTTGGCAGTCAGGGACTGCTTCCGTTGCCCCGACTGCCAACTGCCCACTGTCGAACTGCAAACTAAAAAATGGCATTCGTAGTATCCGCAAGAAAATACCGCCCTGTTCGCTTCGAGGATGTCGTCGGGCAGGAGCATGTGTCGCAAACACTGAAAAAAGCGCTGCAAACCGACCACGTAGCGCATGCTTTCCTGTTTACGGGGCCACGCGGTGTGGGCAAAACGACCTGTGCCCGCATCCTCGCCAAGGTGCTGAACTGCCAGAACGTGACCCCGAACTTCGAGCCATGCGGCGAGTGCGAAAGCTGCCGGGCGTTCAGCGAAAACGCCTCGTTCAACATCATGGAACTCGATGCCGCCTCCAACAACAGCGTCGAGCACATCCGCACCCTGGTGGAGCAGGTGCGCTTCCAGCCGCAGCAGGGTAAGTACAAAGTGTTCATCATCGACGAGGTACACATGCTCTCGCAGTCGGCGTTCAACGCCTTCCTGAAAACGCTGGAGGAGCCGCCGCCCTACGCCATCTTCATCCTCGCCACCACCGAGAAGCACAAAATCATCCCAACCATCCTCAGCCGCTGCCAGATTTTTGATTTCAAAAGAATCCAGGTCAAGGACATCGTTTCGCACCTGCAAAACATCTGCGCCCAGGAGGGCATCGAGGCGGAGGGCGATGCGCTGCACGTCATCGCCCAAAAAGCGGACGGGGCGCTGCGCGATGCCCTCTCGATTTTTGACCGCATCACCAGTTTTTCGGGCAAAAAAATCACCTACGACGATGTCATCACCAACCTCAACGTCCTCGATTACGATTACTATTTTCGCCTGACCGATGCCCTGCTCACCGAGGATTTGCAGCAGGTGCTGCTGATTTTTGATTCGGTGCTCCGCAATGGCTTCGAGGGCGACCACTTTGCCAACGGCCTGGCCGAGCACCTGCGCAACCTGCTCGTCTGCAAGGATGCCGAAACACTGCGCCTGCTCGAAGTCGGCGACTCGCTGCGGGAACGCTACCGGCAGCAGGCGGCCATTGCCCCCGCCTCGTTCCTGCTCACGGCGCTCAACCTCTGCAACGACTGCGACATCAACTTCAAAATGGCCCGCAACAAGCCCCTGCACGTGGAGATGTACCTGATAAAAATATGCTTCGTGGGGCAGGCCGTGCTGTTGGCAACCGCCGCAGGGGTTGAAAAAAAAACGCCTGATGTAAGCAAGGCCGCTCCCGCCGCACCTCCGAAGGAAGTGCCCCAACCGGAAAAAATCACCGATTCCGTTCCACCTGTTTCACCGAAAAAACCCGAAACGGAAGCTGCTCCGGCTGCGCCCGATTACGCCGAAAACGGTACTTCGGAAGCGCAAACCGTTGAAGAACCTGCCTCCCCCGCCCGCCCCGCTGTTTCTTCGCTGCGCAAAACCGGCATCGGTGGCCTTGCAACGGTGTCGTTGCAATCCATCCACAACGAAATCGCAGAGGCAGAATCGAACGGGGCCGCCGTGAAGCCAGCGGCCAGGCTCACGCTCGAAGACCTGCGGGAAGCCTGGGCCGCCTACATCGAATCCATCGACAAAGATTCCGTTCGGGCGATTTTGAAAGGCGCCGAAACCAGCATCGAAGGCGAGCAGGTGACGGCCATCGTCGGTTCGGCGCTGGCCGAAAACACCATTCGGCAGGAAACGCCGCTGATGGAATTCCTTCGGAAAAAACTCCACGCCCCGCTGCTTTCGATGGTCATCAAACTCGACCCCAGCCGCTCCAATGCCGCCCCCGCCAAGCCCAAGCGCCTGACCGACAGCGAAAAATACCATGCGATGAAGGCCGTAAACCCACTGGTGGAGGAGGTGCGCAAGCGGTTCGATCTGGCGCTGGAGGGTGGGGAGTGAGGTGATGAATTAATTCAATTTTAAACCAATTGTAATGATGACTGACGAACAAAAACAATTCATTTGGCTTGCCTTCGCGGAAAAGAAAACTTATTCAGAAATCGAAAAGCAACTGAATGTTCCAAGAACAGAATTAACTCAATGGACAAAGAGCCTTGAGAATGAATGGCGGCCTATTTCAGCACTAAAAAATATTCATGGTACAAAAAAGATAACAGTAGAATTCAGAAAATTCCATGATTGGTACAAGTCAATGGAACAAGACAAAAAGTGCTGTTATTGCGGCATCACCGAAGCAGAACTGAAAATCTTGTTTGACAGCGGAAAAGTTGAAACAAAAAGTAAACGAGGCAGAAAACTTGAACTCGACCGAAAAGAGCCTAACTCGCCTTACGATAATTTAGACAATATTGTGTTTGCCTGTTTCTGGTGTAATAATGCCAAGACAGATACATTCACACACGAGGAATTTCTTGAGATAGGGAAAGTTATTTCAACCATCTGGAAACAACGATTTGCAAAATGATAGAAGACAAAGAAACCAACCTTCTTTATTTAGCCGACAGCTTGCCAAAGCAGCAACCTGCATTTTTTCAGCAGTTTGAAAAAGTGCTGCATGATTGCAAGGTGAAATTTCAGCTTCTTCCGAATACGAAGGACATCTGGGCGGTTGATTACATGCCCATCCAAATCAGCAAAGACAAGTTTGTTCAATTCACTTATCGGCCAGACTATTTGGTGAAGGATAAGGAGTTGATTAAAACCATTTCCGATGTTGACAGCATTTGCAAGGAAATGGATTTGAAGCCAGTGAAATCCAACATCCTCCTGGATGGTGGCAACGTGGTGAAGTCAACCGATAAAGTGATAATGTGCGACAAGGTGTTCAGAGAAAACCCTGCCACCAACGAAAAGGATTTAATCAAAAACCTTAAAGAGATTTTTGAAATCGAGAAACTGATTTTTATCCCTGCAGACCCTCAAGATTGCTATGGCCATGCGGACGGAATTGTTCGTTTCCTTGATAACGACAGGGTTTTGATAAACCGCTATTCAACGGATAAACGAAAAGAGAAAACCGACTTTGCATTGCGTCTGCACATGTCGTTGTACAATGCAGGAGTTGATTACACTGAAATTCCTTTCAATCCTTACAATAACGATAACGACGACCAGGCCAATGGAATTTACATCAATTATCTTCAAATGAAAGGACTTGTTGTTGTCCCGACTTTTGGGATGAGCGAAGATGACCTGGTGGTGAAACAATTTGAACAACTTTTCAGCGGGCAAACCATTGTGACAATCGACAGTAGGGAAATAGCAAAAGAAGGAGGGGTGCTTAACTGCATCACTTGGAACATCGAAGTATCGAACAACTATAATTGACCAGAACAAGCGCATGAACAATGAAAAAAATGTCGATACAAATTCGGCAAAAAAATACCGCACCATCGACCCCGGCTCCGTGCCCCGCCACGACTTTCACCAGTTCATCGTGGGGGCCATCGGCCCCCGCCCGATTGCCTTCGTGAGTACGGTGGACAAGGATGGCAATGCCAACTTAGCCCCGTACAGCTTTTTCAATGCGTTCAGTTCCAACCCCCCGATTTTCATTTTTTCCTCCAACCGCCGGGGGACCAACAACACGGTGAAGGACACCCTCTCGAACGTGCGGGAGGTGCCGGAGGTGGTCATCAATGCGGTGAACTACAACATCGTGCGGCAGATGGCGGTGGCGAGTGCGCAGTTCCCGAAGGGCGTGGACGAGTTCAAAAAAAGCGGCCTCACGCCGGTGCCGTCCGACCTCGTGCGGCCGTTCCGGGTGGGCGAGTCGCCGGTGAACATGGAGTGCAAGGTAACGGACATCATCACGCTGGGCGACCAGGGCGGTGCCGGGCACCTGATTATCTGCGAGATGCTGCGGATGCACATCCTCGAAGATGTGCTCGACGAGCGGGGCCGCATCTTGCCGGACAAGCTCGACCTGATGGGCCGCATCGGGCGCTCGTACTACGTGCGGGCCAGCGGCAGCGCACTCCACACCATCGTGCAGGCCATCGAGGCACCCTGCATCGGTTTCGATTCGCTGCCCGACAGCATCCGTCTCAGCGCTGTTTTCACCGGAAACAACCTGGGGCAACTGGCCGGCCTGAGCGAGGTGCCGCCGAAGGAGGATGTGCTGGCACTCAAGTACACCGATGCCCGGGTGCGGGAGATTTTGGCTTCGCAAAACCCGCTTGAAAACCTGCACCGCTACGCCAAGGAGGTGATGGAAAAAGACGAGGAGCAGCGACCGTTGGCCGGAAAAATTGCCTGGCTGGGGGAGTATGTTGTTTGAGATGGTTTGAAATCGTTTGAACTTGTTTTTCGAACCACCTCAAACCACCACAAACCAATTCAAACAACGTTCAAACAACACAATGCCGAACAGAGCGAAAATGCCGAAAATTCAGGAGGTGAAAAACCTCGTGGTGCCGCCGCCGGACGTGTGGCACCTGTCGAACGGCATCCCGGTGTACGAGACGAACCTGGGAACGCAAGACATCCTGAAATTAGAACTGGTGTTCTTTGCCGGGCGGCCCTACGAGCGCAAAAAGCTGGCCTCCCGAACCACTGCGGCACTCATGCGGGAGGGCACCCGGCATCACACCGCCGCCGAGATGGCGGAAGTGCTCGACTACTACGGCGGTACACTCTCCATGCCCATCAGTATGGACACCGCGAACGTGCTGCTGTACTCATTGACGAAGCACTTCGACAAGTTGCTGCCGCTGGTGGCGGAGATGCTCTCGGAGCCGTCGTTTCCGCAGGAAGAACTCGACTCGTTCGTGGTGAGGAACAAGCAGCGGTTGCAGGTGGATTTGACGAAAAACGACTTCGTGGCCTACCGGAAATTTACGGAAATGCTCTACGGCGAAGACCACCCCTACGGCTACAACAGCTATCTGGAAACGTACTCGGCCATCACGAGGGAAGACTTGCTCACGCATTTTCAGGAAAATTACACCAGCGGAAACTGCATGATATTCCTGAGCGGCAAGGTCAGCGAAGCGGCCCGCAAGCTGCTCGACGAACACCTTGGGAAAGCCATCCCGAAAGGCGAGCGCAGGCAGGCCGTGCTGCTCCCAGTGAACTCGGTGCCCGAAAAATTAGAGTCGCCCCTGCCTGGTTCGGTGCAGTTGGCGGTTCGGATCGGGTGCCACCTGTTCAACCGGCAGCACCCCGACTACAACGGCATGTACGTGCTGAACACCATCCTCGGCGGGTATTTCAGCTCCCGCCTGATGACCAACATCCGGGAGAAGAAGGGCTACACGTACAATATTTACAGCTCGCACGAGGCCATGTTGTACGGTGGGTATTTTTACGTGGGCACGGAGGTGAGCAACGAGTTCGTGAAGCGGACGGTGAAAGAAATCTACGCGGAAATGAAGCGCCTCCAGAAAAATCTCGTGGGCGACGACGAACTTGAAATGGTAAAAAATTACCTCCTGGGCACCCTGCTCACGAACCTCGACGGCCCTTTCAACATTTCGGAAGTGGTGAAAACATTCGTTACGGAAGGACAGCCCCTCATTGCTTTTGAAGAATTGGCAGACGTGATCAAGCACATTACCGCGAAAGAAATCAGGAACCTGGCGAGGAAATATTTTCAAAAAGAAGCGATGTGGGAGGTGATTGTGTAGAAACGAGACGAGTGGCAGGCCGCTCAATGCGCCAGAATAGTTTTCTGTAATTGTTACAATAATTATTGGATTTTCTTTTCTTTTGTGCCGTCATTTTGAAGCGCATGTTTTTCATAACGTTTTGATAAAAAAATGATTAGCGGAACACGCTTTCGCTGGCGATAAAAATCGAAACCAACGCTCAACGGCTTCGGGGGCATCAAATCAAAATTTAACAATCGAGGTAAACGCTTTTAATGAAACTCTTCAGTTTTTTCACGCAAGAATTAGCTATCGACCTGGGTACTGCCAACACCCTCATCATGTGTGATGGAAAAGTAGTGGTGGATGAGCCTTCCATCGTGGCCATCGACCTCCGCACCGGCGAGATCATTGACGTAGGTACCAAGGCCATGCAAATGCACGAGAAAACCCACGAAAACATAAAAACCGTGCGACCATTGAGAGATGGCGTGATTGCCGACTTCCAGGCTGCGGAAAGTATGATAGAGGGGCTTATCAATATGATTGGCAACCGCCGCCGTTTTTTCTCCCACCTGAAAATGGTCATTTGTATCCCGTCCGGCATTACCGAGGTAGAAAAACGCGCCGTTTTTGACTCCGCCGACCACGTCGATTCCAAAGAAACCTATCTGATACACGAACCGATGGCCGCAGCGTTGGGCATCGGATTGGAGGTGGAAGAACCTGTGGGAAACGTCATCATCGACATCGGAGGAGGGACGACGGAAATTGCGGTAATTGCACTTTCGGGTATCGTTTGCGACCAGTCCATCCGAACGGCGGGGGATGAATTTACCACCGACATCATTGACTACATGAAGCGGGCGCACAACATCCTCATCGGGGAGCGCTCTTCCGAGCAGATAAAAATCCACGTGGGTTCCGCGATGACTGAACTCGACAACCCGCCGCCCGACTACGCCGTGAATGGCCGCGACCTGATGACCGGCATACCCAAGCAAATCACGATTTCCTATCATGAAGTGGCGCAGGCCATCGACAAGTCCATCGGCAAAGTGGAGGAAGCCGTGATGAAGGCGCTCGAAGCCACTCCGCCCGAATTGGCTGCCGATATTTACAAAACCGGCCTTTACCTGACCGGCGGCGGTGCCTTGCTTCGCGGCCTCGACAAGCGCCTGAGTGCCAAAACCAAGTTGCCCGTTCACATCGCCGAAGACCCGCTCCGTGCAGTGGTACGCGGCACTGGCATTGCATTGAAAAACACCGACCGCTTTTCGTTCCTCATCGATAGAAAAAGTGTGTAAAACAGTTGACAGTATTCAGTTGGCAGTTGGAAGTATCCAGTTTGCTCTTGCTGCCAACTGGATACTGCGGACTGCCAACTGAGCCAACTGAATGTTCAACCTACTCCAGCTTTTTATAAAACTGAGCGGCTTCCTCGTGTTTGTGGTGCTGGAGGCCATCTGTTTTTCATTGGTGGTCAAATACAATCAGCGACAGGAGAAGGTCTATGTGAACACGGTGAACCAACTCACGGGTTACCTGCAAAGCAAAACCGCCGCCACTGTCCAGTACTTCCAGCTTTACGATGAAAACAAGCGCCTGTCCAAGGAAAATGCACACTTGCTCGACCGTTTAGCCAATGTAGGCATCAACGTTCAAAACCCGCTTGACACAGCCTGGGCCGATACCCTGCACCCGAAGTACACTTTCCTGGATGCGCAGGTGATTAAAAACTCCATCAACCAAAACCACAATTACCTCGTCCTCAACAAGGGGAGCAAAGACGGCATCACCTCGCACAGCGGAGTAGTGACGGATGACGGAGTAGTGGGTATCGTGCGCAAAGTTTCAAAACACTTTTCCGTAGCCATGTCCATTTTGCATCGGCAGACAAAGATCAGTGCCAGGATTAGAAATAAGAATTACTTCGGGCCGCTGGTCTGGAAGAGTACGGACATCCATACTTTCAATCTGGAAGACATACCGAAACATGCCCCGGTGACGAAAGGGGATACGGTGGAAACGAGCGGCTACTCCGCCATCTTCCCGCCGGGCATCATGCTGGGGGTGGTGGACAAACTTTGGATGGATCCCGGCAGCAATTTTTTTACCATCGAGGTGAAGTCGTCGTTGAAAATGAGCAATATCCAGCACGTATACATCGTGCGCAATATTTTCAAGGAAGAGCAAGAACAACTTGAACAATCGGTAATCCAGCAAGATGAATAACGTTACGGTCGTCAATGTTCTACGGTTTGTGGCGCTGCTGCTGTTGCAGGGTCTCGTGTTCAAGAATATCGGTGTCGGGTGGGAGAGCTTTCCTTATTTGCACATCATTGTTTTCCCTGTTTTCATCCTGCTGCTGCCGATTCGGACACCCAAAACCCTTCTTGTTTTCCTTGGGTTTCTTATCGGCATTTCCGTCGATTTTCTTTACGACACGCTTGGCGTTCACTCGAGTGCCGCCGTTTTTACGGCATTTGTGCGCCCGCTCGTGTTGAAATTCTTCGAACCGAGGGGCGGCTACAACATGTCGTATAGCCCGACCGCCGCACGGATGGGCCTGGGCTGGTTCCTGCGGTATGCCGCCATTTTGATGTTTGTCCACCTATTTTTCTATTATTCCGTAGAAGCATTTACTTTCGTTTACATCGTCGATATTTTGATGAAAACCATGGTGAGTTTCAGTGTGTCGATGATTTTTGTGGTGATTTTTCAATTGTTATTCAACCCGCTGGATTGATACGAGTGGGTGACGGCACTTTTGAATTTCATCTGTTCCAACTCCTTCTCCGCGCATGGACGAACAATACAAAGACAGGCAATACGCCATTCTGCTGGTTTTCGCAGTGGCCGGGCTGATTCTGGCAGCCAGGGCTTTCCAGTTGCAGATTCTGGACGACTCCTTCCGGGGCAGGGCCGACGCTGTGGCCATGAGCAAAGTGACCATTTACCCCGCCAGGGGCCTGATTTACGACCGCAACGGCCAACTCCTCATCAACAACGCCCCCGTGTACGACCTGATGGTCACGTTCAACCAGGTCAGGCCGGATATGGACACGGCGAAATTTTGCGCACTGCTGGGCATTGATAAAAAATCCTTCAAAGAACGCCTTGGCAAAGACTTCAAGCGGGACAAGCGTTTTAGCAAAATCAAGCCTTTCGTTTTTATGGATAAAATCGCCCCGGAAACGTACGCCCGTTTTCAGGAAAGCCTGTACGAGTTTCCCGGCTTCTTCGTGCAGGTGCGTAACATCCGCAGCTACCCGGTCAACCATGCCGCCCACCTGCTCGGCTACATCACCGAGGTAAACGAGCAAGGAATAAAAAACTCAAAAGGAGGGTACGTCCTGGGCGACTACATTGGTGCCAGCGGACTGGAACTGTCCTATGAAAATGAATTGCGGGGAGTAAAAGGCTCCCGGTACGTGCTGAAAGACAACCTGGGCAGGGATGTCGGGCGCTTTCAGGATGGCAAGCGCGACACGATTCCTGAGTCCGGCCTCGACCTCATCTCCACCATCGACATCGAGCTGCAAGCCTACGCCGAAACGTTGATGCTGAACAAGGTGGGTGCGCTGGTAGCCATCGAACCGGCGACAGGGGAAATCCTGGCCTTCGTCAGCTCTCCGACCTACAACCCCAACCTGATGATCATAGACCAAAACCGGGGCAAAGCATTCGCAGAATTGCAAGGCGACAAGTACAAACCGCTGTTCAACCGGGCCATCATGGCGGAGTACCCGCCCGGCTCCACGTTCAAGGCCGCAGTCGGTTTGATTGGTATGCAAATGGGCGTCATCACCCCCGAAACCGGCTGGCCTTGCAGCGGCTACTACGTCAACGGTGCCAGGGACGTGCGCAAATGCCGGGGCCATGCCTACCCTTCCAACATCAGCATTGCGCTGCAATGGTCTTGCAACGCTTACTTTTTCCGAACTTTCAAAGAGATTGTGGACAAATACGGCTACTACAACCCGGCACAGGGCCTCGACACGATGGCTTACTACCTCCATTCCTTTGGCTTTGGCCAAAAGATGGGGGTCGATTTTCCGAATGAAAAAACCGGCAACGTGCCCACCTCCAAAACCTACAATAAAATTTACCCGAAAAACAAGGGCGGGTGGCGCTCGCCTACCATCATTTCGCTTGGTATCGGGCAGGGTGAAATGCAGTTGACGACCCTGCAAATGGCCAACACCGTCGCCATCATCGCCAACCGGGGGTTCTACTACATCCCACATTTCGTCAAAGAATTCCGGCAGGGAGACAAGACCCTCCCGGCAAAAGAACTTTACCGCAAGCGCATCCGGTTGCCCATCAAATCCTACTATTTTCCCTCGGTGGTGGAGGGCATGGCCAGGGTGATTGCAGCGGGCACGGCCGGCTCGTCCAAAATACCCGACCTCCCGGTGGCGGGAAAAACCGGCACCGTGCAAAACCCGCATGGCGAAGACCACTCCACCTTCATCGGCTTCGGCCCGGTGGACCAACCCAAAATCGCCATTGCCGTTTACGTCGAAAATGCAGGCGGCGGCGGAAAGTATGCTGCCCCCATCGCCACTTTGCTCATGGAAAAATACCTGCGGGGC
>JACRAN010000233.1 GCA_016234735.1 Bacteroidota bacterium | reverse complement strand
TTCCTCAACGAGCGGGGCGGGCTGGAAGTGGACACGCCTGTGCTGCAACCCATCCCCGGCGGTGCCGCTGCCCGCCCGTTCAAGACGCACCACAATGCACTCGACGTGCCATTTTTCATGCGGGTGGCCAACGAACTGTACCTCAAACGCCTCATCGTTGGCGGCTTCGAGTGGGTGTACGAGTTCAGCCGCAACTTTCGCAACGAGGGTATGGACCGCACGCACAATCCAGAGTTTACCATCCTCGAATTTTACGTCGCCTACAAGGACTACTTCTGGATGATGGAAACCACCGAGCAGCTGCTCGAAAAGTCCGCCCTCGACACTTGCGGCACGACCGATGTGGCATTTGGCGACAAAATTTTGAACTTCAAGGCGCCGTTCCATCGCATGAGCATTTACCAGGCCATCGAAAAGCACAGCGGCATTGACGTGAGCGAGATGGACGAGGCCGCACTGCGGGAGGTCTGCAAAAAACTGCACATCGAACTCGATCCCAGCATGGGCCGGGGCAAGTTGATTGACGAGATTTTCGGCGAAGTGGCAGAGAAGCACTTTATCCAGCCCACTTTCATCACCGACCACCCGGTGGAGATGTCGCCGCTGACGAAAAAGCACCGCAGCAAGCCGGGCCTCGTGGAGCGCTTCGAGCTGTACTGCAACGGCAAGGAAATCGCCAATGCCTACACCGAGTTGAACGACCCCATCGACCAGCGGGAGCGCTTCGAGGAGCAGGTGCGCCTAATGGAGCGGGGCGACGACGAGGCGATGCACATCGACCACGATTTCCTGCGGGCGATGGAGTACGGGATGCCGCCCATGTCGGGCATCGGCTTCGGCGTGGACCGGCTGGCGATGCTGTTCACGGGGCAGGCGAGCATCCAGGAAGTGCTGTTCTTTCCTCAGATGAGGCCGGAAACTTTCTAAGGATTGAAGGAGGGAAGGATTGAAGTATCGAAGAGGTAATTCAGGGCCTGGAATTCATTGATTTTGAAAATGAGACAAGACTATGGACAAGCCAACTTTCGAAAACAAAGAAGCGTACATTGCTTGGTTTCAACAAAAAACCAAACAATTTGCAATTGATATCATCAAGTTTTGCAAGACCATTCCTCCAGACCCTGCTGCGAGGGTTATCTCCTATCAAATAATTAAGGCGGCTACTTCTGTCGCAGCAAATTACCGTGCAGCTTGCAGGGGCAGGTCAAAAGCTGAATTTTTTTCAAAAATTTGCACCGTGGTCGAAGAAGCAGACGAAGCAGTTTTTTGGCTTGAAATGATTGAGGGCGCTCAATTTAAAGTTGACCAAGTGGAACTTAAACGCCTTCAAAAGGAAGCCGATGAAATTTTAGCACTGTCGGCAAAAGCCAAAAACACCGCAGGCGGAAAATCAACCAACGGATAGTAAATCTCGAAATTTCAATCCTATAATCCTTTCCAACCGTGCCAACTTCAATCCTTCAACCCCCCAATCCTTCAATCCTTAAAGTCGCCATCCTCTGCGGAGGTGTCAGCCCCGAACACGAGGTCTCGATGAACTCTGCTCGCAACATTTACAAGGCCATCGACAAAGCCAAATACAACGTCGTCGTCATCGGTGTGAGCCGCAGCGGGCAGTGGTTGCACCTGCCGGAAGACGAGTTCATGCTGCTCACCAGCATCGAAAGTTCCAATATTGGATTTCCTCTGATGCTAATGCCAGGGCATGAAAACCCCATCCAGTACCTTCCCGAAATCCGAAATCCGAAATCCGAAATCCGCATTGACGTGGTTTTCCCCATCATCCACGGCCCGTTCGGCGAGGACGGCACCTTGCAGGGGCTGCTGGCCATCCTCGGACTGCCGTTCGTGGGGCCGAATGCACTTGGCTCGTCGGTGGGCATGGACAAGGATTTCACCAAACGGCTGCTGCGGGATGCGGGCATCAACGTGGCACCGTGGGTGCTGCTTTTTAAACATGAAAAACCTGACTATCAGGCGATAGTGAAACAGTTGGGGTTCCCTCTTTTTGTGAAACCGGCCAACATGGGCAGCAGCGTGGGCGTGAGCAGGGCGGAAAATGAAGCGGAACTGAAAACTGCGGTGGAACTGGCGTTCAAGTTCGACATCAAAGTGCTGGTGGAGCAGGGCATCCGGGGCCGGGAAATCGAAACCGCCGTGCTGGGCAACGTGGAGGACATGCAGGTGAGCGGGGTAGGCGAAATCGTGATGGCGAAGGGCTTCTACGATTACGAGAGCAAGTACCTCTCGCCCGATGCGGCGAAGGTGGTCGTTCCCGCCGAAAACGTCAGCCCGAAGGACCTCGAAAACATCCGCCGGACAGCGCTGAAAGCCTTCCGGGTGTTGGGTCTGGAGGGCCTCAGCCGCCTGGACGTTTTCCTCACCGACGACGGCACGGTGTACGTCAACGAGCCGAACACGCTGCCGGGTTTCACCAATATTTCGATGTACCCGAAGCTGTGGACGGAGGCGGGCCTGGCGTACAGTGCGCTGATTGACAGGCTGTTGCAACTGGCGCTCGACCGCCACCAACGGGACGGGGCGTTGCAGCGCACAAGGTTTTGACGGGAAATAATCGTTACTTCGTGGCCAGGATTTTCCTGAATTTTTGAATAAACATCACACCTATCACCTATGGATTTCAACCTGAAAAAAGACTTGTGTTTTTTTGACCTCGAATCAACCGGCCTGAACGTCATCCGGGACCGCATCCTGCAAATCGGCATCATCAAATATTTCAAGGACGGGCGGGAGCCTGCGGAACTGGAAATGCTCATCAACCCGGGCATCCCGATTTCGGCGGAGGCAATGGGCGTTCACGGCATCACGCCAAAGGACGTGGCCAACAAGCCGGTTTTCGCAAAGGTGGCGCAGCAGATTTTCGACTTCATCGGCGATGCAGACCTGGCGGGCTACAACATCAGCCGCTTCGACCTGCCGCTCATCATGGAGGAATTTGCCAGGGCGGGCCTGCATTTCGACATCGAAAAACGCCGCCTCGTGGACGTGCAGCGCATTTTTTACAAAATGGAACCCCGCAACCTCAAGGCCGCCCTGCGATTTTATTGTGGGAAGGAAATCGAAGATGCACACGACGCGATGGCCGACGTGCGGGCCACCATCGATGTTTTCAGAGGCCAACTCCAGCGCTACGACGGCGTGGACCACCGGGACGACGACGGCAACGTGACTCCCGCCCCCATCGTCAACGACATGCAGGCGCTGCACGATTTCACGCAGGACACGAAAACCATCGACGTGACGAACCGCCTGAAATACAACGAGCAGGGCGAAATCGTCTTCAACTTCGGCAAGTACACGGGCGTGCCCGTGATGAAAGTGCTGGAGCAGGAATTCAACTACGGCCACTGGATTTTGAGCAAGGAGTTCTCCGTGCAGGTGAAAGACATCGTTCGGAAACTGATGAAGGAGTTTGAAAAAAACCGGCAGTAGGTTGAAGTTCGGCAGTTCGACAGTGAGCAGTTTGCAGCCCAAAAATGAAGCCATGCAGCCATGAAACAATGAATCAAGCCATGATAAAATTAGCCAAAATATCTACCACTCCGCCAAGCGGCACGGACAAGGACGGCACCAAAAAACGCACCGAGGGATACGTTGTACGCATCGGTGAACTGAACGAAATCCTGCGGGCGCAGCAGAAACATTCGCTGCTCGTCGTCCTGCAAGGCATGGACGGCAGCGGCAAGGACGGGGCCGTGAAGAACGTGTTCAAGGATTGCACGCCGTTCAACCTCAGCGTGTACGCGTTCAAAAAGCCGACGGAAATGGAGTTTGCGCACGACTTCCTCTGGCGGGTTCACGAGCAGGTGCCAGCGAAGGGCGACATCAAAATTTTCAACCGCTCCCACTACGAAGACATCCTCATCCAGCGGGTGCATGGCTGGATAGACGAGGAGCGGGTGCGCAGGCGCATGGCCGCCATCAACGCCTTCGAGGAGTTGATGGTGTTCGACAACCGTACAACCGTGCTGAAGTTTTATCTGCATATTTCAAAAGACGAGCAGGAAAAACAATTGCAGGAGCGCATCGACGAACCCGAAAAACACTGGAAACACAACGATGGCGACTGGGAGGAGCGCAAACACTGGGACGAGTACATGCGCTGCTACGAGGATGCCATCAACCAGAGCAAAATCCCCTGGACCATCGTGCCGGTGGACGACCGCTGGTACCGGGACTACCTGATTGCGAAGACGGTTTGCGAAGCGCTGGAAGAGATGAACCTGGCGTACCCGATAGAATAATCCATGGAAAAAGTAAGAATTGACAAATGGCTCTGGAGCGTCCGCATCTTCAAATCGAGGACACTGGCTGCGGATGCCATCAAGTCCGGCAAGGTGCGGATTGGGGAGTCGGTCGCCAAACCCTCCGACCTGGTGGGCGTGGGGCAGACGGTTTTTGTAAAAAAAGAGGGCTTCAACCTCGAATTTTTGGTGAAAAAACTCATCGACCAGCGGGTGGGCGCACCGCTGGCCCTCGAATGTTTCGACAACCTGACCCCAGTGGAGGAGTTGGGCAAGTTCAGCGAGTGGTTCATCGGCAAAGCGGGCGTGGAGCGCCGGGGGCGGGGCACGGGCCGCCCGACAAAGCGGGAGCGCCGGGAAATCGACACGTTCAAAGGCGACCGTTTCGATCCTGGAAAAGGGTAAAAAGACAGCAGAAATTCCGGAAAAGTTTTGGCCGGGCAAATTTTAGGGCTGCGTTTTGACGAAAAATGACATTTACTTGTAATTGGAAATGTTAAAACACACTCCGGGAGTGGATTTTATGTTTTTATAAAGGTATTTTTACCGTCGTCCGACAATCATTCCTCATTACACTAAAAAATTCATCTGATGAAAACCAATCTACTCCTGCTTTCGGCATTTGCCATCCTGGCGCTTTCTTCCTGCATCAAAGACAAAGAAGAAAAAATCGTAAAGAATTACTCCGACGAGGACTACGCCAAACTGGCCAAAGCGCTCGACCTCCCCTCTGAAACTTACGACTACACACTGGACCTGCCCACCCACCTGGGCGGCTTCCCTGTTTCCGTCGACAACCACCAGGCCACGCTAGGCCGGGTGCTGTTTTACGACAAGCGCTTGTCGGTGAACAAGCAAGTGAACTGCGCCTCCTGCCACCACGCCGACAAAGCCTTCACGGACGGCGAGCAGTTCAGCAAGGGCGTGACCACGGAGCGCACCTCCCGCAACACGTTGGCGCTCGGCTCCTTCCCCAGCTTCAATGCCTACTACGGCTTCGGCGGCACCCGCATGTTCTGGGACAACCGGGCCGCCTCGGTGATGGAACAGTCAGAGCAAACGATGAAAAACCCCGTGGAAATGGGCATCAAAGACCTCTCCGACGTGGTGGACGAACTGCTTCAGGAAGACTACTACCAGATTCTTTTTGAAAAAGCATTCCCCGGCCAGGATTGGTTGAGCAATGAAGAAAAAATGCTCCAGGCCCTGCAATCTTTCGTAAGCTCCATCGGCTGTTTCAACACGAAATACGACCAGGCATTGGCCAGCACCGGCAACCCCGATGCAAATTTCAGTTCATTCACCCAAGAGGAAAACTTGGGCAAACAATTGTTCGCCACCAATTGCATCAGTTGCCACAACCTCGGTGCAGGCTTCGCCACCACCATCGTAGCTGCCAACAACGGCCTCGACACGGACTACGAAGACCAGGGTATCGGTGCCATTTCGAATCAGAGCACCGACAACGGTGTTTTCAAAGTGCCGATGCTCCGCAATATCGAACTTACTGCACCGTACATGCACGACGGGCGCTTCGCTACGCTGGAAGAAGTAGTCGAGCATTACAGCACGGGTGTCAAAAACCACCCGAACCTGCACGAAAACCTGAGGGTAGGTGGCCAGCCTAAAAAACTCAACCTGAACGACGGCGAAAAAGCAGCGCTCGTAGCTTTCCTGCACACCCTGACGGATGCCGAGAGCCTTGTCCAAGTGAGGTATTCCGACCCGTTCAAGTAGTATTTGCTTGCCAAAAAAAACGGGGATAAAATATTGAGAGTCAATATTTTATCCCCGTTTTTTTCAGTTCGGTTCTGCGAAAAATCAGTTGCAGCCCATGTCAATCCGGGATTGCTCGTCGTTGTTTGGGAAGCAATTCCCCGACATGGTTTGGGCAGGCACGTAGCGCAGCAAATCGGGGTCGTAGAGGCCGTTTTCGAGGAACTCCACGAGGTCGTCGATTTCAGCTTCCGTCAGGTTCAGCGGATGGAAGGCCGGCGCAATCTGGGAAACCGGCACGTCCGGGTTGTCGGGGATGCCATTGTTGAAATACTCAACCACCTGCCGGATGGAGGTCTTGCTGGATCCGTGAAAATAAAACCCGATGTCCTTGAGGTTGTAGAGTTGCGGCACTTTGAATTTGTGCATATCGGCCTGCTTGCCCGTGAACCCGCCCCGGCCAAGATTCCGCTTGTCTTCCGGTCCGGTTCGGAAGACTTCGTTCCCGCTTTGGAAGAGGTTGTTCGTACCCACTGCAAAATACTTCATGTTGTTGAGCGAGGGGCTTTGATGGCAGGTGTAGCAACCTGCTTTGCCAAAGAAAACTTTTGCGCCTCTTTTTTGCTGGGCAGTCATGGCTGTTTTTTCACCCGCAAGCCAGCGTTGGAACGGGGCCTTGTTGGTCAGTATCGTGCGGAAATAGGCGGCGATGGCGAAGCCCGTGGTTTTCAGGGAGTAGCGCTCGCTTGCCGGGAAGTCAGGGAAGGCAGCATCGAACATGGCCGTGTAGCCCAGGGAATCAGTCACGGCTTTGTTCACCACCTGCCGGTGTACTATCAACGCCCTTATGTTGTTGGCCTCCAGCCCCTCCAATCCTTCATGATTTATTGCCACCAGCGTATCCTGGTTCCAGACCGATTCGGTTCCGACATTGGTGCCGAAGGAACCGAAAGTGCCCGCCCAGAGTGCATTGGTCACGAAAGTCAGGTTGATGATAGGGAGCGGCCTTGCCCCCTGAGCGTCCACTTCGCTGCCGAGGTATTGCGGGTTTTTGCTGCGGGCCTCACCATGGTCGCCGAAGCCGATGGCACCGTCGGCAATGCCCTGGAAGCGCCCGGCAGTGAAGGATTTTGACGGAACGTGGCAACTGCTGCACGAATACGCCGCTTTTGAAACCGGATAATTTGGTTGCAGGCCAATGCCTGTTTCGTAGAAAAGCATTTTACCCAACTCCACCTTGGCTTGGGTCACCGGGTTTTTCACATCCTGGTTGGGCAGGGCCGCAAAATCCTGCCCGGTGGGCATGATGTAGCTTTCATGGGTGCCGCTTGGGGAGGCCACATCGAGTGCCGCTTCGAGCGAATTATCCAGACTTGTTACGGAATCTTTTTTACAGGCGAGAAAGCACACCATCGCCGTGAAAGTAATGAATAGTAATACTTTTTTCATGAGATTATAATTGTAGTAAAAGATTGAATGATAAATGATTTTAGGGTGAAGGCAACGGAATAGGTGAGATGCCCAACATTTATTAAAATAACAGGCCAAAACTACCAAATATCACCTTGCTAACTCGTGATTTTTGTTAAAAACGTCTAATTTTAAGCGAATTCTAAGCCGAAAAAGCGGATATCGCTGAAGCAATTGAATTTCGGTGGAGTTATTTTCAAAAAAGAAGTTGACTAAGTTCCAATCACATCCGCTCCGGCATTTCAATGCCCAACAAATCCATCCCGGTTTTCAGTACGTTCGCCACTGCCTGGCAGAGTTGCAGCCGGAACGTTCTCGCCTCCTCCGACTCCGCTTTCAGGATGCTCAGGTCGGTGAAAAAACGGTGGAATGCCTTCGCCAAATCGTAGCAATAGTTGGCCACCGTCGAAGGATCGTACTCCGCCGCTGCCGTTTCGATGGCCTCCGGGAAGCGGTACAGTTGCGAAATCAGTTCCTTCTCCTGCGGTTCGATTTCGGATTTCGGATTTCGGATTTCGGAGGGGGCACTGTCGAAATCCGAAATCCGAAATCCGAAATCGGCTGCTTTGCGCAGTACCGATTTTATCCGAACGTACGCGTACTGGATATGCGGCCCCGTTTGTCCCTGCAAGTCCACGCTCTCCTTCGGGTCGAACATCATCCGTTTTTTTGGATGGACTTTGATGATGTGGAACTTGAGCGCCGCCAGGCCGATTTTCCGCAGGATGTCCTCCTGCTCCGCCTTCGGCAATCCCACGATTTCGCCCCGCTCCTTCGAGGCTTCCCGTGCCTCGCTGATGACCTCGGCGATGAGGTCGTCGGCATCCACGACGGTGCCCTCCCGGCTTTTCATTTTGCCGGTGGGCAAATCCACCATGCCGTAGCTCAGGTGGAACAGGCCGTCGGCGTAGGGTTCGCCGAGCCGTTTCAGCGTCTCGAACAGCACCTGAAAATGGTAGTTCTGCTCGTCGCCCACCACGTACACCATCCGCTCGGCACCAAAATCCCGGTAGCGCATCTGCGCCGTGCCGAGGTCCTGCGTGATGTAAACCGAGGTGCCGTCGCTCCGCAACAACAGCTTGTGGTCGAGCTTCGCATCCGTCAAATCCACCCATACGCTGCCGTCGTCTTTTTTGTAAAAAGCACCGTTGGCAAGGCCCTGTTCCAGCAGGTCTTTGCCGAGGAGGTAAGTTTGGCTTTCGTAGTAAAACCTGTCGAAACTGACACCGAGGCTGCGGTAGGTTTCCTCGAAACCGGCATAGACCCAGCCGTTCATTTTCCGCCAAAGTTCAATGGTGGCGGGGTCTCCGGCTTCCCAACGCAGCAGCATTTCACGGGCTTCCCGGCCCAATTGGCTGTGTTCGTTGAAGTAAGTGTTTTTGTAGACTTTGAAAAATTTCCCCCATTTTTCTTTATCCGAATCAAATACTGGATTTGCAATTTCAATGCTTGACAAAGTAGATGTGTCGTTCAAATCCATCACAGGTTCTACTTCGATTTTACTTTTCTCGTTTTTTATTATTTCAACTCTGTTTTCAAAAATGTCTCTTGCCACTTGGCTTTTCTGCCATTCAAAATATTCCACTTGAAATTTCTGCTCGAACAGCACGTAAAAATTGCCCACGAAATGGTCGGATTTGGTGCCGGTGCTTTCGGGCGTGGCACCCTCTCCGAACTTCTGCCAGGCCAACATGCTCTTGCAGATGGCGATGCCCCGGTCGTTGACGATTTGCACCTTCACCACGTCGTAGCCCGCCGCCTCGTAGATTTTGGAACACGACCAGCCGAGCAGGATGTTGCGCACATGGCCGAGGTGCAGTGGTTTGTTGGTGTTGGGCGAGCAGTATTCGATCATCACCCTGCGGCCATTTTTTGGCTGTCGTCCAAAGTCCTGATTATCAGCGATTTCGAGCAGGAAATCCCGCCAGAAAACATCGCCGATGACGAGGTTGAGGAAGCCCTGCACGACGTTGAAGCGGTTGATTTGCGGCACGTTTTTCACCAAAAATTCACCCAACTCCTGTGCGATGGCGGGCGGTGCTTTTTTCACGAACCTGGTGAACGGGAAGGTGACGATGGTGAAGTCGCCCTCAAATTCCTTGCGGGTGACGGTTGGGCTGGCCTGCTCGGCGGGGATGGTTTCGCCGTAAAGTTCCTGGATGGCGGCGATGGTGGCGGACTGGATGAGGTCGGTGATGGTCATTTGCTGAAAGGAAAAAATTTAAAGTAAAAAGTGGGACTGGTAGCGTAACTATCCAACCCCTAAGCATGGTTCAAAGGGAGCAGAAATTTAAAGCGGGCAAAAATAGTGGAATTATGCTTTGGGAGATGCGGCGGGCAATTCTTATTGGAGGAATCGTTGTTTCAGCGATTTGACAAGCGACTCCATTTCACTGAG
>JACRAN010000232.1 GCA_016234735.1 Bacteroidota bacterium | reverse complement strand
TTACGATTTACGATTTACGAATGACGATTTACGAATGACGATTCAAGAAGGTACGGAAAATATCTACCAACTGCGGGCTTCGCAATTCACTGCCGAAGACACCGCACTGCGCCGCAAGTACGACCGCTACTCGCTGGTGCGGCTGGTGGTTTTTTTCGCCGGGCTGGGGTTGGCGGTACTGTTTTTTAGTTGGCACTGGGCGGTGGCGGTCGTGTTTTTCCTGCTTTTTTTAGCCGGGTTTTACCGGCTGATGCAGTGGCACCGGCGCATCCAGGAAGCTGCGGAACACGCAGGACGGCTGGCAGCCATCAACCTGGCGGAGGCAAGGGCGCTGGCGCATCGTTTCGACAAATTCCCGAACGGTGCCCGATTTTCGCAGCCCGACCACCCGAATGCGCTCGACCTCGACCTGTTCGGCGAGCATTCCATTTTTCAGTACTGCTGCCGTGCCACCACCGCCATCGGGCAGGAGCGGCTGGCGCAATTCCTGCTTGAACCGGCCCCGGTTCCCGAAATTCTGGAGCGCCAGCAGGCTATCGCCGAGCTTCGTCCGATGCTCGACTGGCGGCAAAATTTCCAGGCACACGGCCTCGAAACCACCGATGACCCCCGCCACCTGCACCTGCTGCACGGATGGCTCCGGGACGGCGACCTCGTGCTGGGAAACCGCTGGCTGACACTGGCCGTGTGGGTGGCCCCCTGGTGGTTTTTGGCCTGCTTCGTCGCCTGGGTGAGCGTCATCACCTGGCCGGTTTTCGTGCTGCTGCTGGTGCCGGTGTTGGTGGTTTTGAAAAAAACGAACGAGCGGGTCGGCCAAATCCACCTCCGCACGGCTTTCGCCGGGGAGACCCTCGCAGCCTACGCCCGGCTGGTGCGGCACCTTGAAAATCAGGACTTCCAGGCTCCCCTGAACGCCCGGTTGCGGAGCAAACTCACGGGCAACGGACTGCCTGCCTCGATGCACGTCCGGCGGCTGTCGTACATCATCCGGCAGTTGAACATGCGGTTCAATTTCTTTTCTATCTTCCTGAATATCATCGGGTTATGGGACTTGCACTACGTGCTGAAATTAGAAAAATGGAGGACTGCGATGAAGGATGGACTGCCCGAATGGTTTGAGTCGCTGCGGGAATTCGAGGCGTTGAGCAGCCTTGCCAACGGCTGGTTCAACAACCCCGACTGGTGCCTGCCGACGTTCCATGAGCAGCCCCGTTTCGAGGCCGGGAACCTCGGCCACCCGCTGATTCACCACGCAAAACGACGGGGCAATGATTTTTCGATGGACACCCGTGGCCACATCAAACTCATCACCGGCTCCAACATGGCAGGCAAGAGCACCTTCCTCCGCACGGTCGGGCTGAACATCGTGCTGGCGCAGGCCGGAGCGCCGGTTTGTTCGGAAAAAATGGCGTTGTCGCCCATGCGGGTGTTCACCTCCATGCGCACCCAGGACGACCTCTCGGAGAGCACTTCCTCGTTTTACGCCGAGCTGAAACGGCTGAAAACCATCATCGAGGCGGTGAAATGGGCGGGCAGTCGTTCGGAAGATTTGCCGGTGTTTTTTCTGCTCGACGAAATCCTGAAGGGCACCAATTCCGTGGACCGGCACACCGGCTCGGCTGCGCTCATCCGCCAACTCATCCGGCTGCAAGGCGGTGGCCTCATCGCCACCCACGACCTCGAGCTCGGCAGGATGGAGGCCGAATCGGGCGGCACGGTCGAAAACCTCTGCATGGAAGTGGAAATCAGGGACGGCCAGTTGTTTTTCGATTACCAACTCAAAAAAGGCGTGAGCAAAAGTTTCAATGCGACGCTGCTGATGCGGCAGATGGGGATTGAGGTGTAGCGTAGCGGATGGCTTCGAGGACGAGTTCTTCGGTGAGTAGTGGGTGTTTGGCAGCAATCATTTGAGGTGTGCCACCTGTCCCCAACCAGTCCATGATAAGTTCCACGCTGATGCGGGTACCTTTGATGCAAGGTTTTCCATTGAGAATCTCCAGGTCGGAAACGATGTTCGGAAAGGAAATCATTGGTGCTTTTTGTTGCAAATTTATGGTCAATTGAGTGTAGTTCCGATTTATTTCAAAGGTACAACCGATGCTTGATTTTGCTCCCCTTCCGCAGCGATCGCAACAGCAGCAGCATGAAAAATCCAACCAGCCCTCACACCTTCGCTGCAATCCCCACCCGACACTTAACATGCTGGTTTTCAACAAGTTCGTTCAGCATGAAATCCGCCAGGTCGCCAGCATTGACGTGCATGGGGCCATCGGCAGGGTAATCACGACGTGTGTTGTACTGGCCGGTAGGCGGTTCGTTTTTTATTTCGGGCGGACAGAGCAGCGTCCAGTCGAGGGTGGATTTGGCGAGGTGCTGCCAGGCTTCGAGGTGCTCGATGGCCACCGCTTTGAACACCTTCGGGTAGCCGGGCATCTGGTAGCGGAGCGTGGTGTTGTCGGCCTTCAAAATGCCGGTGCTGCCGATGGCGATGATGCGACGGGGGCCTACCTTCTGCATGGCCTCCACAATGGTTTTCATGCCGAGCGAGCGGGTCTTGTCGAGGCCGTCGATGTCGCCGCCGAGGGCGGACAGCACGGCATCGGCCCCGTCGAGCGCCTCCTCCACATCGGACGGGCTGAACACGGCTCCTTTGAAGAGTTCGAGCCGCTCCCGTTCGGTGGAAAATTTTTCAAAAACGTTGCGCCCGAATGCCCGGACGGTGTGCCCGTGTGCGAGGGCTAGGTCGATGGTGTGGGTGCCGACCATGCCGGTGGCACCGAAGACGGTGATTTTCATGTGGAGGTTTTTTCGTAAAAAAAATCCAGCTAACGTAACACCACGTTAGCCGGACAAAGTAAGTCAAAACGACGTTCGTTTACAAAATTTTTACGGACGGAAAATCCTGGTCAGTTGAAGTACACCGGCTGGTTCGTTGGGCGGTATCGCCCGTTGATGATGCCACCGGCGCTGGTGGCTTGCGTGAGTGCCGGGAGGTAGTTGCGGTCGAGCCACATCATGCCGGGGCCTTGGCCGACCTTGCCGAGTTTGTCTTTGTCGAGGATGATGCTCTGGCTGCCGAGGTTGTTGGTGCTGAAAATCTGGCCGTCCAATTCGTTCTCGCCGTTGACGGTCAAGATGACCGTTTCGCTCTGGCTGAGGGAGTCGCCAACCCACGTCAGTTCGTATGCTGCCGAGCGCAGGATGGTGTCCACCCCGGCGGGGAAGGCAATTTCATGGATGCTGATTTCATTGGTGAACGTGTTGCCCTCGGTGTCTTCCCAGACGAAAGTGCCGCTCTCCACGAACCCGGCGTACTCCTTTTCGTAGTAGGCCAGCGCATTCTGGAAGGAGAGCATGTCGCCGTTGAACGTCACTTTGCTGGGGTTGCTGAGTTCGAGTTTGGTGCCGAGCAGGTTGCTGAACGTGAAGGTCGCACGGGCGTAGGTCTTGTCGGCGTTGGCATCGTAGAACAGTTCGTAGTTCGTGAAAATCTTGTCCTGGTCCACCGAATCGGAGGTTTCACGGATGCAGGAAGTGAAGGAGAAAGCGAGAGTGGCGATGGTCAGCATGGCCGTAAAACGGAATCGTTTCATTGTTCTATTTTTTGATTTTAGTTGAAAAATTTCGGGATGAAAACGACCCTGTGCCCGCCGCACCCTAACGGGGATTTGTTAAGGTTATAAAAAAAAAGAATGGCAATCAAGTATGAAACGTCACGATATCCACTGGGGTGCCCCACATGAAAATGGACATTTCCCCGTCGGCTTCCCGGATGGTGAGGCTGACTTTTTTACCTTCTTTTTTCAGTTGTTCGGGCATGTTGACGGGGCGCCACTCCCCGCCTTTTTCGTCGATGATGCCCCAGAAACCGGTGCCGAGGTTGATGTGTTTGACTGTGCCTTTTATTTTCATTTTTGTTGTTGATTGTTAATTGTTGGTTGTTGATGGTCGGCTGTGGTTCAACAATCAACCATCAACAATCAGCAATTAAAACTACTTCGCCGCTAATTTTTCGATGGTCTCGTACAAATTTTCTATCAGCCTCGTCTGGTTCTGGATGACTTGCAGCAATTCCCGCATTTCCGCCCGCACGTTGTTCTCGATGTTGTTCGGCGAGGGCAGGAACGGGCTGATTTTCGCCCGCACG
>JACRAN010000237.1 GCA_016234735.1 Bacteroidota bacterium | reverse complement strand
TGCCGTTTTGGTATGCTGGAAACGGAATACCGGATGGCTCTGCAAGATTGTGGCTTCGAAGCGTTCCGGGTGCTGGTTTTCCAGAACGAAGGAGGCTTGAACCAGGATACTACCGGGAATGGCCTGGAGGTGAACCCTGAGTTTTTTTTGGCCATCGTCAATGCGTTGAACCTGGCCGATATTCTCAACGATTTCGGGTATGCGACAAGGCCCTTCGAGGTGGTGGAAGGGCAAACCGATAAAGTTTTGCAAAAAGCCTTGGATTACCTCTATGAAAAATTGGAGAACAAAAAGAAAATCCAGCTTGGAGCAAGATGGAAGGCCTTTTTTGATAAAATGCATTGGAGCAAAGCGATAACGTTCCTCTATCGCTTCGTGGATCAAATTACCAGCCCGTATTATGTTGATGCGCTGAAAGAAGTCAGGAAAATGTTTGAGCCAATTGAGGTGGACCGTTTCAGGTCAAAAGTTGCGGTCAAGATTACTGGTGAGTTCTGGGCGATGACCACCGTCGGGGCTGGCAACTTCCACATGTTCCGGTTTCTGGAGCGGGAGGGTGCCGTGTTGTTGGTGGAGCCGGTCGCTTCACTGATCCAGTTTTTGTTCAGCAAGGGCAAACTCCGGCACCTGAACCGCAGAGAAATAATGCTAAAAAACGGGGTAACAAACTGGTGGAACATAAAAACACGCTTGGATAATCACCTCAAATACCAGAAGAAGTTGTTGGTGCTCCGGGTGGGCAACTGGCTGTTCCGGCGGGAATATGGCCGGTTGTTGAAGACCCTGGGCGGCGATTACCACATGTTGATACATCAGCCCATTCTTCAAAAACTGGCAAACCCGTATTACAACATCAACATCGAAGGCGGCGAAGGGTATATGGAAATTGCCAAGAACATATATTACCACCAGCATGGTTTGTGCCACATGGTGTTGAGCCTGAAGCCATTCGGGTGCATGCCCAGCACACAATCCGATGGTGCCCAGGCAGCAGTGGTTGAATTGAACCGGGATATGATATTCCTGCCGCTCGAAACCGCTGGCGAAGGGGAAACCAACGCACAAAGCCGGGTTTTAATGGCCCTGGGTGATGCCCAGGTTAAAGCCAAAAAAGAACTGGCCGATGCCCGGAAAACTGTCTCCTCCGATATGGAAACATTGAGGGCGTATGCCGATAAGCATACGGAGCTGAAATGTCCAACGTATGTCGTCCCTCGCCGGAAAGGAGTGGTAAATATGGCCGCTAATTTTATTTACCATGTTGATGATTTAATTAAACGGAACGTCAGCACATAGTTGACGTTCAAATCCGATAATATGAGCCATGTCCAATTATATATCGGCATTGATGTAGGTTCCACCACGGTAAAAGCAGTCGTTGTGGACGCTGCATCCCAAAAAATAATATGGCAGGACTATCGGCGCCATGAAACCAAGCAGCCCGAGGAAGTGCTGTCTTTTTTGACAAGGATAGAGGCTGATTTTTCCGATGTCCCCATCGAAAATATGCGGCTATTTCTGACTGGGAGCGGTGCGATGAGCATCTCGGATATGATAGGCGCAAAATTCGTGCAGGAAGTCACGGCGGTGTGCCTGGCCGCTGAAAAACTATACCCTGATGTGGGTTCCATTATTGACATAGGCGGCCAGGACTCCAAGATCATCATTTTTAAAGAAAATCCGAATACAGGCAAAAAACAGAAGATACCTAGTATGAACGATAAATGCGCTGGTGGTACTGGTGCTGTAATCGATAAAATTAATGCCAAACTGGGCCTTTCCCCTGAGGAGTTGGGCCGACAACAATACGATGGGGTCAAACTTCACCATGTAGCAGGCAAATGCGGCGTTTTTGCCGAAACGGATATCAATGGGCTGCAGAAACTGGGCATCCCTACCTCCGAGTTGATGGCCAGCCTGTTTGAAGCGATTATTCTTCAAAATCTGACCGTACTCACCCGGGGTCACACCCTGCGCCCGAAAGTGCTGCTGTTGGGTGGCCCCAACAACTATATTGCCGGCATACAACAAGCCTGGAAACACCATATTTCCCTGATATGGGAGGAAAGGAATTTCCCCTTGCCGGAAAACTGCAACCCCAAGGACCTGATTTTCGCACCGGAAAATGCGCTCTATTTTGCTGCAATCGGGGCTATTGTTTATGGGTTGGAAAATGAGGAAGACTTTGGCCGGTACACCGGGTGGCAATTCCTCGATTTTTATATCCATGAAGGGCGCTTGCAGGCAAGGGCTGGTGTGGAACCCGGACTTGTCAATAGCGAAGAAGAACTCGCTGCCTTCTGCGCCAAATACGTTCCCGAACCCTTTGTGCCGGCTACATTCGTTCCCGGGCAGGTCGTGGATGCTTTTATTGGCCTGGACGTAGGTTCCACTTCCACAAAAGCCGTATTGCTGAACCTGGAAAGAGAAGTGCTCGCCAAAGCTTATCAGTTGTCGAGGGGCAATCCAATTGAGGACACCAAGGAAGTTTTGCAAAAATTGAACGCCCAGGTGCAGGCATCGGGCGCAAGATTGAATGTGCTCGGCCTGGTGACTACCGGCTATGCGAAGGATGTGCTGCGCGATGTTTTATGTGCAGACAGAGCAGTCGTTGAAACGGTGGCGCACACCAATTCTGCCCTTCATTTTTATAAAAACGTGGATGTTATCTGTGATGTAGGGGGGCAGGATATTAAGATAATGATGCTGAAAAACGGTAAGGTTAAGAATTTTGAACTGAATACGCAATGCTCCGCAGGGAATGGGTATTTTTTGCAAAGCACGGTCGAAAGCTTCGGCATTCCCGTAGAACAGTTCGCCGATATTGCCTTTACCGCCAAAATGCGGCCAACGTTCAGCTACGGTTGCGCTGTTTTTCTCCAATCAGACATCGTGAACTTCCAGCGGCTGGGCTGGAAACCAGAAGAGATTTTGGCCGGATTGGCGTCCGTGTTGCCCAAAAACATCTGGTTGTACGTGGCCCAAATACCAAATTTTGCAAAACTGGGCACCAACTTTATCCTTCAGGGCGGCACCCAGAAAAATCTCGCTGCCGTCAAAGCGCAGGTGGATTTCATTGAGTCCCGGTACATCGGAAAGAAAGAAAAACCGAACATCACGGTACACAAACATTGCGGTGAAAGTGGCGCAATCGGCGCTGGCCTGGAGGCCATCAAACTTTGGGAAAATGGCCGAACCACCAGTTTCATCGGGCTTGACGCCACCTCTAAAATCACCTATTCCTCCTTCTCCGATGAAAGCACCCGCTGTGTTTTTTGTAAAAACAAATGCCTGCGCACCTTCATCGACTTGAAAATCGGGAATGGGACTGATGGCTCCAAAAATATTACGCGGCGCATTATCGTGGGCAATTCCTGCGAAAAAGGTTCCGTGGAAGATGTCAAGGACATGCGGGGGATACAAAAAGAGATGGATGCGACCTTGGATTCCACCCCCAATCTGGTGGATGTCGCCCTCAAGGAATTGTTTAAAAGATATGCGCCTGCGAAAGCATACGGCCCTGTTCCGAAACTGGATATAACGTCCCGGAAAAAGACCCTGGCTAATCGTTCGGAATTCGTGATAGGCATACCCAGGGTGTTGCTCATGTATTCTTTCGCTCCGCTTTTCAGCGCTTATTTCGAAAGTCTGGGGATTCGGAGCAGTGGTATCATCTTCTCCGATTTTACCAGTGAAAAGATGTTTAAAGAAGGCGGAAAAAGAGGCACCATTGACCCCTGCTATCCCAGTAAGGTGTCACTTTCCCATGTACACAACCTGCTTTATGAAAAACACAAAAAGCGGGCACTGGACTTCATCTTTTTCCCCATGATTGGCAATATAGATGCCGGTCTGGACAATACGCTTGGCGACTGGACCTGTCCCTCTATCGTGCCATCGCCGGAAGTTGCAAAAGCCAGCTTCACCAAGGAAGGCGATATTTTTTCTTCCCTGGGCGTTTCCTATCTCAACCCATTTCTGAACCTGGCGGAACCCAAATTATTTGAACTTCAGATGTTCACGGCATTCAAGTCCATATTGGGGCTCACGCGCAGCGAAAACGTTCGGGCCGTAGCGGCAGGATTCAAAGCGCTGGAAGAGTATCGCACTTTTATGCGCCAGCAATCCCGGGAGGTTTTAAATACCTTGGAGCGGGAAAACAAAATTGGAATCGTACTGCTTGGGCGCCCTTACCACAAAGACCCGGGCATCAACCATGAAATATTCACGGAGTTCCAAAAGCTCGGCTATCCAATATTGGCCCAGGATATTCTACCTATGGATGAATATTCGCTTGAGCAGGTATTTGGAGAGGATATCCGCACTGGGCGCATCTCACATCCGCTGGAGATTTCCGACGTCTGGAAACGGTCCATCAGCCCGAATGCGAA
Organism: Bacteroidota bacterium; assembly: GCA_016234735.1. Taxonomy (GTDB): domain Bacteria; phylum Bacteroidota; class Bacteroidia; order Chitinophagales; family Saprospiraceae; genus UBA6168. The sequence goes on along the minus strand of JACRAN010000237.1, from coordinate 1,128 downwards.
CACGAAATTATGGGCAGCAAAATTTGTTGCACGGCACCCGAACTTGGTAGCCTTGGAACTTTCCAGTTTTAAATGTGGGCACGATGCCCCGACATACAGCATTATCGAGGAAATTATTGAAAGCTCTGGTACGCCATACTTCAGCCTTAAGGATATCGATGAAAACAAACCTAAAGGTTCATTAAAACTTCGGATTGAAACCATTGATTATTTTTTAAAGCAGTACCAGAAAACGTTTTTTGAAGATACACCTGCAATTGAAAGGCACGCATTAGAGGCGGTCACGTAATCGTCAAAAATATATGCCGATTTGGAACATTGAGCACTATCCGGGAATGCTTTCAATCGCATCCACCCTCGATGACCCGCATTTCCACCCGGCGGTTCAGGGCCTGCTCCGCTTCAAAGATGGCCCTGGGGTAGCGCATTTCGTAGTTCCCGTAGCCTTTCCAGGTGATCCGGTCAGCGGGGATGCCGTTTTCGAGAAGGTGGTCGTACACGAGTTTTGCACGGGCTTCGGAGAGTTGGAAGTCCCAACTGTCCCTGCCCACCGGCGGGTTGTTCGGGCGGTTGATATGCCCGGCGATTTCGATTTTCATGGCGGGGTTCAGTTGCATAAAACGCAGGATTTTCGGTAGTTCCGGGGTTGATTTTTCCAGCAGGACCGCCTGATTTCCAACGAAGTAGAGGTTGCCGATGTCGGCGGTGGCACCGGTGGCGGCGGGCTTGAGCGGCATTTTCAACGGAGTGGTTTTTGGGGCGGCTTTGAGCATTTCCGACTTCATAAAATGGCACTTGGCGTAAGCGTCCAGCCCGACAACGGTGCCGACCGGCACGGTGAATTTGAAGTAGCCGTCGTCGCCGGTGCGGAGGGTATCGGTTGCTTCCTTCGTGCGGACGACGACATCGGCCACGAGCGGCTTGCCTGTTTTTTCGCTCAAAACCGTGCCTTCGATGGCCACCATCGGCAGGGTTTGCAGCACCTCGACGGTGGCCCGGCGGTTGCGCTGGCGGCCCTCGTCGGAGCGGTTTTCAGCGGTGGGTTTCGTCTCCCCGAAAGTCGTGGCGCTGATGCGGTCGGTGGGGATGCCGTTTTTTACCAAAAAATCCTTCACGGCGTTGGCCCGA
>JACRAN010000236.1 GCA_016234735.1 Bacteroidota bacterium | reverse complement strand
TGGAACTGCCCATCAGGGTAGTCGAAGCGCCAGGGTCGCAGACCAGCAGGTCGGGGCCGGCGTTAGCGGTGACGGGGCACTGGGCGGACAGGAAGTTTGCCAGAAAAATTTGCGCTGCAAAAACAAGGGTCAGGGTATTCCTGCGGGCGTTCATGTGCGTTGAATTTTTGAGAAACGAATTCTAAAAATGATGTGCCAATTTTGCCGGCGCCAGAACTCACCGTGCGCTACAAATTTTTCGGCTTTGGTTCGTGCAATTTGCCCAAACCTTTGGCGATAATCATCGAAATGGTGAGGTCGCTGGTCACGTTGGCGACTGTGCGGCACATGTCTAACGGCCTGTCCACCGCAAAAATGAGTGCCAGCCCAGCCTCCGGTATCCCTGCCTTCGCCAGCACGATGACGAGCATGACCATGCCTGCCCCCGGCACTGCCGCCGAGCCGATGCTGGCCAGCGTTGCCGTGAGGATGATGCCCAATTGCGCCGCCAGGTCGAGATGCATCCCGAATGCCTGTGCGATGAACACCGCCGCCACCCCCTGGTAGAGCGCCGTGCCGTCCATGTTGACCGTAGCACCGATGGGCAGCACGAAACTCGCCACTTCTTCGTCCACGCCGAGGTGCTCCTGCGCACATTCCATGGAGACGGGCAGGGTAGCGGCACTCGAACTGGTGCTGAATGCCAGCAGTTGCGCCGGGGCTATGCCCTTCATGAAAAAGGAGTAGCTTTTCTTCGCAAAAAGCTTGACGAGCAGCGGGTAAAAAGCAAAAAGCAGGAGGGCGAGGCCGAGCAGTACACAGGCGGCATAGCCAAGCAATGCAAACAGCAGGTCGGCGGTCGGCAACTCCACAATCAGCGAAGAGAGCAGGGCAAATACGCCAATCGGAGCCGAAAGCATGATGATGTCGATGAGTTTCATAATGACTTCATTGGCCCCGTTGAAAAAGTCGATGACCGGTCGGGATTGTGCCTCCGGGATGAGTATCAACCCGATGCCGAAAAAGACGACGAAAAAAATCACCTGGAGCATGTTGGTGTTTTCCGTGGCTGCCTTGAACAGGTTGTCCGGCACGATGTCCACGAGGGGCTGGAGCGGTCCCTGATTTTTGGCGGTTTCTGCCGCTTCGATTTTGGAAGCAGTCTTGTCGGCAAATTTTTCTATCATCAAAGTGCGGTTTTCCTCTTTGATGAAATAGCCGGGGCGCACAATGTTGACAATCAACAGCCCAAGACTGACAGCAAAAGCGGTGGTCAGGATGTAAATCGAAAACGTCCGACCGCCCATTTTCCCCAATTTTCGGATGTCCTTGAGGTCGGCCACGCCCTTGATGAGCGAGGTGACGATGAGCGGCACGGCGATGAGTTTCAACAGGTTGATGAAGATGGTGCCGAAGGGCTTCACCCAATCGGTGACGAATTGTACCCATCCCATTTTCGCCGCAAAAAGCCCGAAAACGATGCCCGCTGCAATGCCCAACAGGATTTGCCAGTGTAACGCAAGTTTTTTCATGGTTGCAAAAAGTTGATTTCAGGTTGCCGGATGGAGAATCGGGGGCGGCAAGTTAACCAAGTTTTTTTTTGCAACGACCGGACAGCTTTGAAAAATCAAACCACCTCATTGCCGGGAGACGGTGGCGGTATTCAGCGAGGGCGGCTGGGGCGTTGCCTCCGAAATTTCGTACAGGTCGAAACACTGCGGCCCTTCAATGTTGCCGCTGCACTGCGAGCCGGGCCGGTCGGAAGCGAGGTAGGAAATGTTGGAGGCGCTGTGCTCCGAAAAATAGAGGTCGTCGTAGGCACTGTTGAACGGCCTGCCGAGGTTTTTCGGCTTCGACCAGTCGGTCGGGCTGGTTTTTTCTGCGGAAAAAACGTCGAACCTGCCGAAGCCTTTCCGCCCATTGGAACTAAAAAAAAGCACCTGCGAGTACTGGTTGAAAAACGGGGTCACGTCGTCCTCCGCCGTGTTGACCGGCAGCGGGAACGGCGTTTCAAACCTGCCGCTCCAGTTGATGGGGCTGCACCAGATGTCCAATTTTCCGGGACCGCCCGGCCGGTCGGACACGAAGTACAGCACGAATTTTTTCACCGTCACATCCCACCCGATGGCGGGCTGCGTGGCCGTGAAGCCTGCCACGTTGATGGTTTCGGGCATCCGCACGGGCGGCCCCCAGGTGCCCTCGTACTCCCGTTCCCGGTACCAGATTTCGCAGTCCGCCGGGGTTTCGTCTTTGCAAAGCGTAAAATACATGCGGCTGGCATCGGGCATCAGGGCGACATGGGCGGCATGGCGGGAACTGCTTTTGGGGTTGAGTTCCGTTTCCAGAACTGCTTTTTCGCCGGGTTTGAAACTAAAAATTCTGCTTACCGGCGTGGTTTCCGGCACCTCCTGCCGCAGCGAGGAAAAATAAACCCGGTCGCCGTAGCGCACCGGCGCAAAATCAGCGGTCAGGGAGTTGATGGCGCTGTCGAGCCTTCTGGCTTTCAAATTTGCGGCAGGCTGCTGTGCGGTCAAATAGGCAATCATGCAGGCGCAGGCTGCCAGGGTCAATAGTGTTCTGATGAGCATTTGTTGTCAGTGTTTGTTCGTGTAAAAAAAATAATTACCGAAGTGAGCCTGACCAGTTGGAAATACAGAAGTGAGAAGTGAGACAGTGAGTACAGCGGAAATCTTTTCCGCTGCCCCGGAACGGACTTCCGGGGTACTTTGGCGACAATACCCGTAGCTGATGTGGTGAGACACGAAAGGAGTGAAAAAAATGGCCGACTTGAATGTAATGAGAAGGAAAACGGGAAGGGCGATTAAATTCTAAGGCGCTGCAAAAGTAAGGTTAAACCGCGTCCGATGCAAGTGGCATTTTTTTTCAGGGGAAAAAAAATCACGGGTCGATGGGCCGCCGCAGGAAAATCTGGCGGTCCAGTTCGATGAAGTAGCTGATGTCCTCCGTGCTGAACTCAAAAACGTAAGGGTCGTAGCCGTTGGCAATGACCGTAAATTGGTAGCGTTTGCCGGTTTCCAGGCGCACCTGGAGGCTGTTTTCGTCGTTGCGGGCAGCGAACGAGCCTTTTTCGGCCGTACCTAATTCTTTGATGTCGATTTGCGGAGCGTACACGGGCATATTGTCGAGCGAGCGGAACACTTTCAGTTTGAGTTCGGCAAAAATGCGGGCTTCGTAAATGTCGAAGCAGTCCTCGTTCTGCTTGGGGTTTGGGCACTTGGAGCCGGGCCGGTTCGATACAAAGTAGGCATTCCGGCTTTGCGTGTGGAAGGTGTAGTAAGTGTCGTC